>NZ_JAHBAY010000003.1:0-322747 GCF_018499875.1 Kineosporia corallincola | reverse complement strand
GGGTGCCGGCCCGGCCATCGCCTTCTCGGCGTCGTGCCGGGCCGTGGGGGTTTCGTCGCCCGCCCGTGGGTCCTCGGAGGTGTCCGGATGCCAGGCACGCAGAAGCAGCAGCGCCGCCCCGGCCGCGAGCAGTGCGGCCGCGATGTCGCTGAGCTCGACCGGCCCGTAGTTCGACACCGCGAACTGGGCCAGGGCGAAGCTCGCGCCCACCACCGCGGCCAGCGGCCACACCTGCCGCAGTCCCCGCCACCCGTCGAGCAGATAGAGCAGCAGAAAAGGCACGATCAGCGCCAGGAACGGCACCTGCCGGCCGGTCATCGCGCTGACGTCGCGCAGGGGCAGGCCCGACACCTGGGCCAGGGTGATCACCGGGGTCGCCACCGCGCCGTAGGCCACCGGCGCGGTGTTGGCCACCAGCGCCGTGGTGGCGGCCTTGATCGGGCTCAGGCCGATCGCCACCAGCATCACCGAGCAGATCGCCACCGGCGCGCCGAACCCGGCCAGGGCCTCCAGCAGCGCGCCGAAGCAGAACGCGATGATCACACCCTGCACCCGGCGGTCCGGGCTGACGTTCGAGAAGGTGCGCTGGAGCACGTCGAAATGCCCCGAGCGGCGGGTCAATTGATACACCCAGATCGCGTTCACCACGATCCACATCACCGGGAACAGGCCGAACGCCGCCCCTTCCGTGGCCGCCAGCAGGGCCTGGTCCACAGGCATCGTCCACACCAGCAGGGCGACCAGCAGCGCCAGCGCCAGCCCGGTCACGGCGGCCAGCCAGGCCCGCACCCGGAACACCCCGAGCAACACGAACAGCACCACCAGGGGCAGCGCCGCGAACAAGGCCGACCAGGCGAGACTTCCGGCCAGCGGGTCCAGATCCTGCTGATGCATCAACTGCCTCCGGAAGACGCACGACGGTGTGACGGTCTGGAGGTTGCGTTCCGTTCATGGTGCGCCCGGCCCTGCCCCGATGACACCTCTAGGTGCTGGAGTAGGCGCTGGAGTGAGCACGAAAGCGCGTGGCCCGCGCCCTCGCGGCTGCGCGTGGGCCCGGCCTACAGTGCGGCCATGCCCGCAGATGAGTCAATCGCCCCCAGCACCGCCCGCCACCTGCTCGCCGCCACGGCCCGGGTGCAGCGCGAGAGCCGTCTGCCGAGTCTGGTCGCCGGGGTGACCCGGGGCGGCCGGCTGGTCTGGAGCGGCACGCGAGGCACGGTGCGCGGTGCCGAGCCGGGCGTCCACACGCCCTACCGGATCGGCTCGATCACCAAGACCATGACCGCGGTGCTGGTGCTGCGGCTGCGCGACGAGGGACTGGTCGCGCTCGACGACCCGATCGAGAAGCACGTGCCCGGCCTCCCGTTCGGCGACCGCACCGTCGGGCAGCTGCTGGCACACGAGTCCGGGCTGCGGGCCGAGGCGCCCACGGACTGGTGGGAGCGCGTCGCCGGCCTCGGGTGGGACGAGCTCGCCGCCCGGTTGCGGGCCGACGACGTGCTGTTCCCCGCCGGGCGCCGGTTCCATTACTCCAACCTGGGTTACGCGGTGCTGGGCGAGCTGGTGGCCCGCACGCGCGGCCGGTCCTGGTTTCACGCGCTGCACCGCGAACTGCTGGAACCGCTCGGGATGCGGCACACCTCGTACCTCGCCGGGCCGCACGCGGCCGACGGCTGGGCCGTTCATCCCTGGGCCGACCTGGTGCTGCCCGAGCCCGCCGAAGACGCCGGTGCGATGGCGCCCGCCGGGCAGCTCTGGTCCACGGTCGCCGACCTCGGGCGGTTCGCCGGCCTGCTGCTGAACAGCGTTGACGGCGGGGTGCTCTCGGCGTCGTCGCTGTCGGAGATGGGGCAGGCGACGGGCGTCGACGCGGCGGCGGGCCGTCGCGGTTACGGGCTCGGCATCTTCACCTACGAGCGCGGGGGCGGGGTGGTGCTCGGTCACGGCGGGTCGATGCCGGGCTTCGTCTCGGGGCTGTTCGTCGACCCGGCCCAGCAGACCGGTGCGGTGGTGCTGACCAACTCCACCAACGGCGGCGAGACCAACGGCCTGGCCATGGCCCTGCTCGACATCATGCGGGAGCACGAGCCGTACCTCGGCCCCACCTGGACCCCGGCCGAACAGCCGGACGACGAGGCGCTCGCCCTGACCGGCCCCTGGTACTGGGGCCCGAACGGGCTCGGGCTGCGGCTGACCGGCACCGGCGACCTGATCGCCACCGGCCTGGCCGGCACGGCGACCCGGGCCGGCGTGTTCCGCCGCGACGCAGACGGCGAATGGACCGGTCTGGAGGGCTATCACCAGGGGGAGCGGCTCCGGCCCGTGCGCGACGCCGAGGGCCGGGTGGTGGCCCTCGACATCGGCACGTTCGTGTTCACCCGCACGCCCTACGACCCGGCCGCCCCGGTGCCGGGTGGGGTGCACCCGAAGGGCTGGCAGGTGCAGGGTCCTCAGGCCGGGGCGCCCGTGGTCTGAGGTGAGAAACCGGGGGGCGAAGAGCTACGCCTGGAACTCCACGATCGCCCAGCCGTGCCCCTCGACCTCGGTGCCCGACCCGTCCGGCGCACTGCCCAGCAGCCACTTGACGGGCCGGTCCAGGCCGAACCCGCACGGCTCGTCCGACACGTTGAGCAGCACCGCCAGGCCGGGCTCACCCTCCGGGGGCACGGCCTCGTAGGCGAACGTCTCGTTGGTCAGCTCGACCTTGCGGGTGACGCAGCGGGTCAGCCAGGGATGCCGCCGGCGCAGGCCGATCAGGTCCTGGTGCAGGCGGTACACCGGCAGGCCGAAATCGGCCAGCTGGTGAGGGGACTCGGGAAAGGCCGGGCGGATCTCCGCGTCGCCGTCCACCCGCTCGTACTTGACGCCCCGGAAGGCCTGCTCGTCACCGGCGTACACGCTCGGCACACCGGCGACGGTGAACAGCACGGCCAGTGCGTGACCCAGGTGACGCGGGTCGTCGAGACGGCTGGCGATCCGGGTCACGTCGTGATTGCCCACGAAGGTCTGCGGCACGAAACCGGAGGTGAGCTCGTTGTGCCGGGTCAGCGTCCAGTCCAGCTCCCAGAAGTTGGCGTCGTTCAGGCTGCTCCACACCGACTTCCACAGCTCGTACTGGGTCACCGAGTCCAGCCCGGCCTCCCGCACCACCTCCCGGTAGTCGCCGTGGATCACCTCACCCAGGAACCAGGCGTCCGGGTGCGTGGCCCGCACCTCGCCGACGACCTCGGCCCAGAACGCCGGCGGCACCTGGTAGGCGGCGTCGAGGCGCCAGCCGTCCGCGCCCCGGTCCAGCCAGTGCCGCATCACACCGGCCGTGTAGCGGCGCACCGCCGGGTTGTCGTGGTTCAGCGCGACCAGCCCGCCGTGCCCCTCGAAGTCGCGGTAACCGAACCCGTCCGGGGCGTCGGTCGCGGTCAGGTCCAGGTGGAACCAGTCCGCGTACTCCGAGGCGCCGCGGTGCTCGAGAACGTCGCGGAACTGCGGGAAGTCGCGGCCCACGTGATTGAACACGCCGTCCAGCAAGATCTTCACGCCGCGCTCGCGGCAGGCCGCGACCAGGTCGTCCCAGTCCGCCTCGTCGCCCAGCCTCGGGTCGATGCGGAGGTGGTCGATCGTGTCGTAGCCGTGCGTCCCGCTCTCGAACACCGGGCCCAGCAGCAGGCCGTTCGCACCCAGCTCGATCAGGTATCCCAGCCAGTCGCGCAGTTTCGGCAGCCGGTGCGCGGGCGGGCCGGGCGGAGCGGGCAACTGCCCCGGTGCGCCGGTGAAGCTGAGCGGGTGGAGCTGCCACCAGATGACGTGATCCGACCAGGCCGACACCAAGACTCCTTATTGAAGAAGCGTTCAATAGTGAGACGTTAGCGTACTCCCCGTGAAGCGCAGAATGGGCCCGGACGAGCGGCGGGCGGCGATTCTCGCGGTGGCCCGGGAGGAGTTCGGCCGGCGTCCCTACGCGGCCGTCTCGGTGGCCGACCTGGCCGCTGCGGCCGGGGTGTCCGCGCCGCTGGTCGTCTTCTACTTCGGCAGCAAGCAGAAGCTCTACCTGGAGGTGCTGCGCGGCGCCGTGGACCGGATCGCCGAGAAACTGGACGCGGTGCCGGGCGAACCGTCGCTGGAGCGGCTCGCGGCCACCGTCGAGCTCTACGCCGGCTATGCGCGCGAGCATCCGGCGGGCGTGCTGTCGGTGCTGCGCGGCTTCACCGACGAGTCCCAGCCCGAGGCGATGGCCATCGTCGGCGAACTGCGCACCGCCCTGACCGAACGGCTCCTGGCCGACCTCTCGGCCACCGGGGTCACGGTGCCGGGCGACCCCACGGTCGTCGAGCTGGCCGTGCGTTCCTACCTGGGCTACGTCGACTCCGCCGTCACCCAGTGGCTCTCGATGCCGCCGGAACGCCGTGACCGGATCGGCCCCCCGCACATCGCCCGGCTGGCCGTCGGCGCGTTCACCGGCAGCCTGGCCGCGCTGACCTGATCAGCCCGCCCGCGCAGCCTCGCCCGCGCAGCCTCGCCCGCGCAGCCTCGCCCGCACAGCCTCGCCCGCGCAGCCTCGCCCGCACAGTTTCTCCCCGGCCGGACGACGCCGGCCAGTCCGAGAAGCCGCTCCGAGAAGCCGCTCCGAGAAGCCGGTCCGGCCTGACAAGCCGGTCCGGCCCGAGAAACCGGCCGCCTCCGGAAGCCCAGCCGACCTCAGGACTGCTTGCTGCGCGCCGGATGTGCGCTCTCACCCGGCCCGCTCGGCTGGTGCCGCGGGGCCGGGGTGGGGGGCGGCACCGGGGCCTCGTCCTCGCCGCGCGGCGAGGGCACCGCGTGCAACCCCGACGGGGCCTCGGCCAGGGCCAGCCGGTTGCGGCGCTTCTCCGCGTACATCGCCGAGTCCGCGGCCTTGATCAGCTCGTCCGGGTCGGTCGCCGGGTTGCGGGTGAAGGTGGTGCCGATGCTCGCCCCGACCCGCACCCCGAGCCGGTCGCCGAAGTAGGCGGAGGTCTCGGCCAGGGCCTGCGACACCTGTCCGGCCAGGTCCTGCACCTCGGTGGCGCCGGGGGCAGCGGTGATCACCACGAACTTGTCACCGTCCGGCCGGGTCGCGAACGCCTCCACCGGCAGCGCGGTGACCAGCGACGTCGCCATCCGGCAGAGCAGGTCGTCACCGGCGGGCCGGCCCAGCCGCTCGTTGACGGCCCGGAAGTTGTCCAGGTCGATCATCAGCACGCCGAGCCCGGCCTCGCTCACCCGTAACGCCGAGATCTCCTCGCCCAGCCGCTCCCGCATCGCCAGCCGGTTGCCCAGCCCGGTCAGCGGGTCGGTCTGGGTCTGCCGGTTCAGCCACTTCTCGTGGGCCTGCTGGGCGGTCACGTCGCGCATCTGCACCAGGGCGTGTTCCGGCCCGCCCTCGTCGTCCCTGGTCAGGGTGATCACCAGCTGGATGTAGATGTGGCCGGTCCCCACCGCCATCTGGGTCAGGTGCTCGAAGGTGTCGTTGGCGACGGTGCCGGCCGGCTCGGACACCAGCCGGTCCAGCTTCTCCAGCAGCACCAGGCGGTCGGGCTTGCGCCCGGGCGGCGCGGGGCGCGGCCCTGCGTCGTCCCTCAACGGAGTCTCCGGTCGTGACGGCCCGCTGAGCAGTTCGGCGAGACTGGCCCCGACCAGGGTGGAACGGCCCGTGAGCGTGCACGCGGCCGGGTTGGCCTGCACGATCCGCCCGGACTCGGGCCCGGCCAGCGCCACCACGGCGATGCCGTCGGTGGCGTGCTGGAACGCGGTGACCAGCACCCGGGACTGCTGCGACAGCTGGTCGGCGGCCTGCCGGGCCCGCTCCACCGCGTCGCCCATCTGGAAGATGCCGATGGTGTGGTCCGCGAGCAGCCGGAGCATCTTCAGCTGGGTCTCGCTGAAGTCGTGCGGCTCCTGGCCGTACGCGCACAGCGTGCCCACCACGTGCCCGGACAGCGTCCGCAGCGGCACCGAGGCGTAGAACCCGACGCTGGCCAGCGTGCCGTCGACCACCGGGCTGGCCGCCAGCATCGGCACGGACGTGGCGTCCGGCACCACCAGCTCCTGACCGCTGCGCACCACCAGGTCGCAGGGGATGTCCTCGCGCGGGAACCGGCCCTGCGGGCCGTTGGTCGCGGCGATCGAGTGCAGCCACTCCTCGTCCACGATGTTGATCGTCGCGAACGGGGTGTGACACAGCTCGGCGGCCATCTCGATCACCCGGTCGATGCTCTCGGTCACCGGCTGCTCCAGCAGCCGCAGGGCGTGCACGGCCCCCAGCCGGGCCTGCTCCTCGCGGTCCGCGTCCGCGAACCTGACCTCGGTGTACTCAGCGGTCTCTGCTCCTGCCACGGACGCGTTATCGGCACACGCCTGTCCCACCCTGAGGGGGCAGGGCCGAAACCCGCGGGCGCGAGGGCCGGAGCGCTCGGTAGCATCGGCACGCACCCCGTCCGGGTGTTCACCGACTATCGAGGAGTCACCGTGTCAGCCCAGGTCACCGTGTCCGTATCCGGTTCGCCGCGGGAAGTCCCCGCGGCGACCACGGCCGCGGACCTGTTCGCCGACGACCGCGCCGTGCTCGTGGCCCGCGTCAACGGCGAGCTGCGCGACCTCACCCACGAGCTCTCCGCGGGTGACGAGGTCGAGCCCGTCACCGCCGCCGACCCGGAGGGCCTGGCGGTGCTGCGGCACTCCACCGCCCACGTGCTCGCGCAGGCCGTGCAGGCCACCTTCAAAGACGCGAAGCTCGGTATCGGCCCGCCGATCCGCGACGGCTTCTACTACGACTTCGACGTCGAGACCCCCTTCACCCCCGAGGATCTGAAGGCTCTCGACAAGACCATGCAGCGCCTGATCAAGGAGGGCCAGACCTTCCGGCGCCGCGTGGTCACCGACGAGGAGGCCCGCGCCGAGCTGGCCGACGAGCCGTACAAGCTGGAGCTGATCGGTCTCAAGGGTGGGGCCGGCGACGCCGAGGGCGCCGACGTCGAGGTGGGCGGCGGCGAGCTGACCATCTACGACAACCTCAACCGCAAGGGCGAGGTGGCCTGGAAAGACCTGTGCCGCGGCCCGCACGTGCCGACCACCCGGCTGATCGGCAACGGGTTCCAGCTGATGCGCAGCGCCGCCGCGTACTGGCGGGGCAGCGAGAAGAACCCGCAGCTCCAGCGCATCTACGGCACCGCGTGGGCCACCAAGGACGAGCTGAAGGCCTATCTGGAACGGCTGGCCGAGGCCGAGCGCCGCGACCACCGCAAGCTCGGTACCGAGCTCGACCTGTTCAGCTTCCCCGACGAGATCGGTTCCGGCCTGGTGGTTTTCCACCCCAAGGGCGGCGTGATCAAGCGGGTGATGGAAGACTACGTGCGGCAGCGCCACATCGAGGAGGGCTTCTCCTACGTCGGCACCCCGCACATCAGCAAGGGCCAGCTGTTCGAGACCTCCGGTCACCTGCCCTACTACGCGGACACCATGTTCCCGCCGATGCAGCTGGAGAACAGCGAGTACTACCTCAAGGCGATGAACTGCCCGATGCACAACCTGATCTTCAGGTCGCGCGGGCGTTCCTACCGTGAGCTGCCGCTGCGCCTGTTCGAGTTCGGCTCGGTCTACCGCTACGAGAAGTCCGGCGTGGTGCACGGTCTCACCCGGGTGCGTGGTCTGACCCAGGACGACTCGCACAGCTACGTCACCCCCGAGCAGGCCCCCGACGAGATCCGGCACCTGCTGAGGTTCGTCACCGGCCTGCTGAGCGACTTCGGTCTCAGCGACTACTATCTCGAGCTCTCCACCCGCTCCGACGACCCGGCCAAGAAAGACAAGTTCGTCGGCTCGGACGAGGACTGGGAGAAGGCCACCGAGGTGCTGCGGCAGGTGGCTGAGGAGTCCGGCGCCGAGCTGGTGCCCGACCCCGGTGGCGCCGCGTTCTACGGCCCGAAGATCTCGGTGCAGGCGAAGGACGCGATCGGCCGCACCTGGCAGATGTCGACCATCCAGTACGACTTCAACCAGCCCAAGGGGTTCGGCCTGGAGTTCGCCGCCGCCGACGGCACCCGGCAGCAGCCGGTGATGATCCACTCGGCCAAGTTCGGTTCGCTGGAGCGGTTCTTCGGGGTACTGGTCGAGCACTACGCCGGCGCTTTCCCTCCGTGGCTCGCCCCGGTCCAGGCCGTCGGCATCCCGGTCACCGACGACCACGTGCCCTACCTGAACGACGTCGCGCAGAAGCTGCGCGCGGCCGGCGTGCGGGTGGAGGTCGACGACTCGGACGACCGCATGCCCAAGAAGATCCGCACCCACACCAAGCAGAAGGTGCCCTTCATGCTGATCGTGGGTGACGACGACGTGGCCAAGGGCGCGGTGTCGTTCCGGTTCCGCGACGGCTCGCAAGACAACGGGGTGCCGATCGATCAGGCGATCGAGCGGATCACCGAGGCGATCCGCACCCGCGCGCAGGTCTGACGCGTCAATGAGGGACGACGCCGGGTGGGCCCCACCCGGCGTCGTCCCTCATCGTTCCAGCCGGTCCAGATTGCCGTCGCTGAGATCGAGAAGCGGCTCCCGCAGCAGGTTCTCGGAGATCGGCCCGGTGCGCACCGAACTGCCGGAGCCCAGATCGACCCACCCGTTCACGGGCAGGCCGAAGCCCTCGCCACCGCGTTCCAGGAACCGCAGCACCGGCTCGTAGGGGTCGGGCGGGAGGTCGTCGCGGGCGGCCAGCTCGCGGTGGGCCGGGTGGTGGGAGGCGATCAGCGCGGCCCACTGCACGGCCTGGAACGCGGCCTTCCGGCTTCCGCCGGTCCAGCGGTCGCCCCACTCCGCCCGCAGCCGCTCGACCGCCGCCGCGGGCGCCCGCACCTCCGGCGCCACCAGCACGGCCAGGTCGGCGAACAGCCAGGGCCGGAACGCCGGTGGCCCGGGCGGTGCCGGCTCCAGGAAGTCGTACCAGATCGCCGAGCGCCGCAGGTACTCCCGGAACAGCAGGACGTGGGCCCGGTGCCGGTCCCCGGTCCAGGGCGGTGACCAGTCCACCCGGCCGAGCCGGTCCACCACGGCCTGCGCGGCGGCCTCCGTCGCCGGGGCGGCGAACGCGGCCCCGACCTCCTCGGGCTCCCGCGCCGGGTCGACACCCGGGGCCGAGGAGTAAAATTCCACCATGCCGTCATCATCCCCGCACGCGCCCTCGCCGGTCCTGGTGTTCGACGGCGACTGCGGCATCTGCACCCGGCTCGCCGGGGTGGTCACCGGTTACCTGCGGCCCCCGGCCGCGGTCGAGCCCTGGCAGCGTCTCGACCTGAGCGCCTACGGGCTCACCGCCGAGGCGTGCACCGAGGCGTTGCAGTACGTCGACGCCGACGGCACCGTGTACGCCGCCGAGCTGGCCGTGGCCCGGCTGCTGCGGGCCTCCCGGCTCTGGGCCCGCCCGGCCGGCCGGCTGATCGAACTGCCCGGCCTGCGGCAGGTGTCGGGTCTGCTCTACCGCTGGGTGGCGCGCAACCGGCACCGACTGCCCGGCGGCACCGCGGCCTGCGTGATGCCCCAGGCCACACCGCCCCACAAGGCATCCTGAGTCCCACCGACCCCGTCGCGAACCTGCACCCACCAGGTCCCGGCACTGAACGGCAGTCGCACGCACTCATGGCAGTGACGCTGCATCGATCTTGACCCGCAACGGTTCCCGGCCGCCTGATGGTGGCAGGGATGTGTTTCGACGGGGCAGTTCGACGGGCAGGAGGCCGCCAGTGGTGCTCGGTGCGGGAACGGATGTCGATCTTCGCGGGAACCGTGAGGTCCGGATCGGCGACTTCACTTTCCGGCGCAGCGATTTCAGCTTCGCCATGGAGACCCGGATCGACCTGGAGCGGGTCGCCACCGCGCCACCCGCGCTGTGGGCGGTGACCGAGCTGATGGCAGCGCCCGACGACGTGCTGCGTCGCGACCGGGCGGTCGCGGCCATGCTCGCGGCCGGTGAACCCCGGCCGCACGAGAGCGTTTTCGAGCTGTCGTCGGTGCGCATCGAGAGCGCCGCCATGCCCGGCCTGACCCTGCTGTTCGGCCCCGGTGCCCCGGCCGCCTACCTGCTCACCCACGACGTGGAGCTGGCCGACCGGCTCGCCGCCCGGGCCGGGCGGCTGGCCCGGGCCTTGGCCGAGGTGCTCTGCCCGCAGCCCGACGGCGGCCGCGCCGACGTGGATCTGGCCCGCCGGGCCCGGCAGGCGGTCGAGCGGTTCGGGCCGGAGCTGGTGCATCCCGGTCTCAGCTACCGCGCCGACCACGAGGGTGGCGGCTACGCGATCGTGCGTGCGGACCGGTCCCCGGGGCTCCCGGTCACCGAGATGTACCGCAAACTCTCGGCCTGGGTGCGCCGTCCCGAGTCGCGGCGGCTGATGCCCGAACCGGGCTCGGTGGGCTGACCCGCCCGCTCGGCGCATCACCGCGTGTCATGTCTTGACTACGGTCGTCCCCTACCCCCAGATGAGGGGGAAGTGGTCCACGGAGCGAGGAGGCTTCAGTGCTGGGTGCGAATGTGGTCGTCGGTATCCTGGGTTCGCGGGGCGTGCACGACGGTTCCTACGACAAGCTGCACGACCTCGTCGAGGGAAAACTGGCGGGCACCACCTACCTGGCCGACTTCGACGCCGAGTCGCGCACCCCGCGCGGGCCCTCGGGCTGGGCCCGTGACCGGGTGCAGCACGCCGTGGCCACGGCGATGGCCAAGGACCAGCTGTTCGCCGCGAAGGTCAGGTCACTGCTGGAGTCGATGGGCGCGAAGGGCTGACGGGCGAGCGGGCCTGCCGGGGGAGGCGGTACTCCTCCAACGGCAGGAACGCCAGCATCATCACCAGGTGCGGCCAGAAACCGATCCCGACCACGGCGAGCGTGGCGGCGTGGAACAGGTACCAGCCGTAGACCATCCGGCGCCGCCAGTGCTCCGCCACCAGAAAGATCACCGGTGCGGTGATCTCCAGGGTGAACAGCACCCACTGGAAGGCGTGCAGGCTCCACGGGATGTGGAGCAGATGCTCGCTGAGCCAGTTGTGGCGGCGCACCACGGCCCGCACGAAGGTCGCCGAGTTCACCCAGTCCCAGCCGCCGAAGCGGACTTTCGCGAACGCCGAGAGAAAGTACGTGGCGATCGCGACGAGCTGGACCACCCGCAGCACGAAGCCGGCCAGCTCACTGCGGCGCCGGTCGCCCAGTGCGGCCGACCCGATCAGCGGCAGCACCAGCAGGGCGATCACGAAGTCGCCGCGGTCGTGGTCCACCTTGCCGTACGAGAAGGCCACGTACTGGTACCAGATCCAGCCCGCCGCCACGACCGCCCCGGACAGCCGGGGCAGGCGTCCGGTCAGCGCCAGCGCCGCGCCGAGAACTGTTCCCCAGCGCAGCACTTCGACCAGGGCCACGGACGCGGCCGGCAGGTTCAGCAGCCGGCCCATCTCCAGCGGCCGGTACCAGACCGGGTCGGCCCAGCCGTGGTGGTGCCCGGACGTGTGCATGAACAGCACGTCGACGATCACGAACGCGTAGACGGCACGCCGGAACAGCGCCACCCGGGCCAGCGGAACGGGCCGGAACAGCCAGCTCACGAGGCGTCCCCGGAGCCGGTGGGCCACTGCGCCACGATGCTGGTGCGGGTCTCGCCGGTCTGCCGGCCGTTCTCGATCAGCCGCTCCTCGCGCCGGATCCGGATCGCCGTCCAGGCCGGATCGTCGGGCCGCAGCCGGGAGTGGCTCTCGATCAGCGTGGCCAGCATCGAGGGGTCGGCCAGGATCGCCGGCATCCGGCCCTCGATCTCGGCCCGGTTCAGCCCGACCGTCGGCGGCTCCAGGTCGGCCGGGCGCCAGGCGCCCGGGGAGTCGTCGCCCGCCTGCCGGGCCTCGATGGTCAGCACGGCGATGGCGGTGGTGGGCGCCGTCGACGTGGCGTACATCCGCCACGGGCCGAACGGCCACCAGTCGTCGGAGCCGTAGAAGGTGCCGGCCAGGAACAGGCCGGCCACCAGCAGCAGCGCGGTGGTCAGCGTGGCCCTGGCCGGACGGCCCAGGCGCAGGACCTGGTCCCCGGCCGGTTCGTCCAGGGATGTCGTGTCTGTGCCGTCCACCGGCCCAGCGTAGCCACGGCTGTGCGGGACCTGTGACCACTTCCCGCTCCATGGCGCACCACTAGACTCCCGCGGGTGACGGATGGGTACGAGTCGGCGGACGCGCTCAGCGGTGGGCCGGACGGTTTCGAGCGGCTCTGGACGCCGCACCGCATGGTCTACATCAGCGGTGAGGAGAAACCGAAGACCTCGGCGCCGGGTGAGGACTGCCCGTTCTGCCGGGCGCCACGGGTGCCCGACGAGGAGAGCCTGATCGTCGCCCGGGGTGAGCACGCCTTCGTCGTCCTCAATCTGTTCCCCTACAACCCCGGTCACGTGCTGGTGTGTCCGTACCGGCACGTCGCCGACTACACCGACCTCACCCCGGAGGAGACGGTCGAGGTGGCCACGCTGACCCAGCGCGCGATGACGGTCACCCGCGCGGTCTCCGCGCCGCACGGTTTCAACCTGGGCATGAACCAGGGCGCGGTGGCCGGCGCGGGCATCGCCGCCCACCTGCACCAGCACGTGGTTCCCCGGTGGGGCGGCGACGCGAACTTCCTGCCCGTGGTCGGCCGCACCAAGGCCCTGCCCGAGCTGCTGTCCGACACCCGCAAGAAGCTCGCGGACGCCTGGCTCTCCTGAGCTGTTACCCAAGCTGTTACCTCAGCGGTCAGGAGTGCTCCCGCGCGTCGGTAGAGTGAGCTCACCATGCTCAACCGATTCGCGCGCGCCCTCTTCACGCGCATCTTCACACCGGTCGCCAGGCTGCTCCTGAGCTGGGGTGTCAGCCCCGACGTGGTCACCCTGGTCGGCACGGTCGGCGTATGCGTCGGCGCGCTCGCCTTCTTCCCTCGCGGCGAGCTCTTCTGGGGTGTGATGGTGGTCACGGCCTTCGTCTTCTCGGACCTGATCGACGGCACCATGGCCCGCATGTCGGGCCGATCGTCGGTCTGGGGCGCCTACCTCGACTCCACGCTCGACCGCATCGGCGACGGCGCCGTGTTCGGCGGCCTGGTGCTCTACTACGCCGGTCAGGGCGACGACCAGGTGATGGCCACGCTGGCGCTGGCCTGCCTGGTGCTCGGCTACCTGGTGTCGTACGCCCGGGCCCGGGCCGAGGGGCTGGGCATGCAGGCCAACGTCGGCATCGCCGAGCGGTCCGAGCGGCTCGTGGCCACCCTGGTCGCCACCGGCTTCGTCGGCCTCGGGGTGTCCCACTACCTGCTGATGGGCGTGCTCGCCGTGCTCGCCGTGGCCAGTGTCATCACCGTGTTCCAGCGCATCCTGATGGTGCGCCGACAGGCCCTGGCCCGCATCGCGGCCGACCGGGAAGCCCTGGCGACCGGCGCCTCCGGCGATGCGTGACCGGTTCATCACCACGGTCTACCTGCTCGCCTGGCGGGTCGTCCGGCTGCTGCCCGAGCGCCTGGCCTACGCCCTGTTCACGCTCGCCGCGGACTGGGTCTGGTGGCGCCGGGGGCCCGGCGTGCGGCGTCTGGAGCAGAACCTCGCCCGGGTGAATCCCGAGAACCCGCGCGCTCTTTCCCGCGAGGGCATGCGGTCCTACCTGCGCTACTGGTGCGACGCGTTCCTGCTGCCGGGGTGGGACGCCGACCGGCTGGCCCGCACCTGCCGGGTCGACGACCCGGAGCGGCTGGAACGGATCTTCGCCGCGGGCGGGGTGGTGGCGGCCCTGGCCCACCAGGGCAACTGGGACCACGCCGGTGCCTGGGCGGGCGTGCACCTGACCAAGGTCACCACGGTCGCCGAGCGGCTCAAGCCGGAGGCCGTCTACCAGGAGTTCCTCGACTACCGGCGCAGCATCGGCATCGAGATCTTCCCGCTCGGCGAGCCCGGCCTGATGGGAAAGCTGATCCGCAAGGTGCGGGCCGGGGCGTTCGTGCCGCTGCTGGCCGACCGCGACCTGAGCGGCAACGGCGTACCGGTCACGTTCCTCGGTGAGCCCTCCCGGATGGCCCCCGGCCCGGCCGCCATCGCGATCGCCGCCAAGGCCCCGCTGATGCCGGTGAACACCTACTACGAGCGGCTGCCCGGCGGCGGACACGGCCTGGTGCTCCAGATCCACGAGCCCGTGCCGGTCCCCACGCAGGGCAGCAACGCCGAGAAGATCGCCGTGATGATGCAGGGCTGCGCCGACGCGCTCTCCGCCGGCATCCGCGAGCACCCGGAGGACTGGCACATGCTCCAGGTGGTTTTCGACGCCGACCTCGACCCGGCCCGGACCCGCCGATGAAGATCGGCATGGTCTCGCCGTACTCGTTCCACGTGCCCGGCGGCGTGCAGTTCCACATCCGCGACGTCGCCGAGCACCTGCTCGGCCAGGGCCACCACGTCAGCGTTCTCGCGCCCTCCGACGAGGAGACGCCGCTGCCGTCGTACATCGAGTCGGCCGGGCGCGCGGTGCCGTTGCCCTACAACGGCTCGGTGGCCCGGATCAGCTTCGGCCCGGTCGCCTCGTCGCGGGTCAAGCGCTGGCTGGCCGAGAACGAGTTCGACGTGCTGCACGTGCACGAGCCGTCCAGTCCGTCGCTGTCGATGCTCGCGATGTGGGCGGCCACCGGCCCGATCGTCGCCACCTTCCACACCTCGAACCCGCGCTCGCGGGCGATGCAGATGGCCTACCCGATGCTGCGGCCCGGGTTCGAGAAGCTGTCGGCCCGGATCGCGGTGTCGGAAGACGCCCGGCGAACCGTCGTCGACCATCTGGGCGGTGACGCGGTGGTCATCCCGAACGGGGTGTTCGTGGACCGCTTCGCCGGGGCCGGTCCCCGTCCGGAGTGGCAGGGCACGCCGTCCCGCCCGACGCTGGCCTTCCTCGGCCGGCTCGACGAGCCGCGCAAGGGCCTCCAGATCCTCACGGCCGCGCTCCCCGCCGTGCTGAGAACCCATCCCGGGGCGCGCCTTCTCGTTCTCGGGCGGGGGGACGCCGTCGAGGCCCTGGGTGCGCTCGCGGACGATCCGGCGGCGCGGGACGCGATCGAGTTCCTCGGTGCCCTCGACGACGACGCCAAGGCGTCGCTGCTGCGCTCGGTGGACGCGTACATCGCCCCGCAGACCGGTGGCGAGAGCTTCGGCATCGTGCTGGTCGAGGCGATGAGCGCGGGCGCCCCGGTGATCGCCAGCGACCTGGGCGCGTTCCGCCGGGTGCTGGACGACGGTGCGCTCGGCCTGCTCACCCGCGCCAGCGACCCGGCGTCGCTGGCGGCCGGCGTGGTCGCGGCGCTCGACGACCCGGCCGCGGCGCGGGAACGGGCCGCGCGGGCGTCGGTGGCGGTGCGCCGCTACGACTGGTCGCGGGTGGCCGCGCAGATCCTCGACGTGTACGAGACGGTGACGATCGGGGCGGACAAGGTGGGCGAGGACCCACGGCTGGGGCTGCTGGCCCGCTGGCGTCCCAAGGCGGGCTGATGCACACGGCGGTCGGATGGCTGGACGGCGCGTGGGGGATCGTCGTCCTCAGTTTTCTGGTTCTGCTGGTGGTCGGCTGGTACCTGTCGTACCTGGCCGCCCGGCTGGACCGGCTGCACCACCGGGTGGAGACCTCGCGCGCGGCGCTGGAGACCCGGCTCGCCCGTCGGGCTGCGGTGGCGCTGGAGGTCAGCCGGCTGGTCGCCCCGCCGGCCGGTGAGCAGCTGCGGCTGGCCGCCACCCGGATGGTCCGCGCTCCCGACGCCCCGGTCAGTGAGGCCGGCGAGAACCTCCTCGCCCGTGCCCTGCACCAGACGTTCGACGACGCGGCGAAGGTGAAGAAGCTGCGTGCCGACCCGGCGTCCGGTGAGCTGCTCGACGAACTGGTGCTGGCGGGGGAGCGGGTGCAGCTGGCCCGCCGGTTCCACAACGACGCGGTGTCGCACGCCCAGCGGATGCGCCGCAAACGGGTGGTGCGCTGGGCGAAGCTGGCCGGCACGGCGCAGATGCCGCAGATGGTGGAGATCGACGACAGCCAGCCCGAAGCCCTCTCCTGGCAGCCCGGTTCGTAGGCTTAGCATGTGCGTGAATCCGGATGGTCCCGGTCCCGCCAGCTCAAGCCAGTGTGAGGTACCCCGTGCCCGACACCCCTGTTACCGGAACCGGCCTCGTCAAACGAGGCATGGCCGAGATGCTCAAGGGCGGGGTGATCATGGACGTGGTCACGCCCGACCAGGCCCGCATCGCCGAGGACGCCGGGGCTGTGGCCGTGATGGCGCTGGAGCGGGTGCCCGCCGACATCCGCGCCCAGGGCGGCGTGGTCCGGATGAGCGACCCGGACATGATCGACGGCATCCAGGCCGCCGTCTCGATCCCGGTGATGGCCAAGGCCCGCATCGGCCACTTCGTCGAGGCCCGGGTGCTCCAGTCGCTCGGCGTGGACTACATCGACGAGTCCGAGGTGCTCACCCCGGCCGACTACGCCAACCACATCGACAAGTGGAAGTTCACGGTGCCCTTCGTCTGCGGCGCCACCAACCTGGGCGAGGCCCTGCGCCGGATCGCCGAGGGCGCGGCGATGATCCGCTCCAAGGGCGAGGCCGGCACCGGTGACGTGTCCAACGCCACCACCCACATGCGCACGATCAGCGCCGAGATGCGCCGCCTGCACGGCCTGAACGACGACGAGCTGTACGTGGCGGCCAAGGAGCTCCAGGCCCCGCTGGAGCTGGTCCGCGAGATCGCCTCCACCGGCAGGCTCCCGGTGGTGCTGTTCACGGCCGGTGGCATCGCCACCCCGTCCGACGCCGCGATGATGATGCAGCTGGGTGCCGACGGCGTGTTCGTCGGCTCCGGCATCTTCAAGTCCGGCAACCCGGTGGCCCGGGCCGAGGCCATCGTCAAGGCCACGACCTTCCACGACGACCCGGACGTCATCGCCAAGGTGTCGCGTGGGCTGGGCGAGGCGATGGTCGGCATCACCGTCGACGAGATCCCGCAGCCGCACCGGCTCGCCGAGCGCGGCTGGTGACCACTCCTCCCGTGGTCGGGGTGCTCGCGGTCCAGGGTGACTTCCGCGAGCACCTGGCCGCCCTCGCGGCCTGCGGCGTGGAGGCTCGTGCGGTCCGCCGCCCGGCCGAGCTGGAGGGCCTGTCCGGCATCGTGATCCCCGGGGGCGAGTCGACCACGATCGACAAGCTCACCCGCGTCTTCGAGCTGCGTGATCCGCTGAAACGGCTTCTGGACGCCGGTCTTCCCGCCTACGGTTCGTGCGCCGGGATGATCCTGCTCGCCGACCGGCTGGTCGACGCGGCGCCGGGCCAGCAGACCCTCGGCGGTCTGGACGTCACGGTGCGGCGCAACGCCTTCGGGCGGCAGGTGGACTCGTTCGAGGCCGACCTGGACGTCGCCGGGGTGGAGGGCGGTCCGGTGCACGCCGTCTTCATCCGGGCGCCCTGGGTGGAGGAGGTCGGGGCCGGTGCGGAGGTGCTCGCGCGGTCGCCGGAGGGGCACCCGGTCGCCGTCCGCCAGGGAAACCTGCTGGCCACCTCGTTCCACCCGGAGATCACCGGCGACCACCGGGTGCACCGGCTGTTCGCCGCGATGGTCGGGGACCACGTGGAGAAGACCCGCGCGAACCGCTGAGTCGTGCCCGGGAGACCTGGTTCTCGGGCCGGGGGAACAGTTCGCTTCGCCGGCTGGTTGGTTAGCCTAGGTAACGACCTGCGGTTGCTTCACGAACGAGAGTCCCGATGCCCGAGCTGAGTACTTCCCGCCGCTACCTGGTGCTGGCGATCTGCTGCATGAGCATATTGATCGTCGGGCTGGAGACCACGGTCCTGAACGTGGCCCTGCCGTCGCTCCAGGAAGACCTGGGCTCGTCGGTGTCCGGGCTGCAATGGGCGCTGGACTCCTACACGCTGGTGCTGGCCAGTCTGCTCATGCTCTCCGGCTCGACCGGCGACCGGATCGGCCGGCGGCGCACCTTCCAGACCGGCCTGACGATCTTCGTGCTCGGCTCCGCGCTGTGCAGCCTGGCCCCCGACCTGGGCTGGCTGATCGTGTTCCGGATGGTCCAGGGTGCCGGCGCCTCGATGATGAACCCGGTGGCGCTGTCGATCGTCACGAACACCTTCCCCGACCGGCAGGAGCGGGCCCGGGCGATCGGGATCTGGAGCGCCGTGGTCGGCGTCAGCATCGCCGTCGGGCCGATCCTCGGCGGCTTCCTGGTCGACACCGTGGGCTGGCGCTGGATCTTCGTCATCAACGTGCCGATCGGCCTGCTCGCCCTCGTGCTGACCGCGCTGTTCGTGCCGGAGTCCAAGGCCGGGCGGGCCCGCCGGATCGACCCGGTCGGTCAGTTGCTGGTGATCGTCGTCCTGGCGTCGCTGATCTACGCGGTGATCGAGGTGCCTCACCTGGGCTGGGACTCGCCGCTGGTGATCGGGCTGCTGGCCGTCGCGGTGATCGCCGCGGTGGGCCTGGTGGCCTACGAGAAGCGCCGCCCCGAGCCACTTCTCGACGTGCGCTTCTTCCGCAGCGCGACGTTCTCCGGGGCCACGCTGATCGCGCTCACGGCGTTCGCCGCGTTCGCCGGGTGCCTGTTCGTGAACACCCTCTACCTCCAGAACGACCTGGGCCTGACGCCGTTCCAGGCCGGCCTGCACCTGCTGCCGATGGCCCTGGTGGTGATGGCGCTGGCCCCGATCTCCGGGCGCATGGTCGGCGCCTACGGCACCCGTCCGTCCCTGGTGATCGGCGGGCTCGGGATGGTGGCCGGCACCGTGGCCCTGACCTTCATGGAGCCCGGCCAGCCGCGGGTGCTGCTGCTCGGGTCCTACGCCCTGTTCGGTATCGGATTCGGCTTCCTGAACGCCCCGATCACCGCCACCGCGGTCTCCGGGATGCCGCCCTCGCAGGCCGGTCTGGCGGCCGCCGTGGCCTCCACCAGCCGGCAGGTCGGCACCTGCGTCGGCGTGGCCGTGGTCGGGTCCGTCTACACGGCGGCGCTCGGCGCGGACCCGGACGCGGCCTCGCGGTTGTCCGCGGCCCACACCGGCTGGTGGGTGGTCGCCGGGTCGGCGCTGCTGGCGCTCGTCGTCGGTGTCGCGACCTCGGGAAAGTGGGCCCGGGACAGCGCCGAGCGCACGGCGGCGGGGCTGGCGGCGGAGTCGCTCACACCTGAATCGGGGACGACGAGGAGCCCCGGACCGGACGCGGCCGAGGCCGTGCGCTGAGGGCGTGCATCCGGGACCGGCCGCGCATGAGTAGGATTGCTCGCTGAGCTTTGGTTTCTGAATTGTTTTGCTAAACGGGAGGCGACCCGATGTCCGGCCACTCCAAGTGGGCTACCACCAAGCACAAGAAAGCCGTCATCGACGCCAAGCGTGGCAAGATGTTCGCCAAGCTGATCAAGAACATCGAGGTCGCGGCCCGCACGGGCGGCGGTGACCCGGCCGGCAACCCGACGCTGTACGACGCCATCCAGAAGGCGAAGAAGTCGTCGGTGCCGAACAACAACATCGACAACGCGGTCAAGCGTGGTTCCGGCGCCGAGGGCGGCGGGGCCGACTACCAGACGATCATGTACGAGGGCTACGGCCCCAACGGTGTCGCGCTGCTGATCGAGTGCCTGTCGGACAACCGCAACCGGGCCGCCATGGAGGTCCGCACCGCGATGACCCGCAACAACGGCGCGATGGCCGACCCGGGCAGCGTGGCGTACCTGTTCAACCGCAAGGGCGTCGTGGTGGTGCCGAAGACCGACGGCCTGACCGAGGACACGGTGCTCGAGGCCGTGCTCGAGGCCGGGGCCGAGGAGGTCAACGACCAGGGCGAGGTGTTCGAGGTGCTGAGCGAGGCCACCGACCTGGTGGCCGTGCGCACCGCGCTGGTCGACGCCTCCATCGACTACGACTCGGCCGAGGCCCAGTTCGTGCCGTCGATGAACGTCCCCCTCGACGAGGACGGCGCGCGCAAGATCTTCAAGCTGATCGACGCCCTGGAAGACAGCGACGACGTGCAGAACGTCTACGCCAACTTCGACGTCTCCGACGAGGTCATGGCGCTCGTCGACGCCGAGTAGTTCTCTCCGTGCCGGAGCCGGTTGTGACATGTGTTGTCGGTGTCGCTCCCGGCTCCGCCCGGTTTGGGCTGTGATCGTGCTCTCATGCGTGTTCTCGGTGTCGACCCCGGCCTGACCAGATGTGGCGTGGGGGTGGTCGACGGGCTGCCCGGGCGTCGCGCCCGGATGGTGGCGGTCGACGTCATCCGTACCCCGGCCGGCCATGACCTCGGAGCCCGCCTGCTCGGGATCAGTGACGGCGTCGAGGGCTGGATGGACCGGGTGCGTCCCGACGTGGTCGCGGTCGAGCGGGTCTTCAGCCAGAACAACCTGTCCACGGTGATGGGCACCGCGCAGGCGGCGGGGGTCACCGTGCTGGCCGCCGCCCGCCGCGGCATCCCGGTGGTGCTGCACACGCCGAGCGAGGTGAAGGCCGCCGTCACCGGGTCCGGCCGTGCGGACAAGGCCCAGGTCACCGCCATGGTGCAGCGCATTCTCCAGCTCGCCGAGGCTCCCCGGCCGGCGGATGCCGCCGATGCCCTGGCCCTGGCGATCTGTCACCTCTGGCGGGACGGGACGGCGCTCTCGGGCGGCGGTGTCGCGGCCGGTGGCGGAGCTCCGGCCGGGCGGACGGTCTCGGGCGGGGCCGTTTCGGGGGGCGGGGCCGTTTCGGGTGGTGGGGCGGGTGCCGGTGGTGGGGCGGGTGCTGGTGGGGCCACCCGGGCGCAGAAGGCGTGGGTGGCGGCGATCGAGGCGTCGCGGAAGAAGTCTCGCCAGCGTTGAGGCAACGAACGCGTTGAGGCAACGAGTGGCGTTCAGGCAACAAGTGACGTTCAGGCAACAAGTGGGGTCGAGGCGGCGGGCGGCGTCGAGGCGGCGGGCGGTGTCGGTGTGCCGGGCGGCGACCCGGCGATCCGCAAAACGGTGCGTTCGACCGGAAAAGGCGCGCCGGTGCGGTCTCCTGACCGGTTCTGTCGGTGGGTCCGGCTAGATTGCCTTCTCGTACAGATGTTCGGAGGCGAGGAGTCGCGGTGATCGCGTCGGTGCGGGGACGGGTGGCGGCCGTCCGGCTGGACTCGGTGGTGGTCGAGGTCGGCGGTGTCGGGCTGCTGGTGCAGGCCACGCCGGGCACGCTGGCAGAGCTGCGGCCCGGGCAGGAGGCCGAGCTGGCCACCAGCATGGTGGTGCGGGAAGACTCGCTCACCCTGTTCGGTTTCGCCGGGGCCGACGAGCGGGACGTGTTCGAGATCGTCCAGACGGTCTCAGGCATCGGGCCGCGGCTGGCACTGGCCATGCTCGCCGTGCACACGCCCGAGGGGCTGCGCCAGGCCGTCGCCAACCAAGACCTCACCGCGCTGACCAAGGTGCCCGGCATCGGTCGCAAAGGCGCGCAGCGCATCGTGCTGGAGCTCACCGACCGGCTGGGCGCCCCCAGCGGCGGGGCCACCGCGGCCGGCGCCGCGAAACCCGTTGCCGAGAGCGGATGGCGCGATCAGGTGCTCGATGCGCTCACCGGGCTGGGCTGGCCGGCCAAGGCCGCCTCCGACGCGGTCGACAAGGTGGTCGGCGGGCCCGACGCCGCGGTGCCGCTGCACGACTCCGGTGCCACCCCCGACATGGCCCAGGTGCTGCGGGCCGCGCTGCGTCAGCTCGGGCGCACAGGATGACGGGCCTGCCCGGCCGCGACCCGGACCACGACCTGACCGGCGGCCCTATCGACGGCCCGGCCGGTGGCCTGGCCGGTGAGGTGCCCGGCGGCCCGGACGAGTCGCTGGAACTGCTGAACTCCGGCGCGAATCTGGACGACCGGCTGGTCGAGGGGGCGCTGAGGCCGCAGCTGCTGGCCGATTTCGTGGGCCAGCAGGTGGTGCGCGAACAGCTCAGCCTGGTGCTGGACGCCGCCAAGGCCCGCGGCACCACTCCCGATCACCTGCTGCTGTCCGGGCCCCCCGGCCTGGGCAAGACCACGCTCGCGATGATCGTGGCCCACGAGCTGAACGCCCCGCTGCGGGTCACCAGCGGCCCGGCCATCCAGCACGCCGGCGACCTGGCCGCGGTGCTCTCCTCACTCGGCGAGGGCGAGGTGCTGTTCGTCGACGAGATCCACCGCGTCGCGCGCCCCGCCGAGGAGATGCTCTACGTCGCGATGGAAGACTTCCGGGTCGACGTGGTGGTGGGCAAAGGGCCTGGCGCCACGGCGATTCCGCTCGACCTGCCGCCCTTCACCCTGGTCGGGGCCACCACCCGGGCGGGCATGCTGCCGGGCCCGCTGCGCGACCGGTTCGGCTTCACCGGCCACCTCGACTTCTACGCCCCGGCCGAGCTGGAGCAGGTGCTGCGGCGTTCCGCCGAGCTGCTGGGGGTCCGGCTCACCGCCGAGGCGGCGGCCGAGATCGCCGGGCGCTCGCGTGGCACACCGCGTATCGCCAACCGTCTTCTGCGCCGTGTGCGGGACTGGGCGCAGGTTCGGGGCGACGGGGTGCTCGACATCGTCGCCGCCCGGGCCGCTCTGGAGGTTTACGCCGTGGACGAACGGGGTCTCGACCGTCTCGACCGCTCGGTGCTGGAGGCGCTGTGCCGCCGCTTCGCCGGCGGCCCGGTCGGTCTCTCCACCCTGGCCGTCGCGGTGGGCGAGGAACCGGAGACGGTCGAGACCGTCTCGGAGCCGTTCCTGGTGCGCGAGGGACTGCTCGGCCGCACTCCGCGTGGGCGCATCGCCACCCCCGCCACCTGGGAACACCTGGGTCTGACCGCACCGGCCGGGTTTGCCTGGACCGGTGCCGGCGCCGGCGGCGGCACGCTCAGCAGCCGCTCCGGCGCGGTGCAGCAGCCGCTGCCCGACCCGGAGACGTGAGACCGGGACCTGCGCTGTGACAAGAGATGTCGGGCGAACTGTCGATGAGCGGTTCCCGTCGTCCACCATGGGTCACCCGGCCCGTGGACGGCGGAGAACGGTCCTGCTCAGAGGTCAGGTGAACGGAGCACCCAGTTCGCTGTGGGAGCATGCGTGCTCACGAGCGCGCCGAGGTCGGGCATGATGGTCGGTTGGTGCCGAAAGGCAACCTGACGGCCGCGCCGGCCGACTAGGACCTCGGAAGGCCCGGGCAGCGGCGGACATGAGGTTGGGACGATGAGGACGACTTCTTCGACGGAGTGGGTGACGACGTGGAACTGATCATTCTGGCGGTTCCGCTGGTCCTGCTCTGGCTGATGGTGAGCCGGGGCCGCAAGCAGCAGCGTGAACTGATGGCGACGCAGGACTCGGTCCGGCCCGGCACGCAGATCATGACCACCGCGGGGCTGTACGCCGAGGTCGTCGCGGTGGAAGAAGAGGCTGTGATCCTGGAGATCGCGCCCGGCGTGCACACCCGGTGGAACAAGCGGGCCATCGGGCAGGTCGTCTCCACCCCCGGCGAGCCCGACGGCACCGCGAGCTCCGAAAGTACCGCCAGCTCCGAAAGTACCGCCAGTGAGGACATCCGGTCCGAGGCCGGATACGCCGCACCCCCGAACTCCGACGCCACCGACGGCGGCACCGGACCCGACGGCCGGTAATCCGGCCCAGACTGCGACGGCGCCAGCCGTCTCGAGAACGAGAAGAGACCCTCTACCGTGGCACGATCCAGCAACGCCTCCCGACCAGGTCGGGCACTGCTGTTCTTGGTCGCGATCCTCGCCGTCGTGTACGCCGTGGTCGGCATCCGCACGGTGACGTCGAACGGCGGCTGGACCCCGGCGCTCGCACTCGACCTCGAGGGCGGCACCGAGATCATCCTCGAGCCGACGCCCCTGAACGGCGAGAACGTGACTCCGACCAGCGAACAGCTGGACGAGGCCGTGAACGTGATCCGCCAGCGGGTCAACGGTTCCGGTGTCTCCGAGGCCGAGATCACCACGCAGAGCGGCAAGAACATCGTCGTCTCGCTGCCCGGCGATCCCGACGAGGCCACGCTCAACCTGGTCAAGCAGTCGGCGCAGATGAACTTCCGCCCCGTTCTGGTGTCCGAGGCGGTGACCACCACCGCCACCTCGACAGCCACCCCCACGCCGTCGACCACCAGCAGCGCCGACGCCACCCCGAAGGCGTCCACGAGCGCCAAGGCGTCGGCCAAGGCCACCGAGAAGGCCGAGCAGGGCGACTCCTCCGACGACGCGGACGAGAACAAGCGAGTGGTGCCGAAGGCCCTGCGGGCCGACGCCACGCCGACCGACGAGGCCACCTCCTCGCCGAGCGCCGCGTCCACGGCCGAGTCGTCCGCGGCGGCGTCCGCCGACCCGTCCGCCACCTCCTCGGCGACGGCGAGCAGTGACGACACCACCGCCACCACCGACGCGAGCACCGGCACAGCGTCGGATCTTTCGCAGATCACCGAGGAGCTCTACGCGCAGTACACGGCGGAGACCTGCTCGGACCCGGCGAAGATCCAGAGCAACGCGGTCGCCGCGGACAAGCCGCTGGTCACCTGTGACCAGGACGGCCTGTACAAGTACATCCTCGGCCCGGTCGAGGTCCCCGGCTCCGACATCAGCGACGCCACGGCCGGTCTCCAGGCCAACAGCCAGGGCTTCTCCACCGGTGCCTGGGTGGTCAACCTGGAGTTCAACTCCGACGGCTCGAAGAAGTTCGGCGAGGTCACCAGCCGCCTGATCCAGCTGACCGGCTCGCAGAACCAGTTCGCGATCGTGCTGGACCAGCTCGTGGTCTCGGCACCCACCACGAACTCGGCCATCACCAACGGCCAGGCAGAGATCTCCGGCAGCTTCACCCAGGACTCGGCCGAACTGCTCGCCCAGCAGCTGAAATTCGGTTCGCTGCCGGTGTCGTTCCAGGTGCAGACGCAGAACCAGATCTCCGCGCTGCTCGGTGGCGAGCAGCTGGAGCGCGGTCTGCTGGCCGGCCTGATCGGTCTGGTGCTGGTCGTGATCTACTCGCTGCTCCAGTACCGGGCCCTGGGCCTGGTCACGGTGTTCAGTCTCGGCATCGCCGGTGCGCTCACCTACGGCCTGGTCGTGCTGCTCGGTGAGACCGAGGGCTACCGGCTGAGTCTCGCGGGTGTCACCGGCCTGATCGTGGCCATCGGTATCACCGCCGACTCGTTCATCGTGTACTTCGAGCGGGTCCGCGACGAGGTGCGCGAGGGCCGGCCGCTGACCTCCGCGGTGGAGGCCGGCTGGGACCGCGCCAAGCGCACCATCCTGGCCTCCGACGCGGTCAACTTCATCGCCGCCATCGTGCTCTACCTGGTGGCCGTCGGCGGTGTCCGTGGGTTCGCCTTCACCCTGGGCCTGACCACGCTGATCGACGTCGTCATCGTCTTCCTGTTCACCAAGCCCGCGGTGACCATGCTGTCGCGCATGCACTTCTTCTCGGGCGGTCACGCGCTGTCGGGCTTCAGCCCGGCGCAGCTCGGCCGGCCCTCCGCGTACGCCGGCCGGGGCCGGGTGCGGCCCTCCGGCCCGACCGGTGAGGGCGAGAGCATCGCCGCCCGGCGCGCGGCCGCGGCCCGGGAGGCCGGTCTCGAACCGGGTGATCCGGGAGGCGGTTCCGCCGACCAGGACCACGTCACCACGTCCGGCCCGGGGAGGAACTCCTGATGTTCAGCTTCGCCGCCTTCGGTAACGACCTGCACTCCGGCAAGCGTTCCTTCGCCTTCGTCGGTCACCGCCGCATCTGGTACGCCATCGCCCTGGCGATGACCGTCGCCTCGATCCTGTCGCTGGCGCTGGTCCGGCTCAATCCCGGCATCGAGTTCCGCGGGGGCTCGGAGTTCCAGCTCTCCCGGGTCGCCGACACCGACACGATCAAGGGTTCGGACGCGGTCGACTCGGTCGTCCCCGGCGCCGAGGCCCGGGTCACCGTGATCGGCAACGACAGCGTCCGGGTCCAGACCGAGACGCTGAGCGAAGACGAGACCAGCCAGGTCAGGGATGCCCTGGCCAAGGCCTACGACGTCCCCGACGACAGCATCACGGCCAACTTCGTCGGCGCCAGCTGGGGAAGTGACGTCACCAAGAAGGCCGTGCAGGGTCTGCTGATCTTCCTGGTGCTGGTCGGCATCATCATCGCCGCGTACTTCCGCACCTGGAAGATGTCGGTGGCCGCGCTGATCGCCCTGCTGCACGACCTGATCATCACGGCCGGCCTCTACGCGCTCACCCGCTTCGAGGTCACCCCGGCGTCCGTCATCGGGTTCCTCACCATCCTCGGGTACTCGCTGTACGACACCGTGGTGGTGTTCGACAAGGTCCGCGAGAACACCGACCGGATCACGCTGTCGACCAAGCGCACCTACGAGGAGGCCGCCAACCTGGCGGTCAACCAGACCCTGGTGCGCTCGATCAACACCTCGGTCGTGGCCCTGCTGCCGGTCGCGTCCATCCTCTTCATCGGTGCCTTCGTGCTCGGGGCCGGCACGCTGAAAGACATCTCGCTGGCCCTGTTCATCGGTATCGCCGCCGGCACCTACTCGTCGATCTTCGTGGCCACGCCGCTGCTGGTCGATCTGCGCCGACGTGAGCCGGAGATCGTGGCCCACACCCGCAAGCTGCTCAAGCGGCGCGCCGAGGTGGCCTCCGGGTCGCAGTCCGGCACCACGCAGGACGCCGAAGAGCCGGTCGTCGTCGCCGCGGGTGTCGGTGGCGGCGAGGCCGAGGGCAAGCGTGGCCCGGCCGTGCAGCGGGAGAACTCCGGCCAGCGCGCCCAGCCCAAGCGGGGACGTCGCCGGTGAGCACCGACGGCGCACTGGTGAAGCGCCTCGAGGCGGGGGTCCGGGACATCCCGGACTACCCGTCCCCGGGGATTCAGTTCAAAGACATCACGCCGCTGCTGGCCGACCCGGTGCTGTTCGGCGCCGCGGTCGAGGCCCTGGCGGCGGCGCACGGCCCGGGCAGCGGGGCCGAGGTCGACGTGGTGGCCGGGATCGAGGCCCGGGGGTTCATCTTCGGGGCCCCGGTGGCCCTGGCTCTCGGCGTCGGCTTCGTGCCGATCCGCAAGAAGGGCAAGCTGCCGCACACCACGGTCTCCGCGGAGTACACGCTGGAGTACGGCACCGCCGTGATCGAGGTGCACGAAGACGCCGTGCGTCCCGGCCAGCGGGTGCTGCTGCTCGACGACGTGCTGGCCACCGGCGGCACCGCCGAGGCCGCGGCCGGTCTGCTCGAAGGACTGGGTGCGGAGGTGGTCGCGCTGTCGTTCCTCGCCGAACTCGGGGTCCTGAACGGACGGGAGCGACTCGCTGGGCGTGTGGTGAAATCGTTGCTGAATTACTGACGGCTGTTTCCTCCGCCCCCGGGCGGAGGATTTCAGTCGGTCACGTAACGGCGCGTGATGGCGCCGATACTCAATGCTCAAGTTAGCGGCGAAGTCAATACGGAAAGGGACCGTTTCTCGCAAAACGGGGAATGAATCGGCTCGTGGGCTCGCTCTGATACCTGCCGATGATGCTCAAGACGGGCAGTGAGCTTGTCGAGAGCCGAGGCACGAGAGACGGCCGGGCCCTACACTCGTCCAGCAAGAGTCTCCGTGGCGAGACGTACGACGTCGGGAGGATCGGGTGTCCGAAGAGGTCGCAGCGAGGGTGGCGCAGCAGGCGCTGCCTGACGGGCGGAAAGGTCGCCCCGTGCTGTCGACCGTGAGGGACCCGCAGACCGAGGCCGGTATCGAGACCGCGGTCGCCCCCGACGAGCTGTCCGAGCAGCCAAGGTCCTCCGAGCAGCAGAAGTCCCGGTCCGCCGCTGGGCAGAGGCCGTCCGTCCCTGCCCCGGCGGCGCGTCCGGCGTCCACCGGTGCCGGCGCGTCCGGCCCCGAGTCGTCGTCCGCATCGCAGTCGATCGAGAACACCACGTCATCCCTCGGGCCCGTATCCGCCGGTGGGTCCCAGGCCCCGGAGAGGTCGAGGTCCGCAGGCGGACCGGACTCACCGAAGAAGCAGAGCCTGCCCGGTGGCCAGGAGTCCCGGTCCTCGCGGTCGTCGGGTCAGCAGGCACCTGAGCCTACTGGCCACCAGGCCGCGGGCCAGGGATCCCGCGCCGGTGGTCCGGCCGAGAAGTCCGCAGGCTCCCCGGCCGAAAAGCGCTCGGGTGCCTCAGTCCTCAGACAACCGGCTGCCTCCGGCCACCCGACCACCACCGCGCGCCAGACCGCTCCGCGCCAGCCGGTCACTTCACAGCAGCCGGCCACCACTTCACAGCAGGCGGCCACCACATCACAGCAGCCGGTCGGCACTTCGCAGCAGCCGGCCATCACATCACGTAGGCCCGCCGCATCGCCCCAGCCGGCCGCATCGCCCCAGCCGGCCGCATCGCCCCAGCCGGCCGCATCGCCCCAGCCCGCCGCATCGCCCCAGCCCGCCGCTCCCCAGCAGATGCCCCGCGCCACTGTCGAGCCTCGCCGCTCCGGCGAGCCGCTGGTCTCCCCGGTCCGGGTGTTCTCGCGCATCGCCCGGCTCGGGGCGGCCTCCCGCAACCCCAGCTCGCCGCTGCTCGAGCCGCTGCTGCGCAGCGTCCGCAGCGCGCACCCGAAGGCCGACGTCAGCGTCATCGAGAAGGCCTTCGTGGTGGCCGAGAAGGCGCACTCGGGTCAGAAGCGCAAGAGCGGCGATCCCTACATCACGCACCCGGTGGCGGTGTCGCAGATCCTGGCCGAGCTGGGCATGACGCCGGCCACCCTGGCCGCCGCCCTGCTGCATGACACGGTCGAAGACACCGACTACACGCTCGACATGCTGCGCGACGACTTCGGCGACGAGATCGCCATGCTGGTCGACGGCGTCACCAAGCTCGACAAGGTCAAGTACGGCGACGCGGCGCAGGCCGAGACCGTGCGCAAGATGGTCGTGGCGATGTCGAAAGACATCCGCGTGCTGGTGATCAAGCTCGCCGACCGGCTGCACAACGCCCGCACCTGGCGTTACGTGCCCGCGCACAAGGCCGAGAAGAAGGCCCGCGAGACCCTCGAGATCTACGCGCCGCTGGCCCACCGGCTGGGCATGAACACGATCAAGTGGGAGCTGGAAGACCTCAGCTTCGCCACGCTCTGGCCCAAGGTGTTCGACGAGATCGTGCGCCTGGTGGCCGAGCGCGCCCCGGCCCGGGAGGACTACCTGGCGCAGGTGCGCGAGCAGGTCTCGGTGGACCTGCGTGCGGGCAAGATCAAGGCCGTGGTGTCGGGCCGCCCGAAGCACTACTACTCCGTGTACCAGAAGATGATCGTGCGGGGCCGCGACTTCGCCGACATCTACGACCTGGTGGGCATCCGGGTGCTGGTCGACTCGGTGCGCGACTGTTACGCCGTGCTGGGTGCGCTGCACGCGCGCTGGAACCCGGTCCCGGGCCGGTTCAAGGACTACATCGCGATGCCCAAGTTCAACATGTACCAGTCGCTGCACACCACGGTGATCGGTCCCGAGGGCAAGCCGGTCGAGATCCAGATCCGCACCCACCAGATGCACCGCCGGGCCGAGTACGGCGTGGCCGCGCACTGGAAGTACAAGGACGACGCCAACGGCGTGGGCACGCCGGGCAGCAACACCACCGACATGACCTGGCTGCGCCAGCTGCTCGACTGGCAGCGCGAGACCACCGACCCGGGCGAGTTCCTGGAGTCGTTGCAGTTCGAGATCCAGGCGCAAGAGGTCTACGTCTTCACGCCCAAGGGTGACGTGGTGGCGCTGCCGTCCGGCTCCACGCCGGTCGACTTCGCCTACGCCGTGCACACCGAGGTCGGTCACCGATGTATGGGCGCCCGGGTCAACGGCCGCCTGGTGCCGCTGGAGAGCGCCCTCGACAACGGTGACGTGGTCGAGGTGTTCACCTCCAAGACCGACGCCGCCGGCCCCAGCCGCGACTGGCTGAACTTCGTCCACAGCCCACGGGCCCGCAACAAGATCCGCCAGTGGTTCTCCAAGGAGCGCCGCGAGGAGGCGATCGAGTCCGGCAAGGACGCGATCACCAAGGCCATGCGCAAGCAGAACCTGCCGATGCGCCGTCTGCTCACCCATGAGGCCCTGATGGGCCTGGCCACCGAGCTGCGGTTCCAGGACGTCTCCGGTCTGTACGCCGCCGTCGGCGAGAGCCAGATCTCCGCCGCGCACGTCGTGCAGAAGCTGGTCGACTCCGCCGGTGGCGAGGCGGGCACCGAGGAAGACCTCGCCGAGACCGTCACCCCGATGCGTCCCCGTCGCCCGCGGATGGGCGACCCGGGCGTCGTGGTGAAGAACGTCGAAGACGTCTGGGTGAAGCTCGCCCGTTGCTGCACCCCGGTGCCCGGCGACCCGATCATCGGGTTCGTCACCCGTGGCTCCGGTGTCTCCGTGCACCGCACCGACTGCAACAACGTCAGCGGTCTGCGCGAGGAGCCCGACCGCATCGTCGACGTCGAGTGGGCGCCCAACCAGGCCAGCGTGTTCCTGGTGCAGATCCAGGTGGAGGCCCTCGACCGCAACCGCCTGCTGTCCGACGTCACCAGCACGCTGTCGGACGAGCACGTGAACATCCTGTCGGCCAACGTGACCACGTCACGGGAGCGGATGGCCATCTCCCGCTTCACCTTCGAGATGGCCGACCCGGCCCACCTCGGCCACGTGATCGCGGCCGTGCGTCGGGTGGACGGGGTGTTCGACGCCTACCGGATCACCGGTCGGCGCACCGACAGCGACCTGGACTGAGCCCACCGGATCGGCCTGGCTCGGCCTGGGAGAAGTGGCCGCCCTCAGGCCATCTCGGCCCAGGCCCGGACCACGTCACGGGCCACCGCGACGCCCCGGGCGTAGGGCATGCGGGTCAGCAGGCGGAGAACCTGTGGTGGGTGCACGTCGTGCAGCTCCTGCAACAACCGGAGCACGGGCAGGGCCCGGTCACGGGGCAGATCGCGGGCCACGTCCGTCGCCGTCCTCAAAGGAGCGGTGACCGGTACCCCCTCGACGAGCTGCACCTGCTCGGGGGGAATGTCGACCTGCCGCACCCGGACACCGCCCAGGCGGGGGGAACGACGGTTGCGCCCGATCACCAGATCGAGCGGGGCCGGGGCCGGAAGACCGGGGAAGCCGCCGTGCACCCAGGCGGCGGTGGCGAACCCGAAACACCGGCCGCGAGCCGGATCGGTCTGGTGCGGGCCGAGTCTGGCCCGCAGGGCGAGAGCCCGCACCGATGTGGTCACCGGCACACCGGGCAGCACGAGCAGCCCACTGACCACCTCACGCGCCAGCCCTTCGGCCAGTAACGCGGCGCGCTCCCGGGGGCCCACGGTGAGGAACAGCCCGCCGGCGTCGTCCATGCTCGTCACGAACCAACCGTGCCCGCTCCCACCGCCAAAGCGCAGTCGGCAGGCCCCACCTGTGGATGACGGTGAGGTCCTGCCGACCTGATCGAGCTGATGGAGCGGGGGATCTACTCGGTGAACTCGTTCTGCGCCTGCTGCGCCTGCTCCAGCCACGCGCGGCGGGAGGCCAGGGACTGCTCCAGCTCCTTGATCTTGCGCGCGTTGCCGGAGGCCTGGGCCTTGGCCAGGTCGGCCTCGGCGTCGGCGATGGTGCGCTCCAGCTGGGAGACCATGTCGTTGGCCCGTGCCCGCGCCTCGGGGTTGCTGCGCTTCCAGCGGTCCTGCTCGGCGTCGCGCACGGCCTGCTCGACCCGGCGCAGCCGGCCCTCGATGCGCTGCATGTCGTTGCGCGGCACCTTGCCGGCCTCGTCCCAGCGCACCTGGATGTCACGCAGGGCGGCCTTGGCGGCGGCGATGTCACGCACCGGCAGGATGCCCTCGGCCTCGTCGGCCAGCTGCTCCTTGACCACCAGGTTCTCGGCGAACTCGGCGTCCAGGGCCGAGTTCGCGCTCTGCCGGGCGTCGAAGAACGCATCCTGTGCGGCGCGGAACCGGGCCCACAGCGCGTCGTCGTCCTTCTTGGCCGCCCGGCCGGACGACTTCCACCGCGTCATCAGGTCACGGTAGGAAGCGGCCGTCGCACCCCAGTCGGTCGAGGTGCTGAGCGCCTCGGCCTCGGCGATGAGCTCTTCCTTGGCCGCCTTGGCCTGGTGCCGCTCCTCGTCCAGGGCGCCGAAGTAGTGCCGGCGCTTGCGGTCGAAGGTGGTGCGGGCGTGGCTGAACCGCTTCCACAGCTCGTCCTCGGTGTGCTTGTCGAGCCGGGACTCCTTCTGGAGACGCCGCCACTCGTCGAACAGCTCACGCAGCCGGTCGCCGGAGGTCTTCCAGGGGATCCGCTGCGGGTCCGCTCCGGCCAGCGACTCCGCCTCCTCGACCAGGACGGTGCGCTCGGCGATGATCGCCGCGCGGGCCTCCTGCTTGGCCTTCTGGTTCTCCTCGCGCAGGTGCTCCACCGCCGGGGCCAGCCCGGTCAGCCGGGTGAGCAGCCCGTCCAGGTCACCCACGGCGTTCGCGTCGCGGATCGACGGCTCCAGCCGCTTGATGGTGGTCTCGGAGTCCGCGGGGGAGACCTGGCCGGCCTTCACCCGCTGCTCCAGCAGGCTCACCTGTGCGGCCAGGTCCTCGTACTTGCGCACGAAGTACGCCAGGGCCTCGTCCTGGCTGACACCCGGGTACTGACCGACCTTGCGCTCCCCGTCGGCCGTCTTCACCCAGACGGTGCCGTCCTCGTCCGCGCGGCCCCATTCTTGTCCGGTCACGATCTCACGCCTTCTGCTTCGCCACCCATGTGAACCCCGTCAACCCCGTAGGTCTTGCCAGCCCCGCACCCGTACGTCACCCCGACACCGTGGTGGACTCGATCGACACCGCGGAGACCGGTGTGCCGTCCGCGCTGCCGTCCGCGACGCCGCCCTCGGCGACCTTCTTCACCACGTCCAGGCCCTTGGTGATCTTGCCGAGCACCGTGTAACCGCCCGCGGCGTCGTCCGGGATCGAGGTGTCGCCGTAGACCAGGAAGAACTGGCTGCCGTTGCTGTCGCCGTCGCCGCTCGCGCGGGCCATCGCGACCGTGCCGGCCTCGTAGACCTGGTCGCTGGGGGCGTTCTCGATCGGGCCGTAGCTGTAGCCCGGGCTGCCCGTGCCGGTGCCCGTCGGGTCGCCGCACTGGAGCAGCTCGAACGAGTCCGAGGTGGTCAGCCGGTGGCACGGCGAACCGTCGTAGAAACCGGCCTGGGCCAGCTTGATCATCGACGACACCGCCTGCGGGGCGGCCTTGCCGTCGAGGCTGATCGTGATGTCACCACAGGTGGTCTTCACGTTCAGGGTCCAGGTCTTGTTCTCGGCCAGGCTCTTGTCGGGGGCCTCGTCGAACTGCTGCGGGGTCGCCGGAGCCGTCACGTCGACCGTGGGGCAGGTCGACTTCGCGTCGGTGGCCGCGGTGGTCGCGGCGGCGTCGCTCGTCGCACTCGCCTCGGCGGTGCTGCTGGCCGTGGTCGTCGCGCCGTCGTCGTCGTCGCCCTCGTTCACCAGCAGGAACGCCGCCACGATGACCAGCACCCCGGCGACAGCGCCGCCGACGATGGCCAGTCTGCGACGCAATTCTCGATTACGCCTCTGCTTCACGGCGAGTCTGTCCTGCCACTCTTCGTAACGACGCTTCTCGTACGCGCGCTCCCGATTCTTCGGGGTCACGTGCTGCCCTCCAAGCCGTTTCCGCCCCGCTGGTCGATGTTCGGCGGGTCACCGTTAGGCAGTCTAGGGGGTACGAGCTGTGTGTTCGCCGCAGTGAGCAGCAACGACGTGCCGAGCGGCGGGCGGTAGCTCCTCGACTGCCCGATCGTGTGGCCCCAAGCATGTCCTAGGCTCGGGGAATGCTCGTGCTCGGGTTCCCCTCAGAGGTGTTCGGCACCAACTGCTACGTGCTCGCGCCGGCCGCCGGCGAGGAGTGTGTCATCGTCGATCCGGGGGTCGACGTGGTCGGGCAGCTGTCCGAGGTGCTGGCCGAGCACCGGCTCAGGCCGGCTGCGGTCCTGGCCACGCACGGTCACGTCGATCATGTCTTCTCGGTCACGCCGGTGTGCGGTGCGCACGGCGTCGCGCTGAGCGTGCACACCGACGACCGGTACCGGCTCGCCGATCCGCTGGGCTCGCTGCCCGAGGCGTTCGCCGACATGCTCCGGCAGCGTTACGGCGGCACGGCCTGGAGCGAGCCCGACGACGTGCGCACGATGGTGGACGGCGAAAAGCTCGCGCTGGCCGGCCTCGACCTGGACGTGGTGCATGCCCCCGGCCACACCGAGGGCTCGGTCATGTTCTCGCTCGCCGGGCTGCCCGACGGCATGGCCGCCGAGGCGGGCCTGACCTCGACCGTGCTGAGCGGTGACGTGCTGTTCGCCGGTTCGGTCGGCCGCACCGACCTGCCCGGCGGCGACCCCGAGGCGATGAACCGGTCGCTGCGCGAGCGGGTGCTGCCGATGGACGACGAGACCCTGGTGCTGCCCGGGCACGGAACCCCCACCACGATCGGGCGGGAGCGGCGCGACAACCCGTTCCTGCGCGCGGTGATGTGAGCACTACAGCAGTCTGAGCTGTTCCGGCTCGGGCCGCTCCGCCGCGGTGGGGAGACTGCCCGCCGGGTAATGGCTTTCGGCGTCACCCGGGATCCCGGCCGGGCCGGTCCCCCGGGATCGGGACCTCTCGACGCGGCGGATGCCGCCGCCGGGCTGCCCGGCCTCCACCCGCTCCCGCCCGTTCACACCCGGCAGGGTGGCGGTCCCTGCCCCGGTCGCGGCCTCGGTCCCGGAACCGGCGGGGGAGTCGTCGGCCCCGAGCCCGTGCCGGCGAAGCAGCGGCCGCACCCGCGCGGCCAGCCGCCGGCGGTAGTCCGGGTCGGCGTAGGCACCGTTGCCGTACAGCTCCCGGTAGCGCCGTACCAGTCTCGGGTGCTCACGGCGCAGCCAGGTGAAGAACCACTCCCGGGCCCCGGGGCGCAGGTGCAGGGGGACGACGGTGACACCGGTCGCGCCGGCCGCCGCGATCTGCCCGACGGCCGTGTCGAGATGCTCGTCGGAATCGGTGAGCCAGGGCAGCACCGGGGCCAGGAACACCCCGCAGGGCAGGCCGGCCTCGCGGGCCGCCCGCACCGCCGCCAGCCGGGCCCGCGGCGAGGGGGTGCCCGGCTCCAGGCTCTGGTGCAGCTCGTCGTGCCAGATCGCGATGGACATGCCCAGCCCCACCGGCACGTCGGCCGAGACCTGGTGCAGCAGCGGCAGATCGCGCCTTAGCAGACCGCCCTTGGTGAGCACCGAGAACGGCGTGCCGGAGTCGGCCAGGGCGCGGATGACGCCGGGCATCAGCCGGTAGCGGCCCTCGGCCCGCTGGTAGGGGTCGGTGTTGGTGCCCATCGCCACGTGCTCGCGGCCCCAGCCGGCCCGGGACACCTCGCGGCGCAGCACCTCGACCAGGTTGACCTTGACCACGATCTCGCTGTCGAACCCGGCGCCGGTGTCGAGCTCCAGGTAGGAGTGCGTGCCCCGGGCGAAGCAGTACACGCAGGCATGGGTGCAGCCCCGGTAGGGGTTGAGGGTCCAGCGGAACGGCATCGGCGAGTCACCCGGCACGCGGTTGAGCGCGCTGCGGGCCATCACCTCGTGGAAGGTGATGCCGGCGAACTCGGGCGTGGTGACGCTGCGCAGCAGACCGCTGATGGCCCGGACGGCCGGGGCGTCGAGCCCGGGCAGAGCCGGTGCCGCCACCGGGCCGGACCCTCCGAACGGTCCGGGGGCGACACCGCTGACCCGCTGTGCATCCCAGCGCATTCCGTCATCGAACACCTGTTCGAACGCTGACGCAAGCACCTCCGTCGGCACACACTGCGTTGCCACCACGGAGTGTCACGTATTCCGGGACAATTGGCGACCCCGGGAGTGTCGGGGATATCTGAGGTGAAGCTGTCGGCGGGCGTCCGTAGAATCGCGCACGTCCAGTCAGGACCACACCATTCAGAGAGGCATCACCGTGCTGCGCACCCATCAGGCCGGAGTCCTGCGCTCCGGCCACGTCGGCGAAACCGTCATCCTCACCGGATGGGTCGCCTCCCGCCGGGATCACGGCGGGGTGGCGTTCGTCGACCTGCGGGATGCCTCCGGCGTCGCCCAGGTGGTCGTCCGTGACGAGGAGGTGGCCCACGGCCTGCGCTCGGAGTACTGCCTGCGGGTCACCGGCGAGGTGTCCCCGCGGCCCGAGGGCAACGCCAACCCGGCCCTGGCCACCGGCGAGATCGAGGTCATCGCCACCCAGGTCGAGGTGCTCAACGAGTCCGCGCCGCTGCCGTTCCAGCTCGACGACCACATCGACGTCGGCGAGGAGGTGCGGCTCAAGTACCGCTACCTCGACCTGCGCCGCAGCGGCCCGGCCCAGGCCATCCGGCTGCGCAGCAAGGTCAACCAGGCCGCGCGCAACGTGCTGCTCGACCGCGACTTCGTCGAGATCGAGACGCCGACCCTGACCCGTTCCACCCCCGAGGGCGCCCGCGACTTCGTGGTGCCCGCGCGGCTGAAGCCGGGCTCCTGGTACGCCCTTCCGCAGAGCCCGCAGCTGTTCAAGCAGCTGCTCATGGTCGGCGGCATGGAGCGCTACTTCCAGATCGCCCGCTGCTACCGCGACGAGGACTTCCGCGCCGACCGCCAGCCGGAGTTCACCCAGCTCGACATCGAGATGTCGTTCGTCGAGCAGGACGACGTGATCGAGGTCGGCGAGCAGATCGTCAAGTCGCTGTGGGCCCTGATCGGCCACGAGATCACCACGCCGATCCCGCGGATGACCTACGCCGACGCGATGGCCCGCTTCGGCAGCGACAAGCCCGACCTGCGCTTCGGCAACGAGCTCGTCGACATGACCAAGTACTTCGCCGCCACGCCGTTCCGGGTGTTCCAGAACGAGTACGTCGGCGCCGTGGTGATGCCCGGTGGCGGCTCGCAGCCCCGCCGTCAGCTCGACGCCTGGCAGGAGTGGGCCAAGCAGCGCGGTGCCCGGGGCCTGGCCTACGTGCTGATCGCCGAGGACGGCACGCTGTCCGGCCCGGTCGCGAAGAACATCTCCGAGGCCGAGCGCGCCGGGCTGGCCGAGGCCGTCGGCGCGCAGCCGGGCGACTGCGTCTTCTTCGGCGCGGGTGCCACGGCCGAGGCCCGGGCCCTGCTCGGCGCCGCCCGGCTGGAGATCGGCAAGCGCTGCGAGCTGATCGACGAGAGCCGCTGGGAGTTCGTCTGGATCGTCGACGCCCCGCTGTTCGAGCCGGCCTCCGCGGCCGTCGCCAGCGGTGACGTCGCGGTCGGCTCGGGCGCCTGGACGGCCGTGCACCACGCCTTCACCTCGCCCAAGCCGGAGTGGATCGACAAGTTCGAGTCCGACCCGGGCAACGCCCTGGCCTACGCCTACGACATCGTCTGCAACGGCAACGAGATCGGTGGCGGCTCGATCCGTATCCACCAGCGCTCGGTGCAGGAGCGGGTGTTCACGATGATGGGCCTGAGCGAGGAGGACGCGCAGGAGAAGTTCGGCTTCCTGCTCGACGCCTTCAAGTTCGGCGCCCCGCCGCACGGCGGCATCGCCTTCGGCTGGGACCGCATCGTCATGCTGCTCGCGGGTGCCGACTCGCTGCGTGAGGTCATCGCGTTCCCGAAGAGCGGTGGCGGCTACGACCCGCTGACCGCCGCCCCGGCGCCGATCACCCCGGCCCAGCGCAAGGAGGCGGGTGTCGACTTCGTCCCGGCGAAGCCGAAGCCGGCCACCGACAAGGCGTTCACCGAGCAGGGCCTCCAGGGCGAGAAGGCCTGATCGGAAGGCCTCGGCCCCGACCGGGGCAGCTCCACCGGAAACCCCGGCCCGCAGCACGCGGGCCGGGGTTTCCGGCTTTTGTGACAAATCCGCCGAACATTTTCGCCCCCTGCCGCATCTGAACAGATGCCGGTGCAGAAAGCGCCGCGCGGATCAGGAGGAGCCACGGATGGCTGACACCCGACAGGCACGGCCGGCGCGACGACCCGAGCGGCCCGAGTGGCCTGGGCAGCCCGAGTGGCCTGGGCAGCCCGAGTGGCCTGGGCAGCCCGGGCGACCCGGAACCGGGCCCACCCAGACGCGACGCACGCAGGCCGGGTACCCCAGGACCGGGCACCCCCAGACCGGCAGGCACCCTCAGGCCATGCAGCCCCCTGCTGAGCGCATCCAAGCCGGCCGCACCCGACGGGCCCGGCGCCGGAGCGGATCCAGCCTGCTGGGATTCCCGGCCGGGGCGATCTGCCTGGCCCTGGGCACGAGCATCGCCGGGGCACTAGGCCTGGGGCTGCTCGTCACCGTGGTCTTCCTCGCGATCTCGTCGATCGACCAGCCGGCCCGCGGCCGCCGGCCCGGGTCCTGACCGGCCCAACCAACCCAACCAGCAGGAGGTGTGGCAATGGCACGCAGGCGGCGCGGCGGACGGTTCCGGGCGGTCCTCCTCGGCATCTTCGCGACCATCGTGGTGGTCTCGTTCGGCATCGAACCGGCGCTCGCGGTGGTGGGCGGAGTGGTCGTGTTCCTGATCTCCCTCTCGTTCGGGCCGTCCCGGCGCAGCGGTTATGCCGACGGCGGAGGCGGTTCCGACAGCGGTGACGGCGGCTGGGGCGACGGTGACGGTGGGAACGACGGCGGTGGAGGCGACGGCGGCGGTGGCGGGGGCGACTGATTTTCCGGGACGACGTGGGCCCCTTCGATGATCCAGCGGATCCAGCAGGTCCGGCGGCGTCCCCCGAAAGGGCCTCTAGGGTGTTGCTCATGAGCCGAGAGGGAACCGGGGTCGACCGATGAGCCCGCAGTGGCGGAGCTGGGCGATCATGGCCGGCGTCACGTTCGTCGTCGTGATCGTGGTCAACCTGGCGTTCGGCAACGGCGTCGTGCCGGGCATCGGCATCGGGCTCGCCGCCGTGCTCACCTCGTTCGCGGTGCAGTGGTTGCTGACCCGGCGGGGAAGGAGCCCGCAGGACGGCTAATCTGCAAGCCTGATGGCCGATCTGTTCTCCTCCGACGAAACCCCGCCGCCCTCCCCGGTCCGCCCGGGCAGTCTGGGCCTGGCCGGCACCGGCGACCGCCCGCCCCTGGCGGTGCGGATGCGCCCGCGCACCCTCGACGAACTGGTCGGCCAGGAGCACCTGCTCGGCCCGGGATCCCCGTTGCGTCGCCTGGCCGAGGGCGCCGACGGACTGGCCGGGCCGGCGTCCGTCATTCTCTGGGGACCCCCGGGAGCCGGGAAGACCACCCTCGCCCACGTCGTCTCCAACACCGGCGCGCGCCGATTCGTCGAGCTGTCGGCGGTGACGGCGGGCGTCAAGGACGTGCGCCAGGTGATGCAGGAGGCGCGGGAACTGCGTGACCGCAGCGAGACCCGCACCGTGCTGTTCCTCGACGAGATCCACCGTTTCACCAAGTCCCAGCAGGACGGCCTGCTGCCCGGCGTGGAGAACCGCTGGGTCATCCTGGTCGCCGCGACCACCGAGAACCCCTCGTTCAGCGTGATCTCACCGCTGCTGTCACGCTCGCTGCTGCTCACCCTGCGCCAGCTCCAGGACTCCGACGTGGAGAACCTGCTGCGCCGCGCGGTCGAGGACGAGCGCGGGCTGAACGGCACGGTGTCGCTCAGCGAGGACGCCGTGCAGTACCTGGTGCGGCTCTCGGCCGGCGACGCCCGCCGCGCCCTGACCTCGCTGGAGGCGGCTGCGGGCAGCGCCCTGAGCCGCAACCACGACGAGGTCACCGGTGAGGACGTCGAGCAGGCCGTGGACAAGGCCCTGGTGCGCTACGACCGCGAGGGCGACCAGCACTACGACATCACCAGCGCCCTGATCAAGAGCATCCGCGGGTCCGACGTGGACGCCGCGCTGCACTACCTGGCGCGGATGGTGGAGGCCGGTGAAGACCCCCGGTTCCTGGCCCGGCGCCTGATGATCTCGGCCTCCGAGGACATCGGGATGGCCGACCCGACCGCGATCCAGGTCGCGGTGGCGGCGGCCCAGGCGGTGCAGATGATCGGCATGCCCGAGGGCCGCATCGTGCTGGCCCAGGCCACGGTGCACCTGGCCATGGCGCCGAAGTCGAACGCCTCCTACGCGGCGCTGAACGCCGCCACCCAGGACGTGCGCGCCGGGCTCGGCGGCCCGGTCCCGCCGGACCTGCGCGACGCCCACTACACCGGGGCCAAGAAGCTCGGCCACGGAAGGGGTTACAAGTACGCGCACGACCACCCGCACGGCGTGGTGGAGCAGCAGTACCTGCCCGACGACCTGGCCGGCCGGGAGTACTACCAGCCCACCGACCGAGGTGGCGAGCGTGGCATGGGCGAGCGGCTGGCCCGGCTGCGCTCGGTGCTGCGCGGCGGAAACCGGCGCCGCTGAGGCACACACCGGCGTCCACCGGACGGCGGTACCGCCGGACCACGATAGGGTCAACCCCGTTCCGGCAGGGATGTCACCGGTTTTCCGGAGTCCTCACGGCCGGGACCGTCAACCGCAGCGCGCGATGAAAGGGATCAACATGTCGGTGGGCGGTATAGCCGGGCTCATAGCGGCCATTGCCTTCGTCCTCCTCGTCGGCGCGCTCGCGTATCCCCTGATCAAACTGGGCAAGGTGCTGGACGAGGCTCGGGTCACCGTGCGTGGCCTCTCCGACGGCGCCCTGCCTCTGCTGTCGGAGGTCACCACCACGGTGGCATCGACCAACGCACAGCTCGGCAAGGTCGACACCATCACGAACAACGTGGCCCAGGTGTCGACCAACGTCTCGGCGCTCACCGCACTCTTCGCCGCGACGCTCGGTTCGCCGGTGGTCAAGGTCGCGGCGTTCAGCTACGGCGTGCGCCAGGCGGTCAGTGGACGCAAGTCGCGGAAGAGGTGACGCGGTAATGGCGAGGCTTTTCTGGATCGCGGTCGGGGCGGGAGCGGGCGTCTACGTCGTCCGTAAGCTCACCAAGACCGTCGAGCAATACACCCCGGCCGGGATGAGCAGCTCGCTCGCCTCGGTCGGAGACGGCCTCCGGGAGATCGCGGAGGTGATCCGTGAGGGAATGGCCGAACGGGAACAGGAGTTGCGGGTCGCACTGGGTGTCGACGCCGGGACGATGGACCCGCAGACCGCACAATCGCTGATGCAGGACCCCACCGGCCCTGGCGCGTACGACGGTCAGCACGACCCGAACCGGGACAACCGCTACTACTGAGCTCCCGGGAAAACCCCTGGCCACCCACGGCGCCCCTCGGGCACCGTGGGTGGCGCCTGGTAAGAGCCCGGAACGCGATGCGAATCGCACTGTGACGCGAAAGGTCAGATCCATGGAGACGGCAGAGATCCGCCGCCGCTGGCTGCGGTACTTCTCGACTCGTGGGCACACGGTCGTGCCGAGTGCTCCGCTGCTGTACGACGACCCGACCCTGCTGTTCGTCAACGCCGGCATGGTCCCCTTCAAGCCCTACATGCTGGGGCAGGAGACGCCGCCGTACGAGCGCGCCACCAGCGTCCAGAAGTGCATCCGCACCCTTGACATCGACGAGGTCGGCAAGACCAGCCGGCACGGCACGTTCTTCCAGATGAACGGCAACTTCTCCTTCGGTGACTACTTCAAGGAGAAGGCGATCGAGCTGGCCTGGGAGCTGATCACCCGGGACCAGTCCGACGGCGGCTACGGCCTGGACGAGTCCCGGCTGTGGGTCACCGTTCTTCAGGGCGACGACGAGTCGCGGCAGCTCTGGAAGCGCATCGCCGACCTGCCCGACGAGCGCATCGTGCAGCGCGGTCTGGCCGACAACTACTGGCACATGGGCGTTCCCGGCCCGGGCGGCCCGTGCAGCGAGATCTACTTCGACCGGGGCGCCGAGTACGGCCCGGACGGCGGCCCGGAGGCCGACGAGGACCGCTACCTGGAGATCTGGAACCTCGTCTTCATGCAGGAGACGCTGAGCCAGGTCCGCACCAAGGTGGACTTCGACGTCGAGGGCCCGCTGCCCTCCCGCAACATCGACACCGGCATGGGCCTGGAGCGCATGGCCAGCCTGCTCCAGGGCGTCGACAACCTGTACGAGATCGACGAGGTCTTCCCGGTCATCGCGCGGGTCGAGGAGATCACCGGCAAGCGCTACGGCGCCAAGCACGAAGACGACGTGCGCATGCGCGTGATCGCCGACCACGTGCGCTCCGGCCTGATGCTGATCGGCGACGGCGTCACGCCGTCCAACGAGGCGCGTGGCTACGTGCTGCGCCGTCTGCTGCGCCGGGTCATCCGCTCGGTGCGCCTGCTCGGCGTGCAGGACGCGTCGATGATCGACCTGCTCACCGTGTCGAAGGACCGGATGGCCGTGTCGTACCCCGAGCTGGAGACGAACTTCGCCCGGATCAGCCAGATCGCGCAGGCCGAGGAGCAGGCGTTCACCCGCACGCTCAGCTCCGGCACCACGATCCTCGACACGGCCGTGGCGAGCGCGAAGTCGGCGGGCGAGAAGACCTTGTCCGGTGAGCGGGCGTTCCAGCTGCACGACACCTACGGCTTCCCGATCGACCTGACCCTGGAGATGGCGGGCGAACAGGGCCTGACCGTCGACCACGACGGTTTCCGCCGGCTGATGGCCGAGCAGCGCAACCGGGCCAAGGCCGACGCCAAGGCGAAGAAGGTCGGCCACGCCGACACCACCGTGTACCGCGAGCTGCGTGAGCCCGGCATCACCGAGTTCACCGGCTACCGCGAGCTGTCCACCGACTCCACCGTGCGCGGCCTGATCGTCGACGGCCGGCGGGTCGAGGCGGCGGACAAGGGCCAGACCGTCCAGATCGTGCTGGAGCGCACCCCGTTCTACGCCGAGTCCGGTGGCCAGATCGCCGACGAGGGCGAGATCACCGCCGACGGCGCGCGGCTGAAGGTGCTCGACGTGCAGCGCCCGGTCAAGGGCCTGATCGTGCACACCGTCGAGGTGGCCGAGGGCACGATCCGTTCCGGCTCCGACGTCTTCGCCAGCGTCGACCGGGAGTGGCGGCTGTCCGCCTGCCAGGCACACTCCGGCACCCACGTGGTGCACGCGGCGCTGCGCCAGGTGCTCGGCCCGACGGCGCTCCAGAGCGGTTCGTTCAACCGGCCCGGCTACCTGCGTCTCGACTTCGCCTGGACCTCCGCGCTGGACGCGTCCACCAAGGACGAGCTGGAGCAGGTCGCGAACCTGGCGCTGCGTTACGACTACCCGGTGTCGGCCACCTACATGCCGATCTCCAAGGCCCGCGAGATCGGCGCGCTGGCGCTGTTCGGCGAGACCTATGACGAGGAGGTCCGCGTCGTCGAGATGGGCGGGGCCTGGTCGCGGGAGTTGTGCGGTGGCACGCACGTCGAGCACAGCTCGCAGGTCGGTGCGATCTCGCTGATCGGCGAGTCGTCGATCGGCTCGGGCACCCGACGGGTCGAGGCCTACGTCGGCCTGGACGCGCTGCGGTTCCTGGGCCGGGAGCGGGCGCTGGTCAGCCAGCTCACCGAGGCGCTCAAGGTGCGGCCGGAGGAGCTGCCCGAGCGGGTCAGCGCCCTGGTCGCCCGCCTGCGCGAGGCGGAGAAGGAGCTGGAGAAGGGCCGTCGCCAGGCGCTGCTGAACGCGGCGTCGTCCCTGGTCGACTCGGCCGCCGACGTGAACGGCGTGGCCCTGGTGGCGCACGACGCGGGCACGGCCGACCCGGCGGACGCCCGGGCTCTGGCCCTGGACGTGCGGGGCCGGATCGCGGCCTCGCGTGCCGGTGTGGTCGTGGTCGCGGCGGTCGCCAAGGACCGGCCGGTCGTGGTGGTCGCCACCAACGACGAGGCCCGCGGACGCGGCGTCAAGGCCGGCGAGCTGGTGCGTGAGGCGGCCAAGGTGCTCGGCGGTGGCGGCGGTGGCAAGGACGACGTCGCCCAGGGCGGCGGTGCGGACGCGTCGAAGATCGGTGAGGCGCTCCAGCGGATCCAGGCCGTCGTCGCCGAGCGGGCCGGTAGCTGAAACCGGTCAGGCGATGAGGCAGGGCGTCCGGATGGGCGTGGACGTCGGCAGCGTCCGGGTGGGACTTTCCCGCTCGGACGCTGCCGGGTTCCTCGCCACCCCCCTCGAGACCGTCGCGGTGGTCGAGGGCAGCACATCCCACTATGAACGTATTTCACTCCTCGTGACCGAACTGTCGGTGTGTGAGGTAATCGTGGGCCTTCCGCGGTCACTTTCCGGGGCCGAGGGGGCAGCGGCGGGCCTTGCGCGCGCGTACGCTGTCGAGGTCGCACGTCGCGTGGCACCGATCCCGGTTCGCCTCGTGGACGAGCGGCTGAGTACCGTGACCGCACACCAGCGCCTGCGGGAGGCTGGTGTGAAAGGGCGAAAACGCCGTCCTGTCGTCGATCAGGCGGCGGCGGTGGTGATCCTTCAGTCGGCGCTGGACGGCGAACGTGCCTCCGGCCGGCCGCCGGGGGCACCGGTCGTCCTGGAATCGGATCCGGATGGCCCGGATCCTGGCCATGGAGAGGCACTGACGTGAGCGAGGCCGCGGCGTGAGCGATTTGTCGTCGCTTCATGACGTGCTCCCTGGTGGGTTCTCCGGCCCATCACCGAGCAGGCGCCGGCGCGACCGGCAGATGCGTAAACGCAAGAAGAGCCGGCGCCGTCGCACCGCGACTGTCCTGCTGGTGTCGCTGATCATCGCCGCCGGTGGTGTCTACGGTGCGTATCTGGCGCTGTCGCCGGTGGTCGCGAAGCTCACCGAGCCGAAAGACTATGCGGGACCGGGCAGCGGAGCCGTCAAGGTGACCGTCCCCGACGGCGCGTCGGGTCGCACCATTGCCCAGGTGCTGGTCGAGAACGGCGTCACCAAGACGGCTTCCGCCTTCATCGACGCCGCGAACGAGGACAGCCGGGCCGCCGGCATCCAGCCCGGCACCTACACGCTGAAGAAGCAGATGAGCGGCGCCGGGGCGCTGGACCTGCTGGCCGACCCGGACAACCGGATCACCCGCCAGGTCACCATCCCCGAGGGGATGCGGGTGGCCGACGCGCTCACCCGGATCGCCGACAAGCTCGAGCTCAAGCGCGCCGACCTGGCCAAGGCCGCCACCTCAGGTGACATCGGCCTGCCGAAGGCCGCCAACGGCAAGCTCGAGGGGTTCCTGTTCCCCTCGACCTACTCGTTCGAGCCCGACGTGACCGCCACGCAGGCGCTCTCGGAGATGGTCGAGCACGGCACGAAGACCTACGACGAACTCGGCATCCCGGCGTCCAAGCTGCGCGAGACCGTGATCAAGGCCAGCATCGTCGAGGCCGAGGCGGGCAACGAGAAGTACATGGGCAAGGTGTCCCGGGTGCTCTCGAACCGGCTGAAGATCGACATGAAGCTCCAGCTCGACTCCACGGTCAGCTACGCCACCGGCAAGTTCAACGTCACCACCACGTCCGCGGACCGGCAGACCGACAGCCCGTACAACACCTACATGTACGCGGGGCTGCCGGGCGGGCCGATCAGCAACCCGGGCAAGGCGGCGCTGGAGGCGGCACTGAAGCCCACCCCCGGTGACTGGCTGTTCTTCGTGACCGTCAACCCGGACACCGGTGAGACCAAGTTCGCCAAGAACGCCGCGGAGCACGAGACGTACGTCAAGGAGTTCCAGGCCTGGCTGCAAGCGAACCCGGGCAACTGAATTGAGGACGACGCAGGGCGCGCATCGCGCGGCCGTGCTCGGCAGCCCGATCGCGCACTCGGTGTCACCCGCGCTGCACCGGGCCGCCTACGACGCGCTCGGGCTGTCCGGCTGGACCTACGACGCGGTGCGGCTCGACGAGGACACGTTCGGTCCCTGGTTCACCGACCTGGGGCCGGACTGGTCCGGGCTGTCGCTGACCATGCCGCTGAAGCGCGTGGTGATCCCGCTGCTGGCCGAGGTCACCCCGCTCGCCGAGGCGGTGGGGGCGGTGAACACGGTGACCTGGACCGCCGACCGGCGGCCGGTGGGCACCAACACCGACGTGTACGGCATCGTGCAGGCGCTGCGCTCGACCGGGCTGACCGGGCTGACCGGTCCGGCCGGTTCTGACAGTGCTGAAGGTGCAGGTGGCGGGGTTGCCGGCTGTGTGGTCGGGGCCGGGGCCACCGCGGCCTCGGCCGTGGCCGCGCTGGCCGAGCTGGGCTGCGGGCGGATCACCGTGCTGGCCCGTTCGGCCGCCCGGGCCGGCCTGCCGCTGGAGGTGGCGCGGCGAATGGGCGTGCGGGCGCGGGTCGGGACGCTCGACGAGCACGCCGCCGTGCTGGGGGCCCACGCGGTCGTCGTCACCCTGCCCGGCGAGGCCGCCTCGGAGTGGGCGGCCGGGCTGCGGCCGCACCTGACCGGGGTCCCGGCGGGGGCGATGCTCGACGTGTCGTACCATCCGTGGCCCACCGACGCCGCGCAGCTGTGGTCGCGGGCGGGCGGTGCCGCGGTTGGCGGGTTCGAGATGCTGCTGCACCAGGCGGCCGAGCAGGTGCGGCTGATGACGGGCCTGGACGCCCCGCTCGACGACATGCGCACGGCCGGCGAGAAGGCCCTCGCCGCGCGCTGATCCCCCGATCCTCAAGTACGCCGCCGTTCCGGCCGACACGGCTACGGACCGGTGGCGCCCCCGCGCGCCCCCGGACGTGACCGTGGCCGTCTCATCCCGCCCCGGCACGACACCAGCACGGGGGCCGAGGAGGATCCGGTGGACAGCAGCGCCGAACGACCCGCCGGGGATCTGCGCCCGGCCCAGCCCTCTGCCCAGCCATCCGCCTGGCCGGCGTCGCAGACCGTCACCCCGGGCCTGCTCCCGCCCCCTCAGCATGCTCCGCAACACGCTGTGCAGCAGCAGGTTCCGCAGTACGCGGCCCAGCCCCAGAGCAGTGCCGGGACGACGGCGGGAACCCCGGGCCACTACGCCGCCCAACCCGGTGCCCAGCAGCAGCCGATGCCCGGCGGGGTGCAGCCGGGACTGGCGCAGTCGGGTCTCGGGCAGCCGGGGTCGGGTCAGGTGCAGGCGGGTCAGGCGCAGCCGGGTCAGGCGCAGCCGGGGACGCCGGGGCTGGTGCCGTCCGGGCAGTACCAGCCCACCACGCGACCGCAGCCCCCGGCGCAGCCGCAGCCCACGCCCGGCCTGGTCCCCCCGACGCAGCCGGGGACGCCGGGACAGATCGGCCGGCCGGTGCCGGCCAGCCCGCCGGGTGCTCCGGGTGCCGTGGGTGCTCCGGGTGCCGTGGGTCAGCCGCAGCACCGGGCCCAGCCGGGTCACACCGTTCAGCCGGGCCAGGCGATTCAGCCGGGGCACGTCGCCCAGGCGGGTCACCTGGCGCAGCCCGGCCACGGCGCCCAGCCGGCCCAGGCAGCTCAGCCCGGCTACGCCCCGCAGCCGGGTCAGCCGGGTCAGCCGGGTCAGCCGGGTCAGCCGGGCCAGCCGGGCCAGCCGGGCCAGATGATCCAGCCACGTCCCGCGGTTCAGCCCGCCCCGCAGCAGGTTTCGCCGGGCCTGGCCCCGGCGGCGCAGCAGCAGGGGATTCCCGGACTGGCCCCCGCCGCCCAGCAACCGCTCCAGCCGGCGCCCCAGCCGGCGCCCCAGCCGGCCAGGCACGCCACGGCCCCACAGCGCGCCACACCCGCGCAGCAGGTTCAGCCCCCGCAGCAGGCGCGGCCCCAGACAGCACCCTCCGGGCCGCCCCAGCAGCAGTCCCGGGGCCATGAGGAAATGGGTTTCGACCTCCACGCCGTCCTTGCTTTTCTGGTTCAGCAAGGCGGTTCCGACCTGCACCTGTCGAACGGCGCCCCGCCACTGATCCGGATCCGGGGGCACTTGGCCGCGATCCCGGAGCACCCGGCGCTGACGCCGCAGGCGATCCAGTCGACGCTGTACGCCGTTCTCACCCAGAAGCAGCGAGAGCGGTACGAGGAGACGCTCGAACTCGACTTCGCCTACGCGGTGCCCGGGGCGTCCCGGTTCCGCGTGAACGTCTACCGGCAGCGGGAGTCGATGGGCGCCGTGTTCCGGGTGATCCCCTACGAGATCAAGACGCTGGAACAGCTCGGCATCAACCCGAAGGTGTCGTCGATGGCCGGCCTGGCACGGGGACTGGTGCTGGTCACCGGTCCCACCGGCTCGGGCAAGTCGACCACCCTGGCGGCGCTGATCGACCTGGCCAACCGCACCCGGCACGACCACATCATGACCGTCGAGGACCCGATCGAGTTCATCCACCCGAACAAGGCCTGTCTGGTGAACCAGCGGGAGGTGGGGGAGGACACGCACTCGTTCGCGAACGCGCTGAAGAGCGTGCTGCGTCAGGACCCGGACATCATCCTGGTCGGTGAGCTGCGCGACCTGGAGACCATCTCGGTGGCGCTGACCGCGGCCGAGACCGGGCACCTGGTGTTCGGCACCCTGCACACCCAGGACGCCGCCCAGACCGTGGACCGGGTGATCGACGTCTTCCCGCCGGAACAGCAGCAGCAGGTACGCGTGCAGCTGGCCGGCGCGTTGCAGGGGGTGGTCTGCCAGACCCTGGTGCGCTCGGCCGACGGCAAGGGCCGGGTCGCGGCCACCGAGGTGATGTTCGCGACCGGCGCCATCCGCAACCTGATCCGCGAGGGCAAGACCCACCAGATCTACTCGGCGATGCAGGCCGGGGCCCAGTCGGGCATGCAGACGATGGACCAGTGCCTGGCCGAGTTGGTGCGGGCCGGCAAGGTGCAGATGGCCCAGGCCCTGGAGAAGGCGCACCACGCCGACGATTTCCAGCGCCTGACCGGCCGCGGCTGAGGGGAGGCGCAGCGCGATGGCGACGGCGACCGCGACGAAGACCTTCGAGTACTCCTACCGCGACAAGCAGGGCAAGCTGGTCAACGGCAAGCTCGACGCGCCCAGCGAGGACGTGCTGGTCCAGCGGCTGCGGCAGATGGGGTTCGCCCCGCTCCAGGTGAAAGAGGCCAACAAGGGCCTCAACATGGAGATCAAGCTGCCGGGCAGCAACAAGGTCGACCTGAAGGACCTGGCGATCATGAGCCGCCAGTTCGCCACCATGATCGACTCCGGCCTCTCGCTGCTGAAGGCCCTGAGCATCCTCGCCGAGCAGACCGAGAGTGCGCCCCTGGCCAAGGTTCTCAACGAGATCCGGGGGGACGTCGAGGGCGGGGGATCGCTGTCGTCGGCCATGGCCAAGCATGCGCGTGTCTTCCCGCCGCTGATGATCAACATGTGCCGGGCCGGTGAGGTCGGCGGTTTCCTCGACCAGGTGCTGCTCCAGATCGCCGAGAACATGGAGGCGGAGGTCAAGCTGCGGGCCAAGATCAAGTCCGCGATGACCTACCCCGTCGTGGTCTTCGTCATGGCCATCATCGCGGTCGTCGGCATGCTGCTGTTCATCGTCCCGGTCTTCAGCAAGATGTTCTCGGACCTCGGCGGCACCCTGCCCGCCCCGACCCGTGCCCTGGTGTTCCTGTCGTCGGCGATGAAGATCGCGGCGCCGATCCTGCTGGTGCTCGGCATCCCGGGCAGCATCGTCTGGAGCCGGGTGAAGGACCGGGAGCAGGTGCGCCGCGTCGTCGACCCGCTGAAGCTCAAGGTGCCGATCTTCGGTGACCTGTTCCGCAAGGTCTCGATCAGCCGCTTCACCCGCAACCTCGGCACCATGCTGCACGCCGGTGTCCCGATCCTGCGCAGCCTCGAGATCGTCGGCGAGGCGGCCGGCAACCTGGTCATCCGGGATGCCGCCAAGGCCGTGGAAGACAGTGTGCGGCAAGGTAAATCGCTGGCCGGACCGCTGGCCGAGCACAAGGTGTTCCCGCCGATGGTGGTGCAGATGCTGGCCGTGGGCGAGGACACCGGCGCGATGGACAGCATGCTGCACAAGATCTCGGAGTTCTACGACCAGGAGGTCGAGGCCACCACCGAGGCCCTGACCAGCATCATCGAGCCGCTGATGATCGCCGTGCTGGGCTCGATCATCGGCGCCATGATCGTGGCCCTCTACATGCCGATCTTCTCGGTGTTCAACCTGATCAGCTGACGTCTCAAGGTGGGCTCGCGGGGGGCCGATAGCACGGGAGTCATCGAGTCGCGCCAGGTCCACCGGCCAGGCGGCGCACTCAGGAGAAGCCGCACAGTCAGATCAGAAGGAGCACTCGATGCTCGCTCGCATCCACCGGTCGATGAAGGAGAAGGACGAGGGCTTCACCCTCATCGAACTCCTGGTCGTCATGATCATCATCGGCATCCTGGCCGCCATCGCCGTCCCGGTCTTCCTGAGCCAGCGCAAGAAGGCCCAGGACAGCGCGGTCAAGTCAGATGTCTCGGCACTCGGCAAGGAGATGTCGGCCTACTTCGTGGACGGCACCACCGCTCCGACCATCCAGGTGACCAGCGGCCGCTACCAGATCGGCACCTCTGCCGGATACACCGACGTGGGCAAGCAGAGCAGTGGTGTGCTCACGGTCGGCACCTACGGCACGATCTCCACCGCGCCCTCCGCCAACACCACCCCGCTGACCAACACCGGCTGGACCTCGTCGGCCTGGTGCGTCGCGCTCTACAACGACGGCGGCAGCCAGAAGGTCTACAAGTACTCGGCCCAGAACGGCCTGGAGTCCGGCAACTGCACCAGCGCCATCGCGCCCTGAGCGCATCCGGGTGACCGGGAACTTGAGGGGCTGGCCGGTGACCCGGCCGGCCCCTCGGGCGGTCCCCCACCGGAGACACCCGATCCCGGCAGCCCGCTCCCGATCGTCCCAGAACCGCCAGAAGAGGGAGGCGCAGTGCGGCTGTTCACCCGCCGACGTCGGTGGCACCGGCACGACCGGGGCGATCTGGACCGGACCGCGGGGATGACACTCCTGGAGGTGGTCATCGCGATGGCCGTCTTCGCCGTCGGGGTGGCCGCAGCGCTGCGGATCTTCGTCGGCGCCACCCAGGTCACCGGCTCCAACCTGCGCCGCACCACCGCCGCCGACCTGGTCGACATGGTTCTGGAGAAGGCCCGCGCCCAGTCGGCCCTGGAGATCCCCAGCGGGAAGAGCGTGACCACCCAGAAGGTCGGCGACATCGTGTACACGATCACCACGAACGCCAACTTCCTGACCTCCAGCCAGCCCGGCAACGCCTGCAAGGGCCAGAGCAGTGACCGGCTGGCCTACAAACTCGTACGGGTCGCGATCACCTGGCCGAACATGGGATCGGTCAAGCCGGTCACCGGCGACGTGCTGCGGGCCATCGGGGCAGGTGCCCTCGACTCCAGCCTGAATGCGCTGGCCGTGCTGGTCAGTGACTACCAGGGGCAGCCCTCGGCCGGAGTGGCCCTGACCCTCAATGGTGGCACGACCACCCAGACCGTGACGACCGGCGACGACGGGTGCGCGGTGTTCGTCGGCCTGTCCGACGGCACCTACTGGACCGTGGCGAACCAGAGCGGATACGTGGGGACGGCGAACGCACAGGCCGCCCAGACCACTCCGCAGAGCATCACGGCAGACAGCACCACGGGCGGAAAACTGGCCCGGGCCACCCTGTCCTACGACACCGAGCGGGCCATCACCTACGCCTTCGACTCCCCGGTCACCGGTGCCGTGACGCCGACCGGTATCCCGATCCGGATCGGCAACTCGTACCTGTCCGAGACCACCGTGGCGGCCTGCCCGTCCAGTTCCGCGGCCTGCCTGGCCACCGGCCCCCCGACGCAGATCCTGCATCTGTTCCCGGCGGTGTACAGCACCGTCAAGGCGGGTTCCTGCACCGGCAGCGACGTCTCCCAGGTGTCCACCGACGTGCGCACGGTCAACCCCGGCAGCGCGACGATCCCGATGGGCGCCGTCACCGTCAAGGTGCAGAACAAGGCGCTGCTCGACCTGTCCGGCAAGACCATCACGATCACCCCGGCCTCCTCCACCACCTGTCCCGGGGGTGACTCGTACACCACCACCAGCGTGTCGGGCGGGTCCAAAGTGCTTCTGCCGTACGGAACCTGGAGCATCACCACGTCCGGCGTCTCGGTCGCGCAGCAGGTCACGCTGAGCAGCACCAGCCGCACGGCCTCGGTGACACTCGGGCTGGGCGTCTGATGCCGGGGCGCGTCGTGAAGCAGTGCCCGGACGACCATCGGAACGACCGCGGTCTCACCCTGGTCGAGCTGATGGTGGCGATGGGCATCGCCTCGGTGCTCCTGGTCGCCATCGGGGTGGTCTTCATCAGCAGCACCCGTGGTGTCTCCACCCTCAACGTGAAGACGGCCACCACGGCGGACGCCCGCATCACCATGGAGGCGATGACCCGCACCCTGCGGGTGGCCTTCAAACCGGCGCACGAGGCGGCCGCCTTCACCGTCGCCGACACCAGTGAGCTGTCGTTCTACGCGCTGATCTACCGCGACGCCACCAGCACCACCGCCACCTCGACGGCCACCCCCGACCCGACCCTGGTCCGGTACTCCTACGACACCACCAGCAAGTGCGTGAACCAGACGCTCACCACGGCCCTGGTCGACGCCACCACCAAGGCGATGTCGTGGCCCACCACCAGGGCCCGCACCACCTGCCTGGCCCGGACCACCACCGCACCGGTCTTCATCTACTACAGGTCGGGTTCGGCCACCGCCTCGATGGCGGGCAGCACCGGGCAGGTGGCCACCGCCGACCTGCCGGACGTGGCCAGCGTCGCGATCACGGTGACGGCGCAGGACCCGGCCCAGCCCCAGGCCGGGTCGGTGCCACTGATCGACCGGGTGACCCTGGGCAACATCACCACCTCCAGCAGCTGAACGGAAGGCCCATGTACCGCAGCCACCGCCGCGACCGCGGGACGGATCGCGAGAAGCGCCGGGCCGACCAGGGTTTCGCCCTGGTCGCCGTGGTGATGACGATCGCCGTGCTGACCCTGTTCATGCTGACCGCCCTGGCCTACACGCTGAACGCGATGTCACCGGCCCGGCGCTCGCAGGACGCCAAGGCGGCCGAGCAGGCGGCGGTGGCCGGGGTGGACGAGTACCTCTCGCGGCTGAACACCAACGACAACTACTGGAAGCTCGGCAACGACGACTCGGCCAACGCGGCCTTCACCGCCGCCGGCACCACGATCCAGGGCACCACCGACGACGCCGGCAACTCGACCGCCGCCCGGTACTCGTACCAGGTGCTCAGCAGCACCAGCGACACCACCACGACCGGCAAGATCCGCATCCGGGTCACCGGCATGAGCGGGCCACCGAACAACTCCTCCACCGTGAAGCGGGTGCTCACCGCCGAGCTCAGCCGTTCCGGCCTGCTGGACTTCGTCTACCTGAGCGACATCGAGAACATCGACCCGGATCTGTACGCGCAGACCAACGGCAGCGCCTGCGCCAACTACTACTACACGAACGGCAACGTGGCCGCCCGGCCCCGCACCGGGTGCAGCGACATCCAGTGGGGAGCCAACGATGTGGTCAACGGCCCGCTGCACTCCAACGACGCCCTGTGGATCACCGGCCAGGTGACCTTCACCAGTTCCAAGACCGAGACCAGCTGGCCCGCGACCAAGGGCGCGGCAGAAGGCACGAAGACCTGGTGGGGCACCCAGGGCGCACCGCTGACCGGTAAGGCTCCGGTCTACGCGGACACGCTCGCCCTGCCGACGAGCAACAACGACCTGCTGAAGCACGTGGCCCCGAACATCGACGAGGACAAGAAGGTCGGCAAGGGCTGCTACTACGCCGGGGCCACCCGGATCGTGCTCCAGGGCACCCAGATGAAGGTGCTCAGCCCGTCGACGACCATGTCGACCACCCCGTCCCGCTGCTACAACACCTCGACGCCGAAGGTCGAGCAGCTCGTCGACATCCCCCCGGTGATCTACGTCGACTCCACCGCGACCAGCTGCACCTTCGGCGCGCTCGGCTACCCGGCCTCCAACGAGCTCTACACCAACAGCGGTAACTCGGCCACCGCCTGGGAGACCGCCGTCGTCTACAACCGCAGCACGTACCGCTACGAGACCGTGAACTACGCCTGCGGCCGGGGCACGGTGTTCGTCTCCGGCAACGCCAGCACCCAGGTCACGGTCGCCGGCGCCGACGACGTGGTGGTGGTCGGGGACCTGACGGTCGACTCCCTCACCGGCATCAACGTCATCGGGCTGATCGCCGGGAACTGCGTGTGGGTGTACCACCCGGTGAAGTCGAGCAGTGGCTTACCCGTCAACCTGAACAGCTCGGCGAACGTCAGCACGATCCAGGCGGCCATTCTCGCCCTGCGGCACAGCTTCGTGGTGCAGAACTGGAGTGCCGGGGCCTGGCTCGGCACCCTGACCGTCAACGGGGCCATCGCCCAGAAGTTCCGTGGCCCGGTGGGAACCAGCGCCCCCGCCGGCTACACCAAGAACTACGTCTACGACGGCCGTCTCACCTACACCCAGCCGCCGTACTTCCTCAGCCCCACCAACTCGCCCTTCAAGGTCCTGACTCTCAGCGACGGATGACGCCGTTGGGCCCTGGGACACCCTGCCCGCCGGGTACGGTCGGCAGATGACCTCCGACCCCCTGCCCCTGACCGTGCTCGTGGTCGTGGCAGCCGGTTTCGGCCTGCTCGTCGGCTCGTTCCTGAACGTCGTGATCGTCCGCGTGCCGCAGGACCTCAGCGTGGTCACCCCGCGCAGCGCCTGCCCCACCTGCGGCGAGCCGATCAGCGGGTGGGACAACGTGCCCGTGCTGTCGTGGCTGCTGCTGCGCGGGCGCTCGCGGTGCTGCGACGAGCGGATCAGCCTGCTCTACCCGGTGGTGGAGGCCGTGACCGGGGTGGCCTTCGCCCTGGTCGTGGCCTGGAAGGGCTGGTCCTGGGAGATCCTGCCGCTGCTCTACCTGGCGGCGATCAGCATCGCCCTGGCGGTGATCGACTACCAGGTGCACCGGCTGCCCGACCTGATCACCTTCCCCTCCTACCCGGTCGCCGCGATTCTGCTGACCGTCGTCGCGCTGGCCGAGGGCGAACCCCGGCGGACGATCGGGGCGGCCGTCGGCGGCGTCGTGCTGTGGGGCTTCTACTTTCTGCTGTGGCGCGTCAACAGCCGCGGGATGGGCTGGGGCGACATCAAACTCGGCGGGATCCTCGGCATGTACCTGGGCTGGTACGGCTGGGAGGAGACGGCCGTCGGGGCGTTCGCGGCCTTCCTGACCGGCGCCGTCGTCGGGATCGTCGCCATGCTGTTCTTCGGCGCCACCCGCAAGAGCGCCATCCCGTTCGGCCCGTTCATGCTGGCCGGCGCCTGGCTGGGCCTGATCTGGGGGTCCCCGCTGGTGGACTGGTACCTGCGGCTCAGCGGACTGCGCTGAGGGCAGCCGGTCTTTTCGTCGTCCCCCATCGGCTCAAGACCCGCGCAACTCTTCCCGATCACGCTTTTGGGCGATGGACGCAACGGACGCGTCGCAGGCAACACCACCCATGGGAAGGGGACCGCAGGCATGGCACGACGAACGGCCATCGGGCTGGACATCGGGACCTCGGTCGTCCGGGCCGTCGAGCTGTCGTTCGGGCGCGACGGGGTGACGCTGGACCGGTTCGGTCAGGTCGTCCTGCCGGACGGTGCGGTGCGCGACGGTGAGGTGGTGGACGCCGAGGCGGTCACCGCGGCGCTCAAGAACCTCTGGGCCGCAACCCGCTTCGGCGCCAAGAAGGTGGTGCTCGGGGTCGCCAACCAGCGCGTCATCGTGCGCCAGCTGGACCTGCCCTGGATGGAACAGAGCGAGCTGCGCAAGAGCCTCGCCTTCCACGTCGCGGACTTCCTGCCGATCTCGGTCGAGGACTCGGTGCTGGACTTCTACCCGCTGGAGGAGGTCAACAGCGACGAGGGCGCCCGCCAGCTGCGCGGTCTGCTGGTCGCCGCCCAGCGCGAGACCGTGCTGCGCAACGTGCAGTGCGCCGAGAAGGCCGGGCTGCGCGTGGAGAGCGTCGACCTGACCTCGTTCGCGGTGCTGCGGGCGATGGGCCGGCAGACCGACCTGACCGTCGGCACCGAGGCCCTCATCGACGTCGGCGCCCGGGTCACCAACATCGTCGTGCACTCCTCCGGTGTGCCGAGATTCGTCCGGATCCTGCTGATGGGCGGGCAGGACGTGACCGACGCGGTGTCCGAGCAGCTCGGTGTGCCGCTCGACCGCGCCGAGGGGCTGAAGCAGAACTTCGCGCGAATGGCCGTCGGCAACGAGCTGGAGATGGTGTCGCGCACCGTCGCCACCACCGCCCAGGACTTCGTCGACGAGATCCGCAACTCCCTCGACTACTACGCCGCCTCCTCGCCCGGCTCACCGGTCGAGCGGATCGTCATCTCCGGCGGCGGTTCCCGGCTGGAGGGCCTGGCCGAGCGGCTGGCCACCGGCACCCGTCTGCCGGTGGTGCTCGGCGACCCGCTCTGGCCGCTGAAGCTCGGCCGCACCGGCCTGGACGCCGACCAGATCGAGTTCATCAAGCCGCTCGCCGCGGTGCCGGTCGGGCTGGCGCTGGGGGCGATCTGATGACCGAGGACGCCACCGCCACCCAGGTGCAACCGGTCGTCACGCCGGGGCCGAAACCGCTGTCCTGGGCGCCGGTACCGAAGGTCAACCTGCTGCCGATCGAGGTGCTGGAGGGGCGTTCGTTCCAGCGCACCCAGCTGGTGCTGGCCGCGGTCGTGCTGGTGGTCGCCGGGGCGATCGGCGTGGCCACGGTGTGGGCGCAGAACGGCAAGGACGACGCCCAGGCCCAGGCCGACGCGGCGCAGGCCCGGGTGTCCCGGCTGCAACAGCAGCAGACCGAGTACTCCGAGGTGCCGAAGATCTACGCGCAGGTCGAGGCGGCCACGGCGGCGCGCAAGCAGGCCCTCATCGGGGACGCGCCGTGGTACCGGTACATGAACGAACTGGACGACGCCCGGCCCCCCACCGTGGATTTCAGCAGTGTGCAGATGACCCTGGCCGCCGCCGGGTCGTCGGCCGTCGACCCGCTCACCCCGGCCGGTGCCGCCACGCTCACCATCGCCGGTCAGGGGCAGGACTACAAGGGCGTCGCCGAGTGGATGGACGCCTTCGACGACGTCCCGGGACTCCAGTCGGCGAAGCTGACCTCGGCGACCCGGACGGAGAGCCAGGTGACCACGTTCACCACCGTCGGAGTGGCCGGGGGACAGGCACTCTCGGGCCGTTACCAGACCGACGACGACTCCGCCGACGACGAAACCGCCGACAAGTAGCCGGGATCCGGCCCGTTCTAAGGAAGACCTGCCTGTCATGTTCGCGAACCGGACCGTCCGCTGGTCGCTGGGTACGGCGGTGCTGTGCCTGGTCCTGCTGCTCGGCGGGTACTACCTGCTGATCAGCCCGCGCCGCGCCGACGCCGCCGCACTGCGGGAGCAGGCCGAGGCGTCCGACCAGCAGGCCTCGACGCTCCAGCTCCAGCTGGCCCAGTTGCAGAGCCAGGCGGAGGACCTGCCGAAGCAGAAGGAGAAGCTCCAGGAGATCGCCGCCGAGCTGACCCCCGACGCCGACATCCCGCAGTACCTGACGGCGCTCCAGGACGCCTCGACGGCGACCGGCGTCGACCTGAACAGCATCGCGCCTGGCACCGCGACCGTGGTGACGGGCACCTCCAGCTCCGGCAGCACGACAACCGGTCTGGGCGCGGAGGGCGATCTGGTGTCGATCTCGATGGCTCTGGCGCTGAGCGGCAGCTACCCGGAGCTGTCGGCCTTCCTCAAGCAGCTCCAGACCAAGCTGCCACGATCGTTCCTGATCAGTGCGTTCACGCTGACGCCGAGCGGGGACTCGGACGCCACCGGTGGGCTCTCCGGGGCCTCGCTCGACACGCCCGGCCCGCTGTCGGCCGCGGCCACCGCGACCACCGGCTCGGGCAGCTCGAAGGGCGGGGAGGGCAGTGACGCCGGGACGGCCACCTCGACCACCACCTCGTCGGCCGGCTCGACGGCGACCGCCACGGCCACCAGCACCGACGGCACCGGGACCGGCACCGGCACCGGGACGGACACCGGGACCGGCACCGGGACGGACACCGGAACCAGCACCGGGACGGACACCGGAACCAGCACCGGGACCGACGCCACGGTGGACAGCGACACCTGGGCCCTCAGCCTGAGCGGCACCGTCTTCGTCCTTCTCAGCGACGACTCGACCCTGGCCGAGGTGCAGGCCGACGCGGCGGCCGCGCAGGCCTCGCTCGGTGGCACCTGGACCCAGGTGACACCGACCCCCACGGCCACCTCGTCCGCCACCTCGTCCAGCACCGCCACGGTCGCCCCGGAGGCGGGTGAGACCACCGCGAGCACCAGCTGAACCAACCCTCGTCCCGCCCAGGTCCAATGGTGGACGACGGGAAGCCCGTGCCCTCCCGCCACCGCGCCGGAAGGCACGGGCTCGCCCGTCTCCGGAGGCAGGGCGCGGTCGTGGGAGGATCAGCCCATGCTTCGTTGGCTCACTGCGGGCGAGTCCCATGGCCCCCTGCTGATCGGCGTCCTGGAAGGGCTGCCGGCCGGTGTCAAGATCACCACCCCCGAGATCCAGGCCGCGCTGGCCCGGCGCCGGCTCGGCTACGGCCGCGGCGCCCGGATGAAGTTCGAGCTGGACGAGGTCCGGGTCACCGGCGGCCTGCGGCACGGCGTCAGCCAGGGTGGGCCGTTCGCGGTGCAGATCGGCAACACCGAGTGGCCGAAGTGGGAAAACGTCATGTCGGCCGACCCGCTCGTCACCGAGGTGAGCGACGACCCGAACGACAAGCCGCTCGACGGCCAGGGCCGCAGCGCACCGCTCACCCGTCCCCGCCCGGGCCACGCCGACCTGGTCGGCATGCAGAAGTACGGCTTCGACGACGCCCGCCCGGTGCTGGAGCGGGCCTCCGCCCGGGAGACCGCGGCCCGGGTCGCGCTCGGCCAGGTCGCCGCGAGCTTCCTCGAGCAGGCGGCCGGCATCCGGCTGGTCAGCCACACCGTCGGCATCGGCCCGGTCGGCACGCCCGACGAGGCGCCGCTGCCCGGCCCCGACGACGTCGCGGCCCTCGACGCCGACCCGGTGCGCAGCTTCCACGCGCCCACCAGCGCGGCGATGGTGGCCGAGATCGACGAGTGCCACAAGGCCGGCGACACCCTGGGCGGCGTGGTCGAGGTGCTGGCCTACGGCCTGCCGCCGGGCCTGGGCAGCCACGTGCACTGGGACCGTCGTCTCGACGCCCGGCTGGCCGGCGCGCTGATGGGCATCCAGGCGATCAAGGGCGTCGAGGTCGGTGACGGGTTCCGCACCGCCGCCCGGCGCGGGTCGGTGGCCCACGACGAGATCGAGCGCGGCGGCGACGGCCGGCTGCACCGCCGCACCGGCCGGGCCGGCGGCACCGAGGGCGGTATGTCCACCGGTGACGTGCTGCGGGTGCGGGCCGCGATGAAGCCGATCTCCACGGTGCCCCGCGCCCTCGACACGGTCGACGTGGCCACCGGCGAGAAGGCCGTGGCCATCCACCAGCGGTCCGACGTCTGTGCCGTTCCCGCCGCCGGTGTGGTGGCCGAGGCGATGGTCGCGCTGGTGCTGGCCGAGGCGCTGGTCGAGAAGTTCGGCGGCGACAGCGTTCCCGAGACCGCCCGCAACGTGCGCACCTACCTGGAGAACATCCCGGAGCTGATGCGCACGGAGATCTCGTGACCCGCCCGGTCGCGGTGCTGGTCGGCCCGCCCGGGGCCGGCAAGACCACCGTCGCGCACGCGCTGGCCGGGCGGCTGGGCCTGGCCGTGCGCGACAGCGACGACGACATCGTGGCGAGCACCGGCAAGGCGATCGCCGACATCTTCGTCGACGACGGCGAGCCGCACTTCCGCGAACTGGAGCACGCCGCGGTGCTGACGGCCCTGGCCGAGCACGACGGCGTTTTGGCGCTGGGCGGGGGAGCGGTGCTCGACCCGCGCACCCAGGAGGCGCTGCGCGGGCACGTCGTCGTCTTCCTCGATGTCCGGATCACCGACGCCGCCCGGCGCGTCGGGCTCAACCGGGACCGCCCGCTCCTGCTCGGGAACCCACGGGCGCAGTGGACGATCATGATGGACCACCGGCGGCCGATCTACACGCAGATCGCCACCCACCGGGTCCCCACCGACGGGCTGACCCCCGACGAGGTGACCGACGCGGTGCTGGCCGCGCTGGGTCTGGTCCAGGAGGGCGCTCATGAGTGACACGGCCACGAAGATCGCCGTGGGCCTGGAGGGTCAGGCCGACCGCTACGACGTGACGATCGGCCCGGGCGTGCTGGCCGGCCTGCCCCAGGCCCTCGGCCCGAAGGTGGCCCGGGTGGCCGTCATTCACCCGCGTACGCTGCGCGCCCTGGGCCGCACGGTGAACCAGCAGCTGACCGACGCCGGCCTGCGCCCGCTGCTGATCGAGGTGCCCGACGGCGAGAACGCCAAGACCGCCGAGACCCTGACCATGTGCTGGGCCCTGCTCGGGCAGGCCGGTTTCACCCGCTCCGACGCGGTCGTCGGGCTGGGCGGTGGGGCGGTCACCGACCTGGCCGGGTTCGTCGCGGCCAGCTGGCTGCGCGGGGTCGCGGTGGTGCAGGTGCCCACCACACTGCTCGGCATGGTCGACGCCGCGGTCGGCGGCAAGACCGGCATCAACACCGCCGAGGGCAAGAACCTGGTGGGCGCCTTCCATCCGCCGCGTGCGGTGATCTGCGACCTCGACGCCCTGCGCACGCTGCCGCACGCCGACCTCGTCGCCGGTCTGGCCGAGGTGGTGAAGTGTGGCTTCATCGCCGACCCGGTCATCCTCGACCTGGTCGAGAACGACACCACCGGCGCCGCCACGAGCTGGGACTCGGCCGTGGTGCGCGAGCTGGTCGAGCGGGCGATCGCGGTGAAGGCGAAGGTCGTGACGAACGACCTGAAGGAGTCGGGGGAGCGCGAGTTCCTCAACTACGGGCACACTTTCGCGCACGGCGTGGAGCAGGTCGAGCAGTACACCTGGCGGCACGGCGAGGCGGTGGCGGTCGGGATGATGTACGTCGCCCGGCTCGGTGAGCTGGCCGGCCGCACCCCGCCGGAGCTGGTCGCCCGGCACGCCGCCGCGCTGGAGAAGCTCGGTCTGCCCCGCACCTACCGCGGCGACCGCTGGCCCGCCCTGATCTCGGCGATGGGCCGCGACAAGAAGAACCGTGGCGACCTGATGCGGTTCGTCGTGCTCGACGGTCTGGCCGCTCCCGGCCGTCTCGAGGGGCCCGACCCGGCCCTGCTCGAAGAGGCGTACCGGCTGATCAGCGAGTAGCCCGCGTCCTGGCGACCGCCGCCCCCTGGCTCCGGCCAGGGGGCGGCGGTGTTTTGGGGACGCCCGGCGAGATTGGTTTTATGGCGAGCTATTCGTGATTATCCGGTATGGTGGGTGATGTTCGCCGACCGGAAGACGGGGGTTCGCCGTGGCGATGACGTGGCCGTACGTGGTGCACGCGTGGGAGCAGCTGAACGTGCCGGAGGGCTGGTCCGTCGCGCGGATGACCCGGGAGGAGATCCGCATCTTCCCGGTGGCCGGCGTGCTGCACGACCAGATCTGTTCAGAGGTGTCGAGGCGCTTCGCCGAAGAGCCGGGTGACGAATTCGGCTGTGCTGAAACCGGTTTCGCAACCGTGCTGGCGGGTGAGGGGTTCTTCGTCCCGGATCTGTGCGTGCTGCGTCAGGCCGCCCTGCGGGGCAGGGGTGCCGGCGCCCCGATGCGGGCGTGCGACGTGGTCGCCGAGATCACCATGCCGGAGACCGCGCCCAACGACCGCACGAAGAAATGGCGGGCCTATGCGCGGGGCGGGGTGCCGCAGTACCTCCTGATCGACCCGTACGATCCGGGCGGCCCGACCAGCACCCTGTTCACCGATCCCGCGAGGGACGGGTACCGGGATTCCGAACGGGTCCCTTTCGGCGGCCGGATCTCGCTGCTCGATCCGGTTCCCCTGCTGATCGACACCGGCGCATTTCCTTTTCCCGACGAGTGCTGAAAGGGGGATTCCATCATGGCGCTTTCCACCGGCCACCGGCACCTGCACGGCTACGCTTGTCGTCGCACCGTTCCGGGGCAGGGCAGAGGAGGACTCCAGATGGTTGAGACGATCGCCGATCAGAGGGCAAGGGTCCTGCGGATGTGGAACGAACTGGACGTCCCGGAAAACTTTCTGGTTGCCCAGGTGACCCCGGAAGGTGTTCTGATGAGCCCGCCGGCTGCTCCACAGCATTCCAGCACCGTGGACGAGCTGAATCGAATACTCGTCGAAGCTTCGAACCGGAGTTATCGCGTCCATCAGACCAAAGGAATGTGGGTGGCGGCCCAGCCTGCCATTTTCGTTCCGGATTTCATGGTGGTGGCGCGAGGACTGCCGCCCGGGGACATTTCCTCGGAAGACACGCTGCTCGTCGCCGAAATCACCTCGCCCAGTAATGTCCGCAATGACCGGGTGGTCAAGTACCACGCCTATGCCAAGGGCGGGGTGGCGCAATACCTCCTGATCGATCCCGTGGACGAAGACGATCCCTCGGTCACCTTGTTCAGCGAGCCGAGCGGCGACGAGTACACCCGGGCGGTGCGGGTTCCCTACGGGGAATCCCTCACCGTCGAGCAGCCGTTCCCGATCGTCATCGACACCGGCCTATTCCCCCTGGACGACGAGGAATGACCGCGACGCCCCAGCGCCACTCGGTAGCCTCACCCGTATGACCACCGTCCTCGTCCTCAACGGTCCCAACCTCGGCCGCCTCGGCGTCCGGGAGCCCGACGTCTACGGCCACGACACCCTCGCCGACCTGGCGAAGGCCTGCGAGGAGCAGGGGGCCGAGCTCGGGCTGGAGGTCGAGGTCCGGCAGACCGACGACGAGTCGGAGATGATCGGGTGGGTGCACGGCGCCGTGGACGCCGGGTCTCACGTCGTCCTCAACCCGGCTGCCTTCACGCACTACTCGTACGCCGTCCGCGACGCCTGCGCGATGGTCACCAAGGCCGGGCTGGTGCTGATCGAGGTGCATCTGTCCAATCCGGCCACCCGTGAGGTGTTCCGGCACACCAGCGTGGTCAGCGGCGTCGCCACCGGCACCATCGCCGGCTTCGGCCGGGAGGGCTACCTGCTGGCCCTGCGGGCCGTCGCCGCGCGAAGCTGACCTCACGCAGCAGCTAGACTCAGGTGAACCCCCTAGACCATCGCGCGGGCCCCACCATCAGCCCGCGCGTCCGCATGCAGACGAGAGAGAACCACACGTGGCATCGACCAACGACCTGAAGAACGGCCTGGTGCTCAACCTCGACGGGCAGCTCTGGTCCGTCGTCGAGTTCCAGCACGTGAAGCCCGGCAAGGGCCCCGCCTTCGTGCGCACCAAGCTGAAGCACGTGCTGTCCGGCAAGGTCGTCGACAAGACGTTCAACGCGGGCACCAAGGTCGACACCGCGAACGTCGACAAGCGGGACATGCAGTACCTGTACAAGGACGGCGAAGACTTCGTCTTCATGGACAGCGAGACCTACGAGCAGCTCACCATCACCCCCGCCGTGGTCGGTGACGCCGCCAACTTCATGCTGGAGAACCAGGACGCCGTGGTGGCCACGCACGACGGCACGCCGCTCTACATCGAGCTGCCGACCTCGGTGGTCCTGGAGATCACCTACACCGAGCCCGGCCTCCAGGGCGACCGCTCCACCGGCGGCAACAAGCCCGCCACCCTGGAGACCGGTCACGAGATCCAGGTCCCGCTGTTCATCGAGAACAACACCAAGGTCAAGGTCGACACCCGCACGGGTGACTACCTCGGCCGGGTCAACTGAGCCCGCGGAATGGGTGCACGGAGCAAAGCCCGTAAGCGGGCCCTCGACATCCTGTTCGAGGCCGACGTCCGCGGGGTCGACCCGCTGACGATCCTGGCCGGCCGGAAGGACGAGAAGGACCCCAACCGGGTGCTCCCCGCCTACACGGTGGAACTGGTCGAGGGCGTCACCGCGAAGACCGGGCGCATCGACGAGCTGCTGTCCACCTACTCGCACGGCTGGACCGTCGAGCGGATGCCCGCCGTCGACCGGGCGGTGCTGCGCCTGGGCACGTGGGAGTTGCTGTACAACGACGACGTTCCCGACGCCGTCGCCATCGACGAGGCGGTGGAGCTGGCCCGCACGCTGTCCACCGACGACTCGCCGAACTTCGTGAACGGCCTGCTGGCCCGCCTGCTCGAGGTGAAGGCCTCCTCGTAGGGGCCCCTCGCCGCAGTGAAGAAGTCCAAAATGGTGGACGGCGATGACCGCGCGCGGTCATCGCCGTCCACCATTTTGCTGGGGAGAACCCGGGGAAGGCGCCGGCCTGCCGGAGATCGCCGGAACGGCCCCGTGGGCAGCGCGGCCGGATGAGGGCGGCGTGCACCGGGACGGCGGCCGTGCGGGCCGCTCAGCCGGTTCTGGGCGCACGGGGACGTCGCGGGACCGTCCAGGCAACCAGGGGCCGCGCCGGAGTCAGGTAGGCGCCCGAACCGGTGCCTACCGGGGCGGGCGGGCCTGCCGCGTCCGGGCGCCGGCCTGACCGTGCCGGGCGATGTGATGTGGCCGGGCGATGCGATGTGGCCGGGCGACGTGATGTGGTGGTGCCAGCCGCTCCTGCGGGTTCGGCCGATCCCGCGGGGGCTGCTCGCACCGCCACATCACTGATGGCGCCGGATCTGTCGTGCTGACCTGCTGGTGGTGCGTGTGGGACCAGGGTGGATCAGGGTCGATCAGGGTGGATCAGGTAGATCGAGGACGCCGGCCGCCCCGGCGTCCTCTGCGGACGGACTCCGCCCCCTCCGGACGGAGTCCTGGGGGGATCAGTCCTCCGAAGCCACCGCGCGACGGGCGTCCGCGTTGAGAACGCCCCACGTGATGAGCTGCTCGGCCAGAACAGCCGGCGGCACGTCGTAGATCACCGCGAGAGTGCGCAGGTCATCGGTCCGGATCGAGAGGACCTTGCCGTTGTAGTCACCGCGCTGACCCTGGATCGTTGCCGCGTAACGGGCCAGCGGGCCCGCCTTCTCCGCCGGGACGGACTGGAGCCGCTCGAGGTCGAGCACCAGCTTCGGCGGGGGCTCGCTGCTCCCCGTCGGAGCGGCGTCAGGCAGCAGCGCCTGCACCGGCACGCCGTAGAAATCGGCGAGCTCGGCGAGCCGCTGAACCGTCACCGCTCGGTCGCCCCGCTCGTACGAGCCGACCACGACGGCCTTCCAGCGACCTTCGGACTTCTCTTCCACCCCATGAAGGGACAGCCCCTGCTGAGTGCGGATCCCACGCAGGCGGGCGCCGAGCGCCCTGGCGTAATCAGATGCCATGCCGATGATAGTCACGGAGAGTCACTGACTCCGTCAAGTCACATTGGCAAAGTTTTCGCGGGAATTCGCCACTCGGCGTAGGCGTAGAGCCCCCGAGCTACACGCCCGGTCACCGGCTGATAGCCTCCAGGAGCCGAAACGCGCCTCTGGGCGCCGTCGGTGGCCAGTCCTTTAACGATCCGTCCCGTGAGGCGGAGAAGGAGGTCGACTCTTGTCGCCTGCCATGAATTCACCCAGCGCACCGGAAGAGCCACCCTCAGGTCAAGAACCTGTCCGGGCGGTCCTGGAGCCCGCGGAGATCGGCCGGGCCCTTTCCCGCATCGCCCACGAGGTGCTGGAGCGGAACAAGGGCGCCGAGCACCTGGTCCTGCTGGGGATCCCCACCCGCGGTGTGACGCTGGCCCACCGGCTGGCCGCCCGCCTCGCCTCGATCGAGGGCACGGAGGTCCCGGTCGGCACCCTCGACGTCACCATGCACCGCGACGACCTGCGGCATCAGGCCTTCCGGTCGATCGTCGCCACCGAGCTGCCCGAGGGCGGTATCGACGACAAGATCGTGGTGCTGGTCGACGACGTGCTCTACTCCGGCCGCACCATCCGCGCCGCTCTCGACGCCCTGTCCGACCTGGGCCGCCCGCGCGCCGTGCGGCTGGCCGTGCTGGTCGACCGGGGCCACCGGGAGCTGCCGATCCGCGCCGACCACGTGGGCAAGAACCTGCCCACCTCCACGCTGGAGCGGGTGCGCGTGCGGCTGAGCGAGGTGGACGGCGGCGAGGACACCGTCGGCATCGTCGGGGGTGTGGCCAAGTGAGGCACCTGCTCTCCACCGCCGACCTGGGCCAGGCCGACGCCATCCAGATCCTCGACGTGGCCGGCCGGATGGCCGCCACCCAGCAGCGCGAGATCAAGAAGCTGCCGACGCTGCGCGGCCGCACCGTGGTGAACCTGTTCTACGAGGACTCCACCCGCACCCGGATCTCGTTCGAGACGGCGGCCAAGCGGCTGTCGGCCGACGTGATCAACTTCTCGGCCAAGGGTTCCAGCGTGTCCAAGGGCGAGAGCCTGAAAGACACCGCGCTGACCCTGAAGGCGATGGGCGCCGACGCGGTCGTCGTCCGGCACCCGGTCTCCGGCGCCCCGCACCGGCTGGCCCACGCCGGCTGGATCGACGGTGCCGTGCTGAACGCCGGCGACGGCACCCACGAGCACCCCACCCAGGCCCTGCTGGACGCCTACACGCTGCGCCAGCGGCTGCTGGACGACCCGCTGGGCGCCGACCTGAAGGGCAAGCGGGTCGCGATCGTCGGCGACGTGCTGCACAGCCGGGTCGCCCGCTCCAACGTCAGCCTGCTGACCACGCTGGGCGCCGAGGTGGTGCTGGTCGCGCCGCCGACACTGCTACCGGTGGGGATCGGTCACTGGCCGTGTTCCACCTCGTACGATCTGGACGACGTGATCGACGGCGGCCACGGCGACCTGGACGCGGTGATGATGCTGCGGGTGCAGCGGGAGCGGATGAACGCCGCGTTCTTCCCCAGCGCCCGGGAGTACTCGCGCCGCTACGGGCTGGACGCCCGGCGGATGAACCGGCTGCCCGACCACGCGCTGGTGATGCATCCGGGCCCGATGAACCGGGGCCTGGAGATCACCGCGGAGGCGGCGGACTCGCCGCGCTCGACCATCGTCGAGCAGGTGGCCAACGGGGTCGCCGTGCGCATGGCCGTTCTGTACCTGCTGCTCTCCGGGCAGCCTGACAACGCCGACGGAAAGGGCGCGTGATGAGCGCGAAGTACCTGATCAAGGGCGCCCGCCCACTCGGCGGAGCGGCGACCGACATCCTGGTCGAAGACGGCGTGGTGACCGGGACCGGGTCGCCGTCCGCCGCCGGTGCCACGGTGATCGACGCCGACGGGCTGGTCGCCCTGCCCGGCCTCGTCGACCTGCACACCCATCTGCGCGAGCCCGGGCGGGAGGACGCGGAGACGGTCGAGACCGGCACCCGTGCGGCCGCCCTGGGTGGCTGGACCGCCGTGCACGCGATGGCCAACACCGACCCGGTGGCCGACACCGCCGGTGTGGTCGAGCAGGTCTGGCGGCTGGGCCGGCAGTACGGCTGGGTGGACGTGCGCCCGGTGGGCGCCGTCACGGTCGGGCTGGCCGGTGAGCGCCTGGCCGAGCTCGGCGCGATGGCCGACTCGGCGGCCGGCGTGCGGGTGTTCTCCGACGACGGGCACTGCGTGTGGGACCCGGTGCTGATGCGCCGTGCCCTGGAGTACGTGAAGGCCTTCGGCGGTGTGGTCGCCCAGCACGCCCAGGAGCCGCGCCTGACCGAGGGCGCGCAGATGCACGAGGGCGAGGTGTCCGCGGAACTCGGTCTGGCCGGCTGGCCGGCCGTGGCCGAGGAGGCGATCATAGCCCGTGACGTGCTGCTGGCCGGGCACGTCGGCTCCCGCCTGCACGTGTGCCACGTGTCCACCGCCGGGTCGGTCGAGATCCTGCGCTGGGCCAAGGGCCGCGGCATCGACGTCACCGCCGAGGTCACGCCGCACCACCTGCTGCTGACCGACGAGCTGGTGCGCAGCTACGACCCGGTCTACAAGGTGAACCCGCCGCTGCGCACCGCGGCCGACGTGCAGGCCGTGCGCGAGGCCCTGGCCGACGGCACGATCGACATCGTGGCCACCGACCACGCCCCGCACCCGGTGGAGGCCAAGGACTGCGAGTGGGGCGTCGCGTCGATGGGCATGACCGGCCTGGAGACCGCCCTGAGCGTGGTGCAGGAGGCGATGGTCGACACCGGCCTGCTGACCTGGGAGCAGGTGGCGGACCGGATGTCGGTGGCCCCCGCCCGGATCGGCCGCCTGGCCTCGCAGGGTAGGCCGATCGGGGCCGGGGAACCTGCCCATCTGACCCTGGTGGACCCGTCGGCCAGGTGGGAGTGCGATCCTGCCGTCCAGGCCACGATGGGCCGGAACTCGCCGGTCCGGGGCCGGACGATGCACGGTCGCGTCGTGGCGACCATGTACGCGGGACGCGCGACCGTGCTGGACGGCGTCCTCAACGAAGCTCTTGTGGAGGTGCCCCTGTGACTCACGACCCCGCGGTCCTCGTCCTCGAGGACGGCACTACCTGGCGCGGTCGCGCCTACGGGGCCGTCGGCCGCACCGTCGGCGAGGCGGTGTTCTCGACCGGCATGACCGGGTACCAGGAGACCCTGACCGACCCGTCGTACCACCGTCAGGTGGTGGTGATGACCGCCCCGCACGTCGGCAACACCGGCGTGAACGACGAGGACATGGAGTCCTCGAAGATCTGGGTGGCCGGCTACGTGGTGCGTGACCCCGCCCGCCGCGCCTCGAACTGGCGCGCGAAGCGGGAACTGCCCGACGAGCTGGCCGAGCAGGGAGTCGTCGGCATCTCGCACGTCGACACCCGCTCGATCACGCGTCACCTGCGGGAGCGCGGCGCGATGCGGGTCGGGATCTTCTCCGGCGACGCCCTGGCGACCGACGCCGAGCTGCTGGAGCAGGTGCGCCAGGCCCCGGAGATGAGCGGGGCGGCGCTGGCCGGCGAGGTCAGCACCGCCGAGGCCTACGTGATGCCCGCCCTGGGCGCGAAGCGGTTCACCGTGGCCGCCCTCGACCTGGGCATCAAGGCGATGACGCCGCAGCGGATGGCCCAGCGCGGTATCGAGACGCACGTCCTGCCCGCCCTGGCGAGCCTGGACGACGTGCTGGCCACGAACCCGGACGGGGTGTTCTTCTCGAACGGCCCGGGCGACCCGGCCACCGCGCTGCCGCAGATCGAGCTGCTGAAGGAGGTGCTGGAGCGGCGGATCCCGTTCTTCGGCATCTGCTTCGGCAACCAGCTCTTCGGCGAGGCCCTCGACCTGGGCACCTACAAGCTGGGTTACGGCCACCGCGGCATCAACCAGCCGGTGATGGACCGCACCACCGGCAAGGTCGAGGTGACCGCCCACAACCACGGCTTCGCCGTGGACGCGCCCCGCGAGGGCACGTTCGCCACACCGTTCGGCCAGGCCGCGGTGAGCCATGTCTGCCTCAACGACGACGTCGTCGAGGGTCTCAATCTTGTTGACGGGCCTGCATTCTCGGTGCAGTACCACCCCGAGGCGGCAGCCGGACCGCACGACGCCGGCTACCTGTTCGACCGCTTCGCCGATCTGATGGGGGAGCACAGCGCCGATGCCCAGAAGAACTGATCTCTCCAGCGTCCTCGTCATCGGCTCCGGCCCGATCGTCATCGGCCAGGCCTGCGAGTTCGACTACTCCGGCACCCAGGCCTGCCGGGTGCTGCGCGAGGAGGGCCTGCGGGTCATCCTGGTGAACTCCAACCCGGCCACGATCATGACCGACCCGGAGTTCGCCGACGCCACCTACGTCGAGCCGATCACCTCCGAGGTGATCGAGGCGATCATCGCCAAGGAGCGCCCCGACGCGCTGCTGGCCACCCTGGGCGGGCAGACCGCCCTGAACGCCGCGATGGACCTGAACGCCGCCGGCATCCTGGAGAAGTACAACGTCGAGCTGATCGGCGCCAACGTCGCGGCCATCGAGGCGGGCGAGGACCGGCAGCTGTTCAAGGGCGTCGTCGACACCGTGCGCGAGAAGTACGGCCTGGACGCCACCGTGGCCCGCAGCTTCATCTGCCACTCGATGGACGACTGCGTGGAGGCCACCACGCAGCTCGGCTACCCGGTCGTGGTCCGGCCCAGCTTCACCATGGGCGGCCTCGGCTCCGGCATCGCCTACGACCGCGACGACCTGGAGCGGATCGCCGGCGCCGGCCTGCACTACTCGCCCACCACCGAGGTGCTCCTGGAGGAGTCCATCATCGGGTGGAAGGAGTACGAGCTCGAGCTGATGCGCGACCACAACGACAACGTCGTGGTGGTCTGCTCGATCGAGAACCTCGACCCGATGGGCGTGCACACCGGTGACTCGATCACCGTGGCCCCGGCCCTGACCCTGACCGACCGCGAGTACCAGCGGCTGCGCGACATCGGCATCGCGGTGATCCGCGAGGTCGGCGTCGATACCGGTGGCTGCAATATCCAGTTCGCGGTGAACCCGGCCGACGGCCGCGTCGTCGTGATCGAGATGAACCCGCGGGTGTCGCGCTCGTCCGCGCTGGCGTCCAAGGCCACCGGCTTCCCGATCGCCAAGATCGCCGCCCGGCTGGCCGTGGGCTACTCGCTCGACGAGATCCCCAACGACATCACCGAGAAGACCCCGGCCAGCTTCGAGCCCACGCTCGACTACGTCGTGGTCAAGGTGCCGCGGTTCGCGTTCGAGAAGTTCCCGGCCGCCGACCCGACGCTGACCACCACGATGAAGTCGGTCGGCGAGGCGATGGCGATCGGCCGTAACTTCACCGAGGCCCTCCAGAAGGCGCTGCGCTCGCTGGAGAAGAAGGGCGCGGCGTTCCACTGGGACGGCGAGGTGCCCGAGCTGGCGCCGCTGCTGGAGCGGATCACGGTGCCCACCGAGGACCGGCTGCTCATGGTGCAGCAGGCGATCCGGGCCGGTGCCACGGTGGAGCAGCTGTTCGACGCGACGAAGATCGACCCGTGGTTCCTCGACCAGCTGATGCTGATCCAGGAGCTCGCCGACGAGATCGCGGCGGCCGACGCCCTCACCCCGGACCTGCTGCGTGAGGCCAAGCGTCACGGCTTCTCCGACGCCCAGCTGGCCGCGCTGTCCGGCATGGCCGAGGACGTGGTGCGCGGGGTGCGGCACGCCCTCGGGGTGCGCCCGGTGTACAAGACGGTCGACACCTGCGCCGCCGAGTTCGCCGCCAGCACGCCGTACTACTACTCCAGCTACGACGAGGAGGACGAGGTCACCCCGTCCACCCGTCGCAAGGTGATCATCCTGGGCTCCGGGCCGAACCGGATCGGCCAGGGCGTGGAGTTCGACTATTCCTGCGTGCACGCCTCTTTCGCGCTGCGCGATGCCGGGTACGAGACCGTCATGGTCAACTGCAACCCGGAGACGGTCTCCACCGACTACGACACCTCCGACCGGCTCTACTTCGAGCCGCTCACCCTCGAGGACGTGCTCGAGATCGTCCACGCGGAGAGCCGTTCCGGTGAGCTCGTCGGTGTGATCGTGCAGCTCGGCGGTCAGACGCCGCTGGGTCTGGCGGCCGCGCTGAAGGCCAACGGGGTGCCGATCGTCGGCACCAGCCCGGAGGCCATCGACCTGGCCGAGGACCGCGGCGAGTTCGGCCAGGTGCTGGCCGACGCCGGCCTGCTCGCGCCGAAGCACGGCACCGCCATCAGCTTCCCGCGGGCCAAGCAGATCGCCGACGAGATCGGCTACCCGGTGCTGGTGCGCCCGTCGTACGTGCTGGGCGGACGCGGCATGGAGATCGTCTACGACGAGGCCCAGCTGGCCGACTACCTGGAGCGCGCCACCGAGATCGGCCCGGGCCGCCCGGTGCTGGTCGACCGCTTCCTCGACGACGCCATCGAGATCGACGTCGACGCCCTGTTCGACGGGTCGGAGATGTACCTCGGCGGCGTGATGGAACACATCGAGGAGGCCGGCATCCACTCCGGCGACTCGGCCTGCGTGCTGCCCCCGGTCACCCTGGGCCAGCGCGACATCGAGCGGGTGCGCGAGTCCACCTTCGCCATCGCGAAGGGCGTGGGGGTGCGGGGCCTGCTGAACGTGCAGTTCGCGCTGGCCGCCGGCGTCCTCTACGTGCTGGAGGCCAACCCGCGGGCCAGCCGCACGGCGCCGTTCGTGTCCAAGGCGACCGCGGTGCCGCTGGCCAAGGCGGCGGCGCGGATCATGCTCGGCTCCTCGATCGCCGACCTGCGCGCCGAGGGCATGCTGCCCGCGCAGGGCGACGGCGGCACGATGCCCGCCGAGTCGCCGGTGTCGGTGAAGGAGGCGGTGCTGCCGTTCAAGCGGTTCCGCACCGCCGAGGGCAAGATCGTCGACACCCTGCTGTCGCCGGAGATGCGCTCCACCGGTGAGGTCATGGGCATCGACACCGACTTCCCGCACGCCTTCGCCAAGTCGCAGTCGGCTGCGTTCGGTGGGCTGCCCGACACCGGCACGGTGTTCGTGTCGGTCGCCGACGTGGACAAGCGGGCGCTGATCTTCCCGGTCAAGCGGCTCGTCGACCTCGGCTTCACGGTGCTGGCCACCGACGGCACCGCGGACGTGCTGCGGCGCAACGGGATCGCCTCCACCCGGGTGCGCAAGCTGGGCAGCGGCCGCGCGGGTTCGGGCAGCGAGGGCAGTGAGGGCGGCGAGCCGACGATCGTCGACATGATCGCCGCCGGCGAGGTGGACATGGTGGTCAACACCCCGTCCGGGCCGGCCGCGCGGATGGACGGTTACGAGATCCGGGCCACCACCACCGCCGTGGACAAGCCGATCATCACCACCATCCAGCAGTTCTCGGCCGCCGTGCAGGCGATCGAGGCCGCGCGCAACGAGCCGGTCCGGGTGGCCTCGCTCCAGGAGCACGCGGCCCGGCTGGGTGGGCTCAGGGCGGAACAGACGCTGTGAACGCCCTGTCCGCCGAGTCTTTCGGCAACCGCCTGAGGACGACGACGAGCGCGCGCGGGCCGCTCTGCGTCGGCATCGACCCGCACCCGGCTCTGCTGGCGAAGTGGGGCCTGGACGACGACGTCGCCGGGCTCGAGCGCTTCACGCTGACCACGGTGGAGGCCCTGGCCGGACAGGTCGCGGTGATCAAGCCGCAGGCCGCGTTCTTCGAGCGGTTCGGCTCGGCCGGGGTGGCGGTGCTGGAGAAGGCCGTCGCCGGCATCCGCGAGGGCGGTGCGCTGAGCATCGTCGACGCCAAGCGCGGCGACATCGGCTCGACCATGGCCGCCTACGCGGACGCCTTCGCGGGCGCCGCGTCCCCGCTCGCCGGTGACGCGGTGACCGTCTCGCCGTTCCTCGGATTCGGTTCGCTGCGGCCGCTTCTCGACCTGGCGGCGCGGACCGGCCGGGGCGTGTTCGTGCTGGCCCTGACCTCCAACCCGGAGGGCGGGCAGGTGCAGCACGCGGTGAACGGCGACGGGCGCACCGTGGCGCAGACCGTGATCGACGCGGTGGCGGCCGAGAACGCCGGGGCGCAGCCGCTCGGCTCGGTCGGCGTGGTGGTCGGCGCGACCGTGACCGGGGTCGGCCGTGAGCACGACCTCTCGGCCCTGAACGGCCCGATCCTGGCGCCCGGCATCGGTGCCCAGGGGGCGACGGCCGACGACCTGAAGGCGGTCTTCGGTCCGGCGCTCGGGCAGGTGCTCCCGAACTCCTCGCGTGAGGTGCTGGGGGCCGGGCCCACCGTCGCGGGTCTGCGTGAGGCTGCCTCGCGCACCCTGGAGGCGGTGAGCTCCGCTCTCGGATCGTGAGCTCGTGCCATTTCTGGCAGCGCTCGTAGCGTGATCGCGCGGAAACGCCCGGTCGCCGGATTTCTTCCGGCGGCCGGGCTTTTTCGTGGGCCCGGCCGATGATTGACACATGTCTGAAATAGGCCGGGGCATCAGGTGAGTATTGGTGTTTTCACCCATGGTTATCGTCACTTGACTCCCATAAGCGATCAGTGCTTACCTTGCACCCCTGAGTGTCACATCCGTGCCAAATCGGATGTGGCGCAACGGGAGTGCCTCTGTGATCCCGCACTGTCATTAGCTCCGGAAACGTTCAAGCGGCCCCGGACCTCCAGGAAACCGTCACTGCCCGACGTCAAGCGAGCGAAGATGCACGCTGGGTGATCGTTTTGCCCGGCGCCGCTTGTCATCGTCACCCGCCCGCCGGCGGGGGGTGTGGCCCGTAGCCTTCGGGTCCCGGGGTTCGGGAAGGAATGCCGTCTCGATGGCTCCGAAGGCCAGCGGTCCCCGAAAGCGACTGGGTGGCCGGTCGATCCGATCCCGCATTCTGATGATCGGCTGGGTCCCCAGCCTGTCGCTGCTGGTGATCGGTGTAACCCTTGCCGGAATCCTGGCCTTCAACGCCTGGGACCTGCGCGGCGCCAACAGCGTCGTGAAAGACAGTCTCGGGTCGTCCCAGTCGTTCATCCCGGAGGCCCGGCGCGAGCTCCTGCTCAGCGCGGCCTACCTGGCGGACGACTCGTCCGAGAACAAGACCCGGCTCGACGCCCAGCGGGCACGCACCGACCAGGCCCTCGCCACGATCCAGGCCGACGCCGGATCACTGGCCGACAGTGCGCCCCCGGAGCTCGACCCGGTGTTCGCCGAATTCGCCGCGCGGCTCGGGCAGATGGCCACGGTGCGCGAGCAGATCGACAGCAAACAGGCCTCGGTGCTCGACGCCACCGAGTTCTGGGGCAGCATGATCAGCCAGATCGCCGACACCGTGCGGGCCCTGGCCCGGGTGGCCCCGAACGGTAACGCCTCGGTGGAGGAACGTTCCGCGGCCGACCTGATCGAGACCATCCGCTCGCTGGCCGCCGGCAACGGCCTGGCCTACGTGGCGTTCTCGAACGAGGGCCTGACGGCCGACGAGTACCAGGCCTTCGTCAAGACCGGCGGCACCTACCGCGCCGAGCTGGAGTCGATCGGCGAGTCGCTGCCGGCCGACGAGCAGGCCCGGCTCAAGGAGATCACCGACAGCGACGCCTGGCGTCAGCAGGCCAAGGTCGAGCAGGCCGTGCTGGAGGCCGACGCGCTCACGCTGAAGGAGAAGCGGGCGCTCGCCAACGGCAGCGCCACGAGCAGCGGCACCACGAACGACAGCTCGGCGGGCGCCGACAACTCGGCGACCGACGCCAGCAGCCTGCCCACCGGCTCGCTCGCGCTGTCCGACGAGAAGCCCACCCGGGCCCAGCTGAACAACGGCAACCTGCACGCCGAGCTGCCGATCGCGTCCTCCGCCTGGGAGACGGCCAACGACGAGCTCACCCAGTCGCTGACCGACTTCGCCCTGCTGCACCTGGACTACTCCTCCTCGCTGGCCGTCGACGCGGCCCAGTCCGAGGTGAACTACGCGGTCTACGGCGGTGCGGCGGCCCTGCTCTTCGGCATCGCGGTCTTCGTCATCACCACCCGTGAGTCCAACCGCCTGGCCTCGCGTCTGCGCGGTCTGCGGGACGGCTCGCTGGACCTGGCCAACAACCGTCTGCCTGCCCTGGTCTCCGGCCTGCGCACCGGTGAGGTGGACGAGGAGACCCGGCAGATGCCGAAGCTGAACTTCGGCCGGGACGAGATCGGTGAGGTGGCCGACGCGTTCAACCACGCGCAGGACGTCGCCGTCACCGCGGCCGTGCAGGAGGCCGAGACCCGGGCCGGCCTGCGCGAGGTCTTCCTGAACATCGCCTACCGCAGCCAGGTGATCGTGCACCGACAGCTGGGCGTGCTGGAGAAGGCCGAGCGTTACGAGGAGGACCCGGAGCAGATCGAGCTGCTGTTCGAGCTCGACCACCTGGCCACCCGCGCCCGCCGCAACGCCGAGAACCTGGTCATCCTCGGCGGCGGTCAGCCCGGCCGTCGCTGGCGCAACTCGGTCGACCTGCTCCAGGTGGTCCGCTCGTCGATCTCCGAGGCGCAGGACTACGCCCGGGTGTCGATCGGCCGCCTGCCCCGGCTGTCGATCAACGGTGGTGCAGTCGCCGACGTCATCCACCTGCTCGCCGAGCTGGTCGACAACGCCACCTCGTTCTCCCCGCCGATGTCCAAGGTCGAGGTCCGGGGCAACCTGGTCGGCAAGGGCCTGGTGCTGGAGATCGAGGACCAGGGCCTGGGCATCCCGGCCGACAAGCTGACCGAGCTCAACGAGATGCTGAAGACGGCCCCCGACTTCCACGCGCTGACCCTGCGCGAGGAGCCGCGCCTGGGCATGTTCGTGGTCGCCCAGCTGGCCGCGGGCCAGAACATCCGGGTCACCCTGACCCCGTCGCCGGCCTACGGCGGCACCAAGGCCGTCGTGCTGATCCCGGCCGACCTGTTCGACGCCAGCGGCAGCAGCCTGACCGGCGCGCAGCCGGCCCTGGCGCTGGACGGCACCGAGCCGGCCGACGCCGCGGTCGGCCCGGGCTCCCGGTCGCTGCACGAGCGGATGGCGATCACCGGGGAGATGACCGGTGAGATCACCGTCATCCCCTCGTCCGACCAGCCCGCGTCGCCGGACCGCCGCAACGGCGCCCCCGCGCTGTCCGTGGCGCCGTCCGAGCCGCGCACCGCGACCGGCCCGATGGACCGGCTGGGCCGGCGGGAGCCGCGGGGCGGTGCCTCGCGCACCGAGTCCCGCAGCGACTCCCGTCCCGACTCCCGTTCCGACTCCAGGGGTTCCGAGCCGGTGCCGCCCACGCCGCTGCGTGGCCGGCCGTCCGGTCCCGGTCAGCCCTCCGCGCCGCAGGCCTCCCGGGCCGGCGAGCCCGGCCCGACGGTGAACCCGCAGGCCCGCGCCGACTACCTGGCCTCGCGCGGCGGGGGAGCCCCGGTTCCCGCGGTCGCCCCGGGCACGGCGAGCCTGCCGATGCGCACCCCGGGCGCGCCGCAGAACATCGCGCCGGGCTTCGCGCCGGCCAAGGGCGCCCCGACGCCGCCGGCCGGCCTGCGCGGTGCCGGTGGTGGTGCCGGCGCCGGCGTGACCGGCCTGGCCGGTGCGCCCAACGGCACCGCGGGCCCCTCGGCCCCGGCCCCGCGCTCGGGTGGTGGCGGGCGTCCCGAACTGCCCCGCCGGACCCGGCAGGCGCACCTGTCCGACCGGCTGAAGAACCAGCCGGTGCCGGGTGTGCCGGGCGCACCCGAGTCCGGTGAGCCCACCGGGCCGATCGACCCGGAGGCGGCGCGCAGCCGGATGGCGGCGTTCCAGCGTGGTACCCAGCGAGGCCGGACGGAGCGCCCCAACGGTGGCGCCTGACCACCACCGATCCGGCCGGGCAGCAAAGGCAGCGAAAAGAGAAGAGGCGAGAACACTGTTCCCGCGAACCACTGACTGGAAGGCGAGATGACGCAGAACAGCGCGATGGGTGGCCTGGACTGGCTGGTGGAGGATCTGCTCCGCCGTCTGCCGGGCGCGGACCGGGCGATCGTTCTCTCGTCCGACGGCCTGCTCATCGGCCGGTCCAGCAACCTCACCCGTGACGACGGCGAGCACCTGGCCGCGGTGGCCTCCGGCTTCCAGAGCCTGGCCAGAGGCACCGGACGTCACTTCGGTGGCGGCGGTGTCCGGCAGACCGTGGTCGAGATGGACAACTACTTCCTGGTCGTCACCGCGGCCGGTCAGGGTGCGTGTCTCGCGCTCCTGGCCGACGTGAATGCCGACATGGGCATGGTGGCGTACGAAATGAACCTGCTGGTCAAGCAGGTCGGTACCTACCTCAGCTCGCAGCCGCGGGCCGAGGAGGCCCCAGGGGTCGGGCCGAGGTGACCCCGGCGGATCAGCACTGGTTCGACGAGGAGGCCGGGCCTCTGGTCCGCCCGTACGCACTGACCCGCGGGCGCACCACCAGCAAGCAACGCGATCTCGCGATGATCACGCTGGTGGTCGCCCTGCAACGGGTGACTCCCCAGCTGGCCGACCAGCTGGAGCCCGAAGGGCTCCAGATCGTCACCATGTGCCAGCACCCCAAGTCCATCGCCGAGGTGTCTGCCGATCTGGGCCTGCCGCTCAGCGTCGTGAAGATCCTCATCGGTGACCTGATCGACCGGCAGTTGCTCATGTTCCGGTCGGCGGTCACCCCCGACATCAACGTCCTTCAGGCGGTTATTAATGGCATACGCCGACTCTGACCCGAACCAGCGGCCCGGGGTACGCGCGACGGCGGTGAAGCTGCTCATCGCGGGTGGCTTCGGAGTCGGGAAGACCACCATGGTGGGCACGATCAGCGAGATCCCGCCGCTGCGCACCGAGGAGCTGATCACCGAGGTCAGCCGCGGGGTCGACGACCTGTCCGGGGTCGAGCAGAAGAAGACCACCACGGTCGCGCTCGACTTCGGCCGGATCACGATCAGCCCGGAGCTGGTGCTCTACCTGTTCGGCACCCCCGGCCAGGACCGTTTCTGGTTCATGTGGGACGAGCTGGCCGAGGGCGCGATCGGCGCCGTCGTGCTGGCCGACACCCGCCGGCTGGAGAGCTGCTTCCCGGCCGTCGACTTCTTCGAGCGTCGCGGCATCCCGTTCGTCATCGGCGTGAACTGTTTCGACGGTGACGCCGGCTACCTGCCCGACGAGGTCCGTGAGGCCCTCGACCTCGACCACCGGGTCCCGGTGGTGATGGCCGACGTACGCCAGCGCGACTCCTGCAAGGAGCTGCTGGTGACGCTGGCCGAGCACGCCATCACGATGGCCACCGCGACTCCGGCCTGATCCCCCCGCACGTCCCTCCCGGGCATGGTCCGGGCACCGAACAGGTGCCCGGACCATGCCCGGGAGTCGTTCGGCAGGCGTCCGGCCTGTGAAGAGCCTGTGAATCCGTGTCCGGGTCTTGAGACACCGGGGATCGGATGCGTGTGGCGTCGCCACGCCGGAAGGGTGCCGGAAGAGGCGCCGCGTGGCCTTCGCCGGGTTCCCCGCCGCCACGCCTGATCCGGCCAGCGCCTCTCTCGTCGTCAAACCGCTCCTGACCAGCCTCTCGTCCCGAAGAGGCGCTTCCGGCGCGCCTCACGGGCCGCACAGGCCCGCTCCGGGCCTGCCTGGCACCGTCAGGGGCCGCCGGAGCCTTGTCGGAGCCCCGCCGGAGCCTTGTCGGAGCGCTTTCGGAGCCCTGTCGGAGCACTTCAGGACGCCGTCGGGACGCCGTCAGCAGGTGCCGGAGAGCTGCCGGATGCTGTTTCCGGCGTCGGGTCCGTCTGCGGTCGTGCGTCGTCCTCCGGTGGCCGCCACGACCGGCCGGGCCGGCGGGAACGTGTGCGGGATGCCCGCGAGTACCCTCGGCGGACGTGCGTCAGGGACACCGGGTGCAGGGGCGTTGACACCCCGTGGCAGGATCAGCGCTTCGGCACGCTCCGGAATGGCCCTAAACATCGACCGATGTCGGTTTCACGGCGCGTCCCGGAGGACATGAATACCAGTATGTCTGGATTAGCCGTTAGTGTCGGCTCTCGACGGCGCTCCGATCAGCTGCGATCGGAACGTCGTGGCGACCGGAACACGGCTGGAAGCTGGCAGGTCGGGCGAACGGAACGGCTCAGGGGCAGGTGCGTGGCGACACGGCCCCCCGCGTTGCCCTCCGGGATACCGACTCGCTAGGTTCGGACCAGATTTCACGGTCTGCCTGCGCCGATCGGCTAAGGATGATCGGCTGGACGGCCGGAATTGCTCCGGTACCGCTCAACTACCTACTGAGTTCGACGAACAACTGAGGTGACTCAAGTGGCTCTGCCCCCCCTGACTCCCGAGCAGCGGGCCGCCGCCCTGGTGAAGGCGGCCGAGGCTCGGCGTGCGCGTGCCGAGATCAAGAACAGGCTCAAGTACTCGCAGGGCTCTCTCGGGGAAGTGATCAAAGAGGGGCAGGAGAACGAGGTGATCGGCAAGATGAAGGTGTCGGCGCTTCTCGAGGCCCTGCCCGGCGTGGGCAAGGTGCGTGCCCGTCAGATCATGGAAGAGATTGGCATCTCCGAGTCCCGGCGTGTGCGTGGCCTCGGCTCCAACCAGATCGCTGCGCTGGTCAAGCGCTTCGGGAGCTGAGTAAGAGGTGATCGGGACGGAGCTCGGAGACCCGTCGGGGGGCGGGGTGGTTCGGCCAGGACGGCTGACGGTGCTGGCAGGGCCGACAGCGGTGGGGAAGGGTACGGTCGCGGCTGATATCCGCCGCCGCTACGAGCAGATCTGGCTCTCCGTCTCGGTCACCACCCGGCCTCCTCGGCCGGGTGAGCAAGAAGGCGTCCACTACTACTTCGTGGATGACGCCGAGTTCGACAAGCTGGCTGAAGCAGGCCAGTTGCTGGAGTGGGCGGTGGTGCACGGCCGGCACCGGTACGGCACCCCGCGCGCCGCGGTCGAGGCGGTTCTGGCGCAGGGCCGTCCGGCCTTGCTGGAGATCGACCTGCAAGGCGCACGGCAGGTCCGGCAGAACATGCCGGGCGCGTTCTTCGTCTTCCTCAAGCCGCCCAGCCTGGACGAACTGGTCCGCCGGCTGGTCGGGCGTGGTACCGAGGACAGTGAGGAGCGGGAGCGTAGGCTCCGCACCGCGGAGGTCGAGATGGCCGCCGAGGCCGAGTTCGACATCAGCATCGTGAACGACGATGTCACGCGGGCCACTGACGAGCTCGTATCATGGATGGGTCTGACCCCTACCAAGCGGGTCGACTCGCACCACTGAAAGCCTTCGGTCGCGGCGGAGAATTCGCCTGTGGCCCGTCCGTGTGCTGAGCTTTACGCACCATCTACGCCTGGAGTTTGTGTGTCCGGAACTGTTGCCAACCCCGAAGGCATCACCAACCCGCCGATCGACGACCTGCTGTCGACGGTGGATTCCAAGTACTCGCTGGTGATCTTCGCGGCCAAGCGCGCGCGGCAGATCAACGCGTACTACTCCCAGCTGGGCGAGGGCCTGCTGGAGTACGTCGGCCCGCTGGTCGAGACCCACGTGCAGGAGAAGCCGCTCTCGGTCGCCATGCGCGAGATCAACGAAGGTCTGCTGACCGCCGAGAAGCACGACTGACCAGCGTTCCGAAAGGCAGTGATGGGCCGCCGCATCGTCCTGGGCGTCGGTGGCGGCATCGCCGCCTACAAGGCGTGTCTCCTTCTGCGCCTGTTCAAAGAGGCAGGGCATGATGTCCGGGTGGTTCCGACCCAGGCCGCGCTGAACTTCGTCGGCGCGCCGACCTGGGCGGCCCTGTCCGGGCACCCGGTCTCGACCTCGGTCTGGGACGACGTGGACGAGGTGCCGCACGTCCGGATCGGCCAGCAGGCCGACCTGGTCGTGGTGGTGCCGGCAACCGCGGACCTGCTCGCCCGGGCCGCTCACGGCCTGGCTGACGACCTGCTCACCAACGTGCTGCTCACCGCGCGATGCCCGGTGATGCTGGCACCCGCGATGCACACCGAGATGTGGACGCATCCGGCCACCGTCGCCAATGTCGCCACTCTGCGTGAGCGCGGCGTCCACGTGGTCGATCCCGCCAGCGGCCGGCTGACCGGCGCCGACACCGGCCCGGGCCGGCTGCCCGAGCCGGAACAACTCTTCACCGCGGCGGTGGCCCTGCTCCCGGCGGCCTCCGCACAGCCTGTCGCCGTCCGGCACCCCGAGGCCCGGCCGGGCGACCGCCCGGCGCACGGCGTGCCGGGCGCGGGCTCCTCGTCGTCCTCAGTTCTGGCCGGCCGACGTGTCGTGATCTCGGCGGGCGGCACCCGCGAACCGCTCGACCCGGTGCGGTTCCTCGGCAACCGGTCCTCGGGCCGGCAGGGTGTCGCGCTGGCCCGGGCAGCCCTCGACCGGGGCGCGAAGGTCACGTTGGTCTCCGGGTCGATCGAGGTGGCCCCGCCGCCTGAAGCCGACCTGGTACGCGTCGAGACCGCCCTCCAGATGCGCGACGCGATGACCGAAGCGGTGCGGGACGCCGACGTGGTGGTGATGGCCGCCGCGGTGGCCGACTTCCGGCCGTCCGAGGTGGCCAGGCACAAGATCAAGAAAACGGTGGACGACGAGGACGCGCCGGTCGTCACGCTCGTCCGCAACCCCGACATCCTGGCCGGCCTGGTGGCCGCGCGCCGCCCCGGGCAGGTGGTGGTGGGATTCGCCGCGGAGACCGGCGACGACACCGGCACCGCACTGGAGCACGCCACCGCCAAGCTCGCCCGCAAGGGCTGCGACCTGCTGGTGCTCAACGACGTGTCGGCCGGGAAGGTGTTCGGGAAGGACGACACGGAGGTCGTCGTGCTGGCGGCCGACGGCACCGTCACGCCGGTACCGCCCGGCTCCAAGGAGAGAGTCGCCGAGGCGATCTGGGACGCCGTCCTGCCCCTTGTCAACCAGGATGGTTAGAGTAGGTCGCTGTGGGGGAGCCTGCTGACTCCGTTCCTCAATCATTCCTCGTCATCACCCCTCGGGAGTGCCGTGTCCGATCGTCTGTTCACCTCTGAGTCCGTCACCGAGGGGCACCCCGACAAGATCTGTGACCAGATCAGTGACGCGGTTCTCGATGCTCTGCTGGAGCAGGACCCGACCTCGCGGGTCGCCGTGGAGACGATGGTCACCACGGGTCTGGTGCATGTCGCCGGTGAGGTGACCACCAAGGCTTATGCCGACATCCCGTCGATCGTGCGCAAGACGATCCTGGACATCGGTTACGACTCCTCGACCAAGGGGTTCGACGGGAACTCCTGTGGTGTCGAGGTGTCGATCGGTGCGCAGTCGCCGGACATCGCGCAGGGTGTCGACACGGCGTACGAGGCGCGGGTCGAGGCGGGTGCGGACCCGCTGGATCTCCAGGGCGCCGGTGACCAGGGTCTGATGTTCGGTTACGCGAACGACGACACGCCCGAGTTGCTGCCGTTGCCGATCTGGCTGGCGCACCGGCTGGCCGAGCGGCTGACCGAGGTGCGGAAGTCGGGTGAGGTTCCGTATCTGCGTCCGGACGGTAAGACACAGGTGACGATCGCGTACGACGGTGACCGGGCGGTGCGTCTCGACACGGTGGTGGTCTCGAGCCAGCACGCGGCCGACGTGTCGCTGGAGAACCTGCTCCAGCCGGACGTGGTGGACCACGTGATCAAGCCGGTGCTGGACCGGGTGCAGATCGACACGTCGGACTACCGGTTGCTGGTGAACCCGACCGGGCGGTTCGAAGTGGGTGGCCCGATGGGTGACGCCGGCCTGACCGGGCGCAAGATCATCGTGGACACGTACGGTGGTTTCGCTCGTCACGGTGGTGGCGCGTTCAGTGGCAAGGACCCGTCGAAGGTGGACCGCTCGGCCGCGTACGCGATGCGGTGGGTGGCCAAGAACGTGGTGGCGGCCGGGCTGGCCAGGCGGTGCGAGGTGCAGGTCGCGTACGCGATCGGCAAGGCGCAGCCGGTGGGTCTGTACGTGGAGACGTTCGGTACCGAGACCGCTCCGGTGGACCGGATCACCGCGGCGATCCGTGAGGTGTTCGACCTGCGTCCGGCCGCGATCATCCGGGATCTGGACCTGCTGAAGCCGAAGTACCACCAGACCGCGGCGTACGGGCACTTCGGCCGCAATCTGGAGGGCATGACCTGGGAGCAGACCGACCGGGTCGACGCCCTGCGCTCGGTCATCGGCTGAGTGGTTCTCCACAGCTGAGCACTTTCCACAGCGCGGCCGTCACCGGAAACGGTGACGGCCGCGCGTGCTTTAGGTTGAGTTCATCATGAGCACCGACGGCGACCAGCTGGAACTGCTCCGGGCCGCCACCCGGGGCCGCAAGCCCAAACCCCCCGCGCCGGCGGCGGCCGAGCTACCGGTCGCCCGCGTCACCGTCGACGTGCCGTTGCCCCACCTCGACCGGGTCTTCGACTACCTGGTGCCCGAGCCGATGTCGGCCGCCGCGCAGCCCGGGGTGCGGGTGCGGGTGCGGTTCGGCGGGCAGGACGTCGAGGGATACCTGCTGGAGCGGGTGGAGGCCTCGGACCACCAGGGCCGGCTGGCGCCGTTGCGGCGGGTGGTGTCGCCGGAGCGGGTGCTGACCCCGGCGGTGCTGCGGCTGTGCCGGGTGGTGGCCGAGCGGTACGCGGGCAACCTCACCGACGTGCTGCGCCTGGCGGTCCCGCCCCGGCACGCCCGGGTGGAGCAGGCACCCCGCCCCGAGCCCCTGCCGCCCTTCGGGCAGGAGGACGGTCCCGTGGACGGGGCGGTGGTCTCACCCATCCCGATAACAGGCTGGGAGCAATACCGCGCCGGTCCCGCCCTGCTCGCCCGGATCGCCGCCGGCGACGCCCCCCGCGCGGTGTGGACCGCCCTGCCCGGCCCGGCCTGGTGCGACGACCTGGCCGCCACGATCGCCGCCGCTCTGCGGGCCGGGCGCGGATCGCTGGTGGTGCTGCCCGACAAGCGTGACGTGGACGCCCTCGACCGGGTGCTCACCCGCAGGCTGGGGCAGGGGCGGCACGCCCGGCTGGAGGCCGATCTCGGCCCGACCACCCGCTATCGCAACTTTCTGGCGCTTTCCCGGGGCGACGTGAAGGTGGCGATCGGCACCCGGGCCACCGCCTTCGCCCCGGTGCACGACCTGGGCCTGGTGGTCATCTGGGACGACGGCGACGAGATGCACTCCGAGCCCCGCGCCCCGTACCCGCACGCCCGCGAGGTGCTGGCCGTGCGCGCCGGGCTGGAGGGGGCCGCGCTGATCGCCGGTTCCTGGTCGCGGTCGGTGGAGTGCGCGGGCTGGCTGCGCACCGGCTGGGCCCGGCCGGTGGTCGCGGACCGCCGGGTGGTGCGCGACGCCTGGCCCCGCATCCAGGTGGCCGCCACCGCGGTGGGGGGTCGCGACGACCCGTCGGCCCACGGTCGCCTGCCCGGCCCGGCCTGGCGCGCGATCAGCGACGGGCTGAAGCGCGGCCCGGTGCTGGTGCAGGTGCCCCGGGCCGGCTACCTGCCCGGCCTGGCCTGCCAGGACTGCCGTCACCCGGCCCGCTGCGAGCACTGCCACGGGCCGGTCGGGCTGCCCCGCTCCGTGCCGAAAGACCAGGCGAGCCTGCCGGAGTGCCGGTGGTGCGGCCGGGTGGCCGCGGCCTGGCGCTGCCAGAACTGCCAGGGCCGGCGGCTGCGCGCCACCACGGTCGGGGTCGGGCGCACCGCCGAGGAACTCGGCCAGGCCTTCGCCGGCGCCGCGGTGGTGGTGCCGCAGGCCGACGGGCCCACGCCGCACGTGCCGCCGAACGCCCTGGTGGTGTCCACCCCGGGCATCGAGCCGGTGGTCGAGGGCGGTTACGCGGCGGCCGTGCTGCTCGACGCCGGCCGTCTGCTGGAGCGGCCCGACCTGCGGGCGAGCGAGGACGCGCTGCGGCGCTGGCTGGGCGCGGCGGCTCTGGTGCGGCCCTCGGCCGCCGGGGGAGCGGTGATCGTCAGCGCCGATCCGCAGGTTCCGGCGGTGCAGGCGCTGATCCGTGTCGACCCGGGCAGCCAGGCCGACCGGGAGTTCGACGAGCGCGCCGAGCTGGGCTTCCCGCCCGCGGTGGTGATGGCCGACGTGACCGGCACAGCCACCGCTGTGAACTCGCTGGTGCGCATCGCCCGGCTGCCCGAGGGCACACAGACGCTGGGGCCCACCGAGGTGCTGGTCGCCACCCCGGCGGCGGAACCCCCGCCGAAACCGCGCGAACCGCGTCGCCGGTTGCCCCGCACCGCTGCCCTTTCGGGCCTCGAAGAACCGGTCAAGGAAGCCGAGGAGATCGACGAGACCCAGGTGCGGGTGTTGTTGCGGGCGTCCCGGAAAGATCTGGCCGTCCTGGCCCGGGCCCTGCATGAGGCGGCGGCGATCCGCAGCTCACGGCGTGAACCCGGGGCCACCCGGATCCAGCTGGACCCGCTGAACCCCGGCTGAACTCCGGGTGATGCGTGGCGGATGTCTCGCCAGGACCGCCCGCCCGCCGTAATGTCGGACGCAGAGGTGATGGAGATGGCCGAGAGGGAGTTCCGGATCGCCTACTCGCCGGGCATGCGCCGGCTGCTGGGCGGGCTCGGGTGCGGGCCCCGGTTCAGTGGTGTCCTGGTGACGGAAGACGCCGTGCAGGTCCGGCTGGGCTGGGCGTTCCAGGCCACCGTGCCACGGCACGCGATCGCCTCGGCCGAGCCCGACGACCGCGAGGTGCTCAGCGTCGGCGTGCACGGCTGGCGGGGCACCTGGCTGGTCAACGGCTCGCGCCGCGACCTGGCCCGGATCCGCCTGGGCGTCGGGGTGCACGCCCGGGTGCTCGGGGCGCGGGTGCCGCTCACCACTCTGTACGTCAGCGTGGAGGAACGCGACGAGTTCATCCGGCTGATCCGCCCGAAGACCCCGGGCCCGGGCACCCAGGGCCGGGTGTCGCGCGCCCGGCGCATCCGTCTTCCCTCGCCCGGCCTCAAGCCCGGCCTGGCGCGCGACGTCGGTGTGATGACGAGCGACTCCGGCACCTGATCCGGGCGTCAGGCCTCGCCGAACCGGGCCAGCACCAGCTGCTCGATCAGCCCCAGCACGGTGTACAGCAGCACCGACACGGCGGTCAGCACGATGATCGAGGCCCACAGGTGGTCGTAGCCGAACGCCCCGATGTCGCGCAGGATCTCGCCGCCCACGCCCTTGCCGGTGGCCAGCCACTCGGCCACCAGTGCCCCGATCAGCGCACCCGGCACCGAGATCCGCATGGCCGCGAACAGCGAGGGCAGGGCGGCCGGCAGGGCCACCTTGCGCAGGGCCGTGGCCCGGCCGCCGCCGTAGGCCTCCACCAGGTCACGTGCCTGCGGGTTCACCGAGCGCAGGCCGAACACGACCGTCACCAGCGCCGGGAAGAACACCACGATCCCGGCGATCACCGACACCCCGGCCAGGCCACGCCCGAACACCAGCGTGATCAGCGGGGTCATCGCTACCAGCGGCACCGAGCGCAGCAGCATCGCGACCGGCAGGAAGGCCTGCTCGACGCTGCGGGACAGCACGAACACGACGGCCACCAGCAGCGCCACCACCAGGCCTCCGCCGAAGCCGAGCGACGCGTCCTTCAGCGTGACCAGCAGCGGCTCCAGCACGTCGGTGCGGTTGGCGGCGGCGTCAGCATCGGTGAACAGGTAGGCCCAGACCGCCGCCGGGTCCTTGCCCACCAGCGGGTTGACGTCGAAGGCCCGCAGGAACGCCTCCCAGGCCGCGACCGCCACCACGGCCGAGACCAGCAGCGGCGCCAGGGCCCGCAGCACCGCCCGGCTCACCCCGCTCACGACGCGGCCCCGCTCGACCACGGCGTGACGAACCGCGAGACCAGTGCGAAGAGGCCGTAGCCCAGACCGGCCAGCGCCCCGGTGACCAGCATCAGCGCCCAGGTGCGCGGCACCAGGTACTGCTGCTGCGCCACGGTGAGCACCACGCCCAGGCCGTTGTCGATGCCGCCCAGGTACTCACCGATGATCGCGCCCAGCATGGCGGCCGGTGCGGCGATCTTCAGGGCGTTCAGCACGTGGGGGAGGGCGGCCACCACCCGCACCTTGCGCAGCTGGGCGAACCGCCCGCCGCCGTAGGCCGCGACCAGGTCGAGGCTGGTGCGGTCGGCGGCCTTCAGCCCGAGCAGCGAGCCGATCAGGGTGGTGAAGAAGACCGACAGCGCGGCCAGGAAGACGGTGGGGGCCCGGCCGCCGAAGATCACCAGCACGATCGGGCCGATCGCGGTCAGCGGCATGCAGTAACTGATCACCGCGAGCTGTGTGGCCACGGTCTCCAGCGGCGGCAGCAGCAGGGCCAGGGCGGCCACGGCCAGCGCCGCCAGGTTGCCCCAGGCGAAGCCGAGAGCCGCTCCGCGCAGGGTGATCCCGGCGTTGGTGGCGTAGAAGTCCCAGCCGTCGTCACCCATCTGCCGCACCACCGCCCACGGGGTCGGCACCGAACCGGCGTCGGCGAACACGGTCGCCGCCAGCAGCCACCACAGCCCGACCAGCAGCACGGTGCCCACCAGACCACCGAGCCAGGCCGGATAGGCACGAACGATGGACGACGAGGAGCCCGGCTGCGCCGTCACATCGCACCCGTCGCCGCGCCGCCGGTGCCGAACAGCAGCTCGGACAGCCGGTCGGCCAGGGCGTGGAACTCCGGCGTGCGCATCATCTCCGGGGTGCGCGGCCGGGGCAGGTCGATCGGCACCAGTTCGACGATCCGGCCCGGGCGGGGGCTCATCACGGCCACCACGTCGGACAGGAACACCGCCTCGCTGATGCCGTGCGTGACCATCAGCGTGGTGGCCGGTTTCTCCGTCCAGATCCGCAGCAGCTCCAGGTTCAGCCGCTGCCGGGTCATGTCGTCCAGCGCCCCGAACGGCTCGTCCAGCAGCAGCACCGACGGCTTCACCACCAGGGCCCGGGCGATCGACACCCGCTGGCGCATGCCGCCGGACAGCTGGGCCGGGCGGGCCTTCTCGAACCCGGTCAGGCCGACCAGCCCGATCAGCTCGTCGATGTAGCCCGGGTCCACCTTCAGGCCCGAGATCTCCAGCGGCAGGCGGATGTTCGTGCGCACGCTGCGCCAGGGCAACAGGGCCGGGTCCTGGAAGGCGATGCCGAGATGGTGCCGGCCGCGCAGTTGCTGCGGCGTCTCGTCGTGCACCAGCGCCCGGCCCTCGGTGGGTGTCTCCAGCCCGGCCAGCACCCGCAGGATCGTCGACTTGCCGCAGCCGGAGGGACCGAGCAGCGAGAGGAACGAGCCCTGCGTCGTCCTCAAACTGGCGCCCTCGAGCGCGGTGACGGACCGCCGGCCCAGCCGGAAGGTCTTGCCCAGCCCTTCCAGGGTGATGCCGGCGGCGGTGGTGACCGGTTCGGTGCTGCCCGGCGCGGCGGACGTCATGCGCTCTTCAGGTCCGGGTTCTCGGCGTACACCTCGGCCAGCAGCGACAGGTCGAACAGCTGGTCGGCGGTGATCGTGGTGCCGGCCAGGGCGAGCAGCTCGATGTTCGCGTCGATCAGCTCCTGGGTCATCGTGAACAGGCCGTTGGCCTCGGTGTCCTCGCTGACGATCAGGTCGTTCTGCGCGGTGGCCTCCTTCACCTGCTCGTCCAGCTTCAGCCCCTGGTCCTTGCCGAAATTGTTGACGGCGAGGTCGGCCGACTCGTCCGGGCTCGCGACCGCGTCGCGCCAGCCCTGGATCTCGGCCTTGAGGAACGCCTTGACCTTCTCCCGCTCGTTGTCGATCGAGTCCTGGAGCACGGTGAAGGTCTCGGCCACGAACGGCAGCTCGTGGTCGGCCATCAGGAACGTGGTGACCTCGAAACCGCGCGAGGACAGCAGGATCGGCTCGTTGGTGATGTAGCTCATGAAGCCGGAGACCTCGCCGGTGGTGACCACGGTCGGGTCGAACTGCACCGGCACGATCTCGACGTCCTTCTCGTCGATGCCGTTGGCCTTCAGCAGCGCCGCGAAGATCACCTGGTTGGCGCCGGTCTGCACACCGATCTTCTTGCCCACCATGTCCTGCGGCGTGGCGATCGGGTCCTTGTCGATGGACAGGATGCAGAACGGGTTCTTCTGGTAGGTCGTGCCGACGATCTTCAGCGGCGCGCCCTCCAGGACCGCCGGGCCGGTGACCGTGGGGGTGGACAGCCCGACGAAGGCCTTGCCGGTGGCCAGCGCCGACTCCGCGCTGGTGCCCGACGCGCCGCCGGCCAGCAGCTCCACCTTCGAGAAGCCCGCCTTCTCGTAGTAGCCCTTGGTGGTCGCCATGTACTCGCCGGCGAACTCGATGTTCTTGATCCACGACAGCTGGATCGCGATCTCGCCGAAGTCGCCCGACGCGCCCGTCGTCTTGCCGGCGGCCTCGGAGTCCGAGCCGCAGGCGGCCAGGAACGCGCTACCGGTGAGCGCCAGCGCCCCGGCCTGGAACAGACGGCGCCGGCTCAGCGGGCTACCGGTGGGCGGGAGGGGGCGGCTGGTGGTCATCGGGCTCCGATCGGCGGTGCTGGCTGTGACATCCGGATTCCGGAGGGTAGGAGCGCCTGGTTGCGACGGCGTTTCCGGATGTTCCGGAACGGTTACCGATGAAATGCCGGATCCGTGGGCGATCGGCCCGGCGGTTTGCGGTCGCCCCGTAGACTCGTGCGGTGCCTATCCAGAACATCCGCCTGTTCGGCGACCCCGTGCTCCGCTCCCGGGCCGAGCCGGTCGTCGATTTCGACCGTGAGCTGCGCACCCTGGTCAAAGATCTGGAAGACACCATGCTCGACGCGCCGGGCGCCGGTCTGGCGGCCCCGCAGATCGGTGTCGGGCTGCGGGTGTTCACCTACTACGTGGACGGTCAGCTCGGTCACCTGATCAACCCGGACCTGGACCTGTCCGACGAGCAGCAGGACGGCGGCGAGGGCTGCCTGTCGCTGCCCGACCTGGTGTTCGACACCAAGCGCTCGCTGCGCGTGGTGGCCAAGGGCTTCGACCAGCACGGTGAGCCGGTCACGATCGAGGGCAGCGAGCTGCTGGCCCGCTGCATCCAGCACGAGACCGACCACCTCGACGGCATCCTGTTCATCGACCGGCTCGACCGCGACACCCGCAAGCTCGCGCTGAAGGCGATCCGTGAGGCCGAATGGGCCGGTGGCACCCCGCCGCAGGTCAAGGTCAGCCCGCACGCCACCTTCGGGCGCGCCATCTAGATCGTTCCGAGAAACGTCAGCGAGACTCCACCGTGCGCATCATCGTCGCGGGCACCCCTGAGGTGGCCCTGCCGTCCCTGGAGGCGATCCACGCCTCCGACCACCAGATCATCGCCGTCCTGACCCGGCCCGACACGGTCGCCGGTCGTGGACGCCGGGTCTCCCGCTCGCCGGTCGCGCAGTGGGGTGACGAGCACGACCTGCCGGTGCTCCAGCCGGTGAAGCCGGGTGATCCGGAGTTCCTCGACGAGCTCGGGCAGCTCGCTCCCGACTGTGTGGCCGTCATCGCCTACGGCGCACTGGTGCCGCAGCGTGCCCTCGATGTGCCCGTGCACGGCTGGATCAACCTGCACTTCTCGGTGCTGCCCGCCTGGCGCGGCGCGGCCCCGGTGCAGCACGCCCTGATCGCCGGTGACCAGGTCACCGGCGCGTCGGTGTTCCAGCTGGAGAAGGGCCTCGACACCGGCCCGGTGTTCGGCGTGATGACGCAGACGATCCGCCCCCGCGACACGGCCGGCGACCTGCTCGGCCGGCTCGCCGACGGTGGCTCGGCGCTGCTGGTGGCGGCGCTGGACGCGATCGCCTCGGGGTCGGCCGAGGCCCGGCCGCAGCCCGACCAGGGGGTGTCGCTGGCGCCCAAGATCACCACTGAGGACGCGCAGGTGAACTGGAACCTGACCGCGGTGGCCGTGGACCGGCGGGTGCGCGGCTGCACGCCGGCGCCGGGCGCCTGGACCACGTTCCGCGGCGACCGGCTGGGCCTGGGCCCGGTCGAGCCGGTGCCCGAGGCCGAGCCGGTCCTGGCACCGGGCGAGCTGCACGTGCAGAAGAAGGCGGTGCTGGCCGGCACCGCGTCGGGCAATGTGCGGCTGGGCGAGGTGCGACCGGCGGGCAAGAAGGCGATGGCCGCCGTCGACTGGGCGCGTGGCGCGCGGCCGGGTACCGGTGAGCGACTCGGAATCACGGACGACGGAGAGGCCGGGCCGGTCTCCCCGTCGTCCACCGGATCGGCCGTCGCGGCGACCGGGGGTGCCTCATGAGCAAGCAGGCTCCGGCCGGCCGCCCGTCGCGGCCCCCGCGCCAGGCCGGAAAATCCGGTCGTGCCCGTGACTCCCGGGAGGGCTCGCGGCCTTCCGGGGGCCGTCCGCTCGCGGTCGACCCGGCCCGGGCGGTGGCCTACGAGGTGCTGCGCGCGGTCACCGAGCGCGACGCCTACGCCAACCTGATCCTGCCCGGCATGTTGCGCCGGGCCCGGCTGCGCGGCCGGGACGCCGGTCTGGCCACCGAGCTGGCCTACGGTGCCCTGCGCGGGCGCGGCAGCTACGACGCGATCATCGCGGCGGGCACCGACCGGCCGGTCGCCGAGATCGACCCGGCGGTGCTCGACGCCCTGCGTCTGGGCGCGCACCAGCTGCTGCACATGCGGGTCCCGCCGCATGCGGCCGTGTCCACCACCGTCGACCTGGTGCGCTCGGTCAGTGGGCCGGGCGCGTCCCGGTTCGCCAACGCGGTGCTGCGCCGGGTGGGCGAGCGCGACGTGGACGAGTGGCTGGCCCGGGTCGCGCCGGACGCGCAGGAGAACCCGGACGGGAACCTGGCCGTCACCTACTCGCACCCGGAGTGGATCGTGCGCGGGCTGCGCGACGCGCTGCGCGGCACCGGCCGCCCGGCGCAGGAGCTGCCCGAGCTGCTGGCCTCGCACAACGCCCGGCCCTCGGTGGTCGCCGCCGCGCTGCCCGGCCTGTCCGACGTGGCCGAGCTGACCGAGGGCCCGCACGCCCGGCCGGGGGTGCTGTCGCCGGTCGCGGCCGTGCTGAAGGGCGCGCCCGACGAGATCGCCGCGATCCGGCAGGGCCGGGCCCGGGTGCAGGACGAGGGCAGCCAGCTGGTCGCCCTCGGGGCCGCCGCCGCGCCCACCACCGGACCCGACCGGGGACTGTGGCTCGACCTGTGCGCCGGCCCGGGCGGCAAGGCGGCGCTGCTGGCCGCGCTGCTGTCCGAGCGGCACGCCGCCGGTCTGGTGGGCGACGACGCCGAGCTGGTGGCGGTGGAGTCGGCGGAGCACCGGGCGGGTCTGGTGCAGCAGTCGCTGGCCGCGATCCGCTGCGCCTACGACGTGCGGGTGCGTGACGGCCGCACCGTCGGTGAGGCCGAACCGGGGCGCTACGACCGGGTTCTCGTCGACGTGCCGTGCACCGGTCTGGGTGCGCTGCGGCGCCGCCCGGAGTCGCGCTGGCGCCGCGCCCCCTCCGACCTCACCTCGCTGGCCCCGTTGCAGCGGGCGCTGCTGGAGTCGGCGCTGGCCGCGGTCCGGCCGGGCGGCGTGGTGGCCTACGCCACCTGCTCGCCGCACCCGGCCGAGACCCGGATGGTGGTGGACGACGTGCTGCGCGGTCGCGACGACGTGGAGCGTCTCGACAGCCCGGGCGTGCTGCGCGACCTGATCGGCTCGCGCCGTCTGCCCGGCCACGGTGACGAGCTGTTCCTCGGCGACGGCCCGGCCGTGCAGCTGTGGACCCACCTGCACGGCACCGACTCGATGTTTCTGAGCCTGCTGCGGCGCCGCGCCTGATCGGCCGGCTCCGCCGGAGTGGTCAGTCCGGCGGGGCCTCGCCGTCCAGGCCGAAGCTGATGATCCGGTGCGGGTGGATCCGGATCAGCTCGCCCGACCTGCCGCCGTCGGCGGGCACGCCGCGCAGGGCCTCGGCCGTGCCGCGGATCTCCACCATCCGCACCCGCCAGGGGTCGCGCGAGGCGATGTCGTCGATCACCAGCGAGACCGCCGGGTTCTTCTCGACGTTGCGGAACTTGCGGGAGTCGCCGAGGTTCCAGCCGCGGATGTCGACGGTGCCCAGCTCGGCGTTGTGCGTGAAGCCGACCGGGCTGTTCTGCGGGGCGCCCCGGGGGTCCACGGTCGCCAGCCGGCCCAGGGTCTGGCCGGCCAGATAGGCCAGGATCTGCGGGGTCAGCTCGTCGTGGCCGGTCTCCGGCCGGGATGTGGTCATGGAGCGATCCTCGAAGCTCAACCGAGGTTGAGGTCAACCCTGAGGACCGAGGCCCCTGCGACGGGCAGCCAGATCCGCACTAGGCTTTGCCGCCGTGGGCATCCAGATCTCTCCCAGCATCCTGAACTCCGACTTCTCCCGGATCGGCAGCGAACTCGAGCGCATCGCCGACGCCGACTGGGCGCACGTCGACGTGATGGACAACCATTTCGTCCCGAACCTGACGCTCGGCCTGCCGGTGGTCGAGTCGATCCTCAGGGTCTCGCCGGTCCCGGTGGACTGCCACCTGATGATCGAGGACCCGGACCGCTGGGCCCCGGCCTTCGCCGAGGCCGGCGCCAAGAGCGTCACCTTCCACGCCGAGGCCGCCGGCGCCCCGCTCCGGCTGGCCCGTGAGCTGCGCCGGGCCGGTGCCCGGGCGGGCCTGGCGGTCAAGCCCACCACGGCGATCGAGCCCTACCTCGAGCTGCTGCCCGAGATCGACATGCTGCTGATCATGACGGTCGAGCCGGGCTTCGGCGGTCAGCCGTTCCTGGAGTCGATGCTGCCGAAGATCCGCCGCACCCGGCAGGCCGTGAAGGATTCCGGGCTGGACGTCTGGATCCAGGTCGACGGCGGCGTGTCCGCGGCCACGATCGAGCGGTGCGCCGAGGCCGGCGCCGACGTGTTCGTGGCCGGCTCTGCCGTGTACGGCGCCGACGACGCCGCGGCGCGCATTTCCGAGCTGCGGACGCTGGCGCAGAAGGCCTGCTGAGGCGGCAGATCGTTACGGTCGGCCGGTTTTCGTCGTCCCTGGTTCACCCGTCCGGCCCTGACCGGACCACCCCGGCATTCCTGGGAACAAGGTTCGGTGGCAGACTGTTGGCCGAACAGCAACAAGACAGTGCGTGCTCCGGGGTCGGTGAAATTCCGAACCGGCGGTGACAGTCCGCGACCCGTCCGCCTCGGCGGCCGGTTGACCTGGTGGAATTCCAGGACCGACGGTTAAAGTCCGGATGGGAGGCAGCACGCGGTGCCGTCGGCGTTCCCTTGGGGGATGCCGCGGTGCCGAACGACGCGTCGGCCTGTGGCCGGCCTCTGCCCGCGTCGTGACCCCCGGAGCCCGCGACACACGCGGCAGGAGGGTCACCGATGTTCACCGGGATCGTTGAAGAGCTGGGCCAGATCGTCGAACTCGTGCCCGGGGCGGACTCCGCCCGGGTCACCGTGCGCGGCCCGGTGGTCACCTCCGACGCCGTTCCCGGCGCGTCCATCGCGGTCAACGGGGTCTGTCTCACCGTGGTCGAGCTCGCCGGTGACACCTTCACCGCCGACGTGATGGCCGAGACCCTCGAGCGGTCCTCGCTGCGCACCGCCGGGCCCGGCTCGCCGGTCAACCTGGAGCGCCCGCTGAAGGCGGACGGCCGCTTCGGCGGCCATGTCGTGCAGGGCCACGTCGACGGCACCGGCGCCGTCACGGAACGGGTGCCGGGCGACCGCTGGGAACTGGTCCGGATCGCCGTCCCGGCCGCCCTGTCCCGCTACGTGGTGGCCAAGGGCTCCATCACCGTGGACGGCGTCTCGCTGACCGTGGCCGATCTCACCGACCTCCCGGCCGCCTCCGGCGGCGGAAGTGTCGTCACCGTGTCGCTGATCCCGGAGACTCTGGCGCGCACCACCCTCGGGCGCCGGGCCGTCGGTGAGCCGGTCAACCTCGAGGTGGACGTGCTGGCGAAGTACGTGGAGCGACTGAACACCGCTCCCGTCCCCACGATCACGGAAGAGACGGTGGCGACACGATGAGCGACCTGCGGGTGCACGCGCAGACGATCTGGGACGGGCCCGCCCTCGACCTCGACCCGGTCGAGAAGGCCGTTGAGGCACTGCGTTCCGGGTTGCCCGTGCTGGTCGTGGACGATGCCGACCGGGAGAACGAGGGCGACGTGATCATGGCCGCCGTCAACGCCTCCCCGGAATGGGTGGGCTGGACGATCCGGCACACCTCCGGCGTGCTCTGCGCCCCGATGTACGACGACCGCGCGGACGCCCTCCAGCTGCCGCACATGGTCGAGCGCAACCAGGAGTCGCTGCGCACGGCCTACACCGTGTCCGTCGACGCCCGCTCCGGCATCTCGACCGGGATCAGCGCGGCCGATCGCTCGGTCACCCTGCGGCTGCTGGCCGACGGCCTGACCGTGCCGGAAGACCTGGTGCGCCCCGGCCACGTGTTCCCGCTGCGGGCCCGGCCGGGCGGGGTGCTGGAACGCCGTGGCCACACCGAGGCCGCCGTGGACCTGTGCGTGCTGGCCGGCCTGCCGCCGGTCGGGGTGCTGGCCGAGGTGGTCGAGGACGCCGGTCCGGTCACCCGCCTGCCCGGCCTGCGGGCGCTGGCCGACACCCACGGGCTGCCGCTGATCAGCATCGAGGACCTGGTCGCCTATCGCGAGCGGCACCCGGGCGCGGTGCCCGAGGGCCCGGCCGGCACGCCGCCGCGGGTCCGCCGGGTGGCCACCAGCCTGCTGCCGACCGATCACGGCGACTTCCGGGCGCTGGCCTATCGCGACATGCTGACCGGCCACGAGCACGTGGCGCTGGTCGCGGGGGAGCCCGCCGCCGCCGGGGCGCTGGTGCGGGTGCACTCGGAATGCCTGACCGGCGACGCGTTCGGCTCCCGGCGCTGCGACTGCGGCCCCCAGCTCGACGCGGCGATGGACCGGGTGGCGGCCGAGGGCGGCGTGGTGATCTACCTGCGCGGCCACGAGGGCCGGGGCATCGGCCTGCTGGCCAAGCTCACCGCCTACCAGTTGCAGGACTCCGGCCTGGACACCGTCGCGGCCAACACCGCGCAGGGCCTGCCCGCCGATGCCCGCGAGTACGGCGCCGCCGCAGCCGTTCTCGACGACCTCGGCCTGGACTCGATCCGCCTGCTGACCAACAACCCGGCCAAGCTCACCGGACTGGCCGAGCACGGCGTCACGGTGACCGAGCGGATCGGCCTCCAGGTCGGCGTGAACCGGCACAACCAGGCCTACCTGACCAGCAAGCGGGACCTCATGGGGCACCAGCTCGACGACCTGAACAACGACACAGCAGGAGGACGACGATGAGTGGCGAGGGCGCGCCCACGATCACGGTGGAGGGTGGCTCGCAGCTGCGGGTCGGGCTGGCACACGCGGGCTGGCACGAGCAGGTGATGAACGGGCTGCTCGACGGCGCTCGCCGGGGTCTGGCCGACGCCGGGGTGAAGGACGTGGTCGAGGTGGCGGTGCCGGGCAGCTTCGAGCTGCCGGTGGCGGCCGCCCGGCTGGCCGCCGCCGGCGTCGACGCGGTGATCGCGCTCGGAGTGGTGATCCGGGGCGGCACACCGCATTTCGACTACGTCTGCGAGGCCGCCACGAACGGTCTGACCGACGTCAGCGTGCGCACCGGGGTGCCGGTCGGGTTCGGGGTGCTCACCTGCGACGACGAGCGGCAGGCCCTGGACCGGGCCGGTCTGCCCGGCTCCCGGGAGGACAAGGGGCACGAGGCCGCCACCGCCGCGGTGGCCGCCGCACTGGTGCTGAAAAACCTGCCGCTGCCGGTGTGACGGCCTGACGTCGGGCCCGGGCGTCTTCACGGATAGTCTCTGGTTGTGAAGACGTTCGAGGCCCTGTTCGCCGAGTTGACCCAGCGCGCCGAGACCCGACCGGAGGGCTCCGGCACGGTCGCCGCCCTCGACGCCGGGGTGCACGCCATCGGCAAGAAGGTGGTCGAGGAGGCCGCCGAGGTGTGGATGGCCGCGGAGTACGAGTCGAACGAGGCCGCCGCGGAAGAGATCTCGCAGCTGCTCTACCACCTCCAGGTGATGATGATCGCCAAGGGCATCAGCCTCGACGACGTGTACAAGCACCTGTGACCGTGTCGTCCCGCGATCAGGCCGTCGCCGACCTGCACCGCCCGTTCGTCTCCCGGCGCGGCCGGATCATGGCCTGGGCCGGGGGGATCGGGCAGGCACTGGCGCTGACCGCCTGCGCACTGCTGCTTCCCTGGTCCGGGCCGAACGTGGTGGGCATCAAGGACCGGATCGGGATGCTGGTGGTCGCCGCGATCATCGGCTGGGCGCTGAGCCGGTTCGGCGGGGTGCGGGCCGATCCGTCGGCCGAGGGCCTGGTGGTGCGCAACCTGCTGATCACCCGGAACCTGAGCTGGGCCGAGATCGAGGGACTGCACTTCTCCGGCGGTGACCCGTGGGTCACGCTGGCCACCGCTGACGGCGACCCGGTGGCAGTGATGGCCGTGCAGAGGGCCGACGGTGAGCCGGCCCGGGCCGAGGCGGAGCGGCTGGCCACGCTGATCGCGTACCACCACCGCTCCGCCTGAGTCGCCTCTAGTTCTTCTTCCGGTCGGCGTGACCGAGGTCGTGACCGGGTGCGGCGAGATCCCGCACCCGGCGCTTCACCTCGACGATGTCGGGAGACCCGCCGTCCTGCTTGCGGTCCCACACCAGCGTCTCGCCCACGTGCACGCGGAACACCCCACCGGTGCCCGGCACCAGCGCCACCTCGTCCAGCTCGGTGCCGAACGTCTGGAGCAGTTCCTGCGCCACCCAGGCCGCACGCAGCAGCCAGTTGCACTGCGTGCAGTAGGTGACCGAGACCCTCGCCATTACTTGGCTGCCGCCAGCGCCTTGTCCACGGCGGTCTTCAGCGACGCCGCGTCCAGGCTCTCCAGGGCGGTGTCGTTGATCTTGACCGTCGGGGTGCCGGAGACGCCCGCCTGGGAGGCCGCGTCGGTGACGTCGGCGGTCCAGCCCTCGTAGGTCATGTCGTCCACGGCCGTCTTCACCGTCGCCTCGTCCGCCCCGGCCTGCACGGCGTAGTCCACCAGCTGGTCGTCGGTCAGGCCGGCGCCACCCTCTTCGGGCTGGTTCTCGAAGAGCAGGTTGTGGAACTCCAGGAACGCGTCGGGGGAGGAGTTCACGACCGCCGCCACCGCGTTCAGCGAACGGGTGGAGTAGTCGTCGGTGGAGGCGCGGTCGAGGAACGCGATCGGCCGGTACTGCACCTGCACGTCGCCGTCCTTGACGTACTGGGCGAGCTGTTCCCGGTTGGCGGCCTCGAACTGCGCGCAGTACGGGCACTGGAAGTCCTCGTAGACGACGACCTTGACCGGCGCGCTGTCCTCGCCGTCGACGATCGAGTTGTCCGTGCCGATGTTCGCCGGGGTGGCGTCGGAGACGGACTTGTCGTCGCGGCTGGCGTTCTGCACCACCACGAAGCCGACGACGATCACCACCGCCAGTGCTGCCACGATGCCGCTGATCAGCAGGTTGCGCCGCCTGGCCTCGGCCTTGGCGGCCTGGGCGCGCATCTCGGCGACCTTCGCCTGACGCGCATCCCGGGTCGAGCGTCCGCTCGCCATGTCTGTGACTCCGATCGTCTCGCTTGTCTACGTCTGCCGCGGGGCGGCCGGGGTGTCCTCGGGGTCGTCGATCTCGTCCGCGTCGATGTCGGCGAGGTCCGCGTCACCGGCGGCCGGGCCCGGGTCGGTCACGGTCAGCCCGAGCGCGGTGTCCAGTGAGAACCGGCCCGCACCGCGGCGGAACAACCACACGCAGGCGAGCATGATCGCGCCGTTCAGCACCAGCTCACGCACGTATCCGGGCACCGGGTTGCTGGTGAACCCGCTGTTGCCGAAGCAGCCGCACTCGATCTGGAGGCCGCGCGCCCAGGCCGAGGCCACGCCGACGAAGAACGCCAGGCTGATCAGCCCGGTCACCACCGAGACCACCTTGGTCAGCACGCCGGCCACCAGCAGCACACCGACGATCAGCTCGACCACCGGCAGCGCGGTGCCGACCGTGGGCACGACCGCCTCGGGCAGCAACTGGTAGTTGCGCACCGAGCGGATGGTGTCGTCGATGTCCTGGAGCTTGGCCCAGCCGGTGTAGAGGAACACCCCACCGGCGAGCAGCCGCAGCACCAGGCCGACCCACTGTCGTCGCCCGTCCGTCAGGAACCCCGAAGATTTCTCGACCCGCATGGACACGCGGGTCAGCGTAGACCGCGAGCCTGGACAGAACCTGGAAGGAGCAGCAGGTCTGCCCGGCCGGCCGGTGCGTCGCTGCGGAAATAGCGTTGTTCCTGGGCCGCCCAGCGTTGCCAGTGGGGCCGATAGCCCTCCCCGTCCCGGGCCATCGCACGATCATGTCTGACCTGTTCAGGGGCGTCCACGACGATCAGCGCCGACACCATCGGGGCGGCCAGCAGGGCGCCCGCGCCGACACCCTCGGCAATGGTCACCTCTTTCACGGGCACAAGGTCCTGAATCGGGCCGTAGCGGTCGGCGGTCCAGTCCCAGCGGGCGTACCGGGCCGGCTCGCCGCGCAGCAGCGGCGGCAGCACCTCGGTGGCCAGGCGGACGGTGGCGGCCTCGAGCCCGTCCCAGCCGGGGTACAGATCCTCCATCCGCACCAGGGCGGCCAGACCAGGGCCCAGGGCGGTGAACAGCTCGTCGGCGAGCGTCGACTTGCCGGCCCCGCTGGGCCCGTCGACGGCCAGCACCGTGGTGGCCGCGCCGGCCGGGCGCCGTGCCCGGGCGTGGTCGGCCAGTCGCAGCACGTGGTCGGCGACCTGCTGCGACCACAGCCGGGAGCCGGGGATCACCCGGCGGACACTACGCTGTCGCCCGTGCCGGTTGCCGTACGAGTCATCCCCTGCCTGGACGTCGACGCCGGGCGCGTCGTCAAGGGCGTCAACTTCGAGGGCCTGAGAGACGCCGGTGACCCGGTCGAGCTCGCCGCCCGCTACGACGCGGAGGGCGCCGACGAGCTGACCTTCCTCGACGTCACCGCCTCGTCCTCGGGGCGCGAGACGATGTACGACGTGGTGTCCCGCACCGCCGAGCAGGTCTTCATTCCGCTCACCGTGGGTGGTGGCGTGCGCTCGGTCGACGACGTGGACCGGCTGCTGCGCGCCGGGGCCGACAAGGTCGGCGTGAACACCGCGGCGATCCAGCGGCCCGAGCTGATCGCCGAGGTCGCGCACCGCTTCGGCGCCCAGGTGCTGACGCTGTCGGTGGACGCCCGGCGCTGCCCGCCGGGCACGCACACGGCCTCCGGTTTCGAGGTGACCACGCACGGCGGGCGCAAGGGCACCGGCATCGACGCGGTCGACTGGGCCGCGCGCGGCGCCGAGCTGGGCGCCGGCGAGATCCTGCTGAACTCGATGGACGCCGACGGCACCAAGGCCGGGTTCGACCTGGAGCTGCTGCGTCTGGTGCGCGACGAGGTGGGCGTGCCGCTGATCGCCAGCGGCGGGGCCGGCGCGGTGGAGCACTTCCCGCCGGCCGTCGCGGCCGGTGCCGACGCGGTGCTGGCCGCCAGCGTGTTCCACTTCGGCCAGCTGACCATCGGTGACGTGAAGGACGCGTTGCGGGCAGCGGGCACCGCCGTCCGCTGACACCCCTCCAATCATGGACGACGACGACCGCGCGCGGCGGTCGTCGTCCATGATTGGAGGCTCGTCAGGTGCGCATGGGGGCCGCGCGGAACCGGGCGACCTGCTCCTCGGAGCCGATGATCTGCACCCGGGCGTGGTCCTTGCGGCCGAACAGGTACATCGCGATCTCGCCCGGCTCGCCGGTCAGCACCACGCCCCCGACGCCCTTACGCATCTCGGTGGGCTGACCGCCCGGCACCTGGAGGCTGACGGGCATGTCGGCCCGGCGCAGCATCAGCTTGCCGAAGACACCGCTGATCGTCTTCCAGAACGCCGCCTGCCGCTCGCCGGGCAGCTCGCGCGGCTGCCAGTCCGGCACCGCCCGGCGCACGTCCTCGCAGTGCACGAAGTGCTCCAGCAGGTTGGCCCGCTCGTCCACGCCCGGCAGCCCGAACGGTGACACCCGCGGCGGGCCGTTGCGGAAGGTGGCGACCAGGTCGGCGTAGGGACGTGCGGTGTGGTCCTGCTCCTGCTGCGCGGCCCAGCTCTTCAGCGGGGCGATCCCTCCGGCCAGCCGCACGTGCGGGCGGCCCTCCCGGAGGACGAGATGGGCGGCCAGGTCGGTGGTGGTCCAGCCGGAACACAGGGTCGGAGCGCCGGGACCGGCCTCGGTGAGGGCGTCGGCGAGAGCCTGCCGTTCCGCTGCGGAATGCGAGGGCATGCGCTCACCTTGACACAGGAGGCGATCACCGACGACGTGACGTTCGGCCCGATTGGGATCGGTTGCGCGTTCGCGATTCTGTCGGTGGTGGCGTCTAGATTCCTGGATCGGGCGGAAGTGTGCCCGCGATCGTTGCGTGAGCGTTGACAGGAGGTACCCGCGTGGTGAAGCGGGACGCGGGTGAGAAACGGCCGGGCACGCTGCTGCGCGGGATCCGGGTGATCGGCATCGGCATCCGGCAGGAGCCGGCGATCTTCTCGGTCGCCGTGCTGATGTCGGCGCTGTACGGCGCGGGCACGGCTGGCAGTGGCTGGGTGCTGGGCCGGGTCACCGACCGGGTGCTGGCCCCGGCGTTCGAGCGGGGCGGCATCAGCGGGCGTGACCTCACCCTGACCGGCCTGGCCCTGGCCGGGGTCGCGGTGCTCACCGCGGTCGGTGTGGTAGGCCGGCGGGTGGCGGCCGGGCTCACCTCGTTCCGGCTGATGGCGCGCTACCGCCGCCTGCTCACCCGGCAGTACCTGCGGCTGCCCCTGGAGTGGCACCACCGGCACCCGGCCGGGGTGCTGCTGTCCAACGCGAACGCCGACGTCGAGGCCACCTGGCAGGTGTTCGCACCGCTGCCGATGGCGATCGGTGTGGTGGTCATGCTGCTCGTCGCCTCGGTGGCGATGGTGCTGGCCGACCCGGTGCTCGGCGCGGTCGGGCTGCTGGTGCTGCCCTGGGTGGTCGTGCTGAACGCCGTCTACCAGCGCTACATGTCGCCCGCGGTCACCCATGCGCAGGCCGAGCGCGGCGAGGTGTCCAGCGTCGCGCACGAGAGCCTCGAGGCCGCGGCCGTGGTCAAGAGCCTGGGCCGGGAGGCGTCCGAGACCGAGCGGTTCGCGGTCACCGCGGCCCGGCTGCGCCACGCCAACGTGCGGGCCGGGCGGCTGCGCGCCGCCTTCGACCCGCTGATGGAGGCCATCCCCACGCTCGGCACGCTGAGCGTGCTCGCGGTCGGCGCCTGGCGGGTGCGCGGCGGCCACGCCGACACCGGCGACGTGGTGCAGGTGGCCTACCTGCTCAGCCTGGTCGCGTTCCCGCTGCGCTCGATGGGCTGGGTGCTGGGCGAGATCCCGCGCACCGTGGTCGGCTGGGAACGCACCAGCGCCGTGCTGGCCGAGACCGACGCCATGCCCTATGGCTCGGTGGCCCCGGCCGCCGGCGGTGCGGTCGCGGTCGGGCTGGAAGAGGTGGCCTACGCCTACACCGACGAGGCCGGCGAGCACTACGAGGTGCTGCACGACGTCGATCTGACCGTGCGGCCCGGCACCACGCTGGCACTGGTCGGGCCCACCGGCTCGGGCAAGTCCACACTGGCCACGCTGCTGGTGCGGCTGGTCGACCCGGCCAAGGGTGTGGTCCGGCTGGACGGCCACGACGCCCGCGACCTGCGTGCCGGGGGTGTGGCCGAGCTGGCCGCGCTGGTGCCGCAGGGCACCTTCGTGTTCAACGACACGGTGCGCGACAACATCACCCTGGGCGATGCCCGTTACAGCGACGACGACGTCTGGCGGGCGCTCGGTGTGGCCCGGGCGGACGGGTTCGTGAAACACCTTCCGCACGGCCTGGACACGGTGATCGGCGAGCGCGGGGCCGACCTGTCCGGCGGGCAGCGGCAGCGTCTGGCCCTGGCCCGGGCTCTGGTGCGGCGGCCCCGGCTGCTGGTGCTCGACGACGCCACGTCGGCCATCGACCCGCGTATCGAGGCGGAGATCCTGGCCGGGCTGGGAGGCCTGTCGGGCGATGACACCGGTGACGACTCCGGCGATGACTCAGGTGACGACTCCGGTCACGGCTCAGGTCGCGGCTCAGGCGTGACCGTGGTGGTGATCGCCTACCGGCGGGCCACCATCGCGCTCGCCGACGAGGTGGCCTACCTGGAGAACGGCCGGATCGCCGACCGCGGCACCCATGCCGAACTGCTGACGCGCAGCGCCGGCTACCGGCGGCTGGTCACGGCCTACGACCACGACGACGAGGATCCGGAGCGCCCGGACGACCTCGCTGCCGGACTGGTGGCGGCGGGCCTCGACGAGGAAGACGAGAACGACCTGACGGAGATGACGCGGCGATGAGCGCGACCGCTGTGGAGGCCACCGAGCCCGCAGAACCCACGGGCCCCACCGAAGGCACCGGGCGCACCGGGTCGCCGGATTCCGGCGGAGCGCAGGGTGATCCGGCCGGCGGGCACGGTCTGGCCGGCAACCGGATGACCGCGTGGCAGGTGCTGCGCCGGGGCGTGGAGCTCTCACCCGAACTGGTGCGCGGCGTCTGGCTCACGCTGTTCCTGGCCCTGCTCGCCACCTGCGGGCGCATCCTGGTGCCGATCACCGTGCAGCAGGTCACCGACTCCGGGCTGTCCGGCGACGACGGGGTCCGCATCGGCCTGGTGCTGCGGCTGGTCGGGGTGGCCGCGCTGGGCCTGCTCGTCACCGCCACCGCCTCGTACGTCAGCAACGTGCGGCTGTTCCAGGCCACCGAGGCCGGGCTGGCGACGTTGCGGGTCAAGGCGTTCCGGCACATCCACGACCTGTCGGTGCTCACCCAGAACAGTGAGCGGCGCGGCGCCCTGGTGGCCCGGGTCACCAGTGACGTCGACACCATCTCGACCTTCGTGCAGTGGGGCGGGCTGCTGCTGGTGCTGTCGGCCGGGCAGCTGCTGATCGCCACCGTGGTGATGGCGGTCTACTCCTGGCAGCTCACCCTGCTGGTCTGGGCCTGTTTCCTGCCGGTGTTCCTGATCCTTCGGCCGTTGCAGCGCCGGGTCTCGGTGGCCTACGGCACGGTGCGTGAGCGGGTCGGCGAGATGCTCGGCGCGATCTCCGAGGCGGTGGTCGGCGCCGACACCATCCGCGCCTACGCCGTGCAGGCGCGCACCCAGCAGCGCATCGACACCTCGATCGAGCAGCACCGCCGCTCGGCCGCCCGGGCCCAGCGGCTGGTGGCCGGGTCCTTCACCGGCGGGGTGCTGATGTCCGGCCTGGTGATTGCCGCGGTCGTGGTGGTCGGCCTGCGCATCGGCATCGACGGCGGCATCACCCTGGGCGAGCTGCTGGCCGTGCTGTTCCTGGTGCAGCTGTTCACCACGCCGGTGCAGATGGGCACCGAGGTGCTCAACGAGCTCCAGAACGCCGCGGCCGGCTGGCGGCGCGTCATCGGTGTGCTCGACACCCCGGCCGACATCGTCGATCCGGGCGAGAACGGCGTGAGCCTGCCGCGCGGCCCGATCGGGGTGCGCTTCGAGCACGTCACCTTCGCCTACCCGGGCGGTGAGCCGGTGCTGCGCGACGTCACGCTGACCGTCCCGGAGCGGGCCCGGGTCGCGGTGGTCGGCGAAACCGGTTCGGGCAAGACCACTCTGGCCAAGCTGCTGACCCGGCTGATGGACCCGGCCGAGGGCCGGGTGCTGATCGACGGCGAGGACCTGCGCCGGATCAGCTTCGCCAATCTGCGCTCGCGCATCGTCATGGTGCCGCAGGAAGGGTTCCTGTTCGACCTCGGCCTGGCCGACAACATCGCCTGGGGGCGTGAGGGCGCCACCCGCGAGCAGGTCGAGCAGGCGCTGGCCGAGCTCGGGCTGCTGGACTGGGCGCGGGGCCTGCCGCGAGGGCTCGACACCCCGGTCGGGCAGCGCGGCGAGTCGCTGTCGGCGGGGGAGCGGCAGCTGCTCGCCCTGGCCCGCGCCTACCTGGCCGATCCTGACCTGCTGGTGCTCGACGAGGCCACGTCGGCCGTCGACCCGGCCACCGAGGTGAAACTCCAGGCCGCGCTCGACGGCATCACCCGCGGCCGCACGTCCGTCACCATCGCCCACCGGCTCAGCACGGCGGAGGCCGCCGACCTGGTCGTCGTGGTCGACCGGGGCGAGGTGGCCGACGTCGGCCCGCACGCCGAGCTGCTCCAGCGCTGCGAGCCCTACCGGCGCATGTACGCGTCCTGGCGCAGCCAGACCTCGCGCCCCAGCACGGAGAGCTGAAACCCGGCCCGGATCAGCCGATCCGGCCGGTCAGCCGAACTGGTCCGGGCTGTCGCTCGCCGCGGCGGCCCGCGGGTCGTCGTCCAGCGGCTCCAGGGCGTCCACCTTCTGCTGCGGGGTGAGGTGCCCGCGCCGGGCGATGCGCACCAGGCGGCGGCGCTGACTGCGGTAGCGCCGCCGCACGCCCTTGCGTACCCGCCCGGCCAGCACCTCGCTGATCTCGCGGGCCGACAGGTCCTCGATCCGGGTGATCTCCTTGGGCGTGCGGGCCGAGCCGGGCAGGCCCTCCTGCTCGCCGATGCCCCGCTCGACCTCGTCCGGGAAGAACGCGTTGCCGGTGCCGGCCCGGGAGACCACCCCGAGGATGGCCTCCACCGCGGTGTCCACGGGCACCACGTCCGGCGCCGGGAGGTCGTGCGGCGCACCGGCATAGGCCTCGGTGAGCAGGTCCGGCTTGCCGATCACGGTCATCCCGGCCGCGGCCAGCTCGTCGATCGTCTCCCGGTACGACCCGGCCAGCTCCACCGCCCGCTCGACGGCCCAGTCCGGCGTGTGCACCGCCGCGCCGCCCTCCGAGGGCATCAGCTCGACCGTGCGCAGGATCGAGCCGTAGCGGATCAGGTTGGCGTACTCCTTCCAGGGGAAGTCACGGTCGCGCAGCTGCACGTTGAGCCGGCGGAACAGCTCGCTCTCGGCCGCGGACATCGACCGGTTCTGCCGGCCCCCGGCCACCCCGGTCAGGGTTCCGGCCGGCAGGTTCAGCAGGTCGTCGAAGGTGCGCATGAGCAGGCCCCGGTCGGCCGGGTCGAGCACCACGGTGGTGATGTTGGCGGGCCCCACCGCGGCGGCCCAGCGGCGCAGCACCGCGGCCTGGTCGTGACGGCGCCAGAACGAGGGCGTCACACCCTTTTTCGGAGGGCTGGCGAGCATCGCCCGGCACCACTGCTCGTAGGGCAGCTGGTGGCCGCTCTTCAGGTACTGCTGCCAGGCCGAGGGCATGATCCGGGTCAGCGGTCGCAGCGTCAGCACGACGTGCACGTCATCGCGGGGCCCCTCCGGCCCGTCCAGGGTCGCGAGATCCTCGACGATCTTGCCGGCGATCGGCTCGGAGGCCTCGCACAGGTACTCGCTGGAGACGAACCGCAGCCCCTGCGCGGCCTGCACCTGGGCCAGCAGGCGGGGCCAGTGCTTGTCGCTCTTCGGCCGGTCCGCGGCCTGCCAGCCCACACCCTGGCCGAGCACGCCGAGCGCGGCCCGGGCCTGCTCCAGCGGGGTGCCGGGCATGCTCAGACCGTAGGCCTCCAGCCCGCCCTCGGTGCGGTGCTTCAGATCTTCCAGGGACGCCTGGACGGCGGTGGTCCCCGTCTTCGGGGCACCGATGTGCAGCAAGGTGGGCATCCGGCCATCATTCAGTGAACGGACACCTCCATGCACGTCAACAACATGTGAAGCCTCTGTGCACCGGTGCGACCGCTACCAAATCGCAACCTTGGGGCTGGTGACACGGGTGCACCGCCGTCGGTGCCACTATTGGCCGGGTGAGTGCGACCCCCGTAGATCCTTCGACCGGCTCCCCGCTGGCGCCCGAGCTGGCGGCCCGGCTGAAGCGCAACCCCGACGGCCTGGTCAGCGCCGTCATCCAGCAGTGGGACACCCGCGAGGTGCTCATGATCGCCTGGATGGACGACGAGGCCCTGCATCGCACCCTCACCACCGGCCGCGTCACGTTCTGGAGCCGTAGCCGGCAGGAGTACTGGCGCAAGGGCGACACCTCCGGCCACGTGCAGTGGGTGAAGTCCGTGGCGCTGGACTGCGACGGCGACGCCCTGCTCGTCACCGTCGACCAGGTCGGCGCGGCCTGCCACACCGGCGACCACACCTGCTTCGACTCCGGCCGGCTCGACGCGGTCACCGGCCCGGTACTGACCCCCGCCATCCCCGCCACCTCCATCACCGAGGAGAGCCCCGCGTGACCGTGACCAGCGCGCGTACCAGCACCGAGGACGTCCCCACGAACCTGGGTTTCGGCGGAACCTGGCCCGACCTGGACGGTTTCCGCCGCCTGGCCGCCGACCGCAGGGTGATCCCGGTCGTGCGCCGCTTCCTGGCCGACGGCGAGACCCCGATCGGCGTCTACCGCAAACTGGCCGGCGACCGCTCCGGCACCTTCCTGCTGGAATCGGCCGAGCACGGCGGGGTCTGGTCGCGCTACAGCATCGTCGGTGCCGCCAGCCGCGCCACCCTGACCTCCCGCGACGGCGTCGCGCACTGGATCGGTGACCCGCCCGCCGGCGTCCCCACCGGGGGTGACCCGCTGGCCGCGCTGCGCGACACGGTCGAGGCGCTGCGCGCGCCCCGGCTGCCCGGCCTGCCCCCGCTCACCGGCGGCATGGTCGGCTACGTCGGCTGGGAGGCGGTGCGCCGCTGGGAGAAGCTGCCGAACCCGCCGCACGACGAGCTCGAGGTGCCGGAACTGGCGATGAGCCTGGCCACCGACCTGGCCGTGCTCGACCACTCCGACGGCAGCCTGCTGCTCATCGCCAACGCGGTGAACTACGACGGCACCGACGAGCGGGTGGACGAGGCCTGGGCCGACGCCGTCGCCCGCCTCGACCGGATGACCCGCCAGCTCGCCGAGCCCGCGCCCAGCACGGTGGCCACTCACGAGCCGGCCCCGGCCCAGGTGCCCTACCGCGAGCGCAGCACCCGCGACGAGTACCTCGACGCGGTGCTCACCGGCAAGCGCGCCATCGTCGACGGCGAGGTGTTCCAGGTGGTGCTCTCGCAGCGATTCGACGTGGACTGCCCGGCCGACGCCGTGGACGTGTACCGGGTGCTGCGGGCGTCCAACCCCAGCCCCTACATGTACCTGTACCGGACGGAGGACGCGGCCGGCCGGGAGCTGGCCGTGGTCGGTTCCAGCCCGGAGGCCCTGGTCAAGGTCAGCGGCGGGCGCGCGATCACCCACCCGATCGCCGGCACCCGCCCGCGCGGTGCCACCGCCGGCGAGGACAACGACCTGGCCGAGGAACTGCTCGCCGACACCAAGGAGCGCGCCGAGCACCTGATGCTCGTCGACCTGGCCCGCAACGACCTGGGCAAGGTCTGCGCCGCGGGCACCGTGGAGGTGGTCGACTTCATGGAGGTCGAGCGCTACAGCCACGTCATGCACCTGGTCTCGACCGTCGAGGGTGAGCTGTCGCCGGGCCGCAGCGCCTACGACGTGCTGCGGGCCACCTTCCCCGCGGGCACGCTCTCCGGTGCGCCGAAACCCCGTGCCATGCAGCTGATCGACGACCTGGAGCCGGTGCGCCGCGGCATCTACGGCGGGGTCGTCGGGTACCTCGACGTGGCCGGCGACATGGACTTCGCGATCGCGATCCGCACCGCGCTCCTGCGCGAGGGCGTTGCGCACGTGCAGGCCGGCGCCGGGATCGTGGCCGACTCGGTGCCGGAGAAGGAGGACGAGGAGTGCCGGAACAAGGCCGCCGCCGTGCTCCGCGCCGTCTCCGTGGCCTCCACCATGCGCCCGATCGGCGAGAGCCTGATTGAGGACGACGGTGAGGCCGTATGAGTTCACCCGTCGTCGAGGAGGCCGGGCTCGGTCAGGGCCCGGCCGCCCCGGGCGGTCCCCGGGCCCTGACCGGCCGTCGCACCGTGATCCTGACCGCCCTGCTCGGGGCCGGCGTGATCCTGCTCGGCGTTTCCCGGTCCTGGGGCACCGTCCAGGTGGACTCCCTGACCTCGTTCGGCGCGATCGCGATCAAGGGCAGCCAGGCCGCGCCGGCCGGGGCCGCGGTGGCCCTCGCGGTGGGTGCCGCCGCGCTGGTCCTGACCATCGCCGGGCGGGTGGTGCGGTTCCTCATCCCGTTCGGCTTCCTGGTGGCCGGCGTCGCGCTCGCGGTCAGCGGGGTGAGCGCGATCAGCGCGCCCGACGACGCCGCCTCCGACGCCCTGCGAGACACCCTCAGCCTGGGCGGGAGCTTCCTCGACAGCTTCGACTACTCGATCCACCTCAACCTCTGGGGCTGGATCTACGTCGTCGGCGCGGTACTGGTGGCGCTGGCCGGGGTGCTCGGGGTGGTCGGCAGCCGGTCCTGGCCGGTCACCGGCCGCCGGTTCGAGCGTGACAGCAACAAGACCGGTGCGGCGTCGTCGTCCCCGGCCGCCCCGGCGGTGACGGGCGGCTGGGTGGACTCCGCGGACGTCTGGGACGCCCAGAACCGGGGCGAGGACCTGACGTCCGACCCCGTCGACAGCGGTGACAACAGCCACAGCGGGGACGCCGGTGGCAGCGGTGGGGGCGGTGGTTCGGCAAGCGGTGCGGACGGTGGCTCGTCCAGTGGCTCGTCCAGTGGCTCGGACGGCGGCGGCGGGGGCGGTGGTGGCGGCGACTGAGGTCGCCGCCGGCGCCACGTCTGCGCCGGACAGGGGGCGCACCGCGCCCGGGACCTGTGGACCCGATATCGTCTGTCAAGGCCCTGGGGCTTTGTTTCCATCGGCCCTGGCTCGATCGAGCCGGAAGAATGTGGCCGTACGAAAGGGGACACCATGTCGGGCACCAAGGAACACCCGAAGCCTCCGGAGCAGGATCAGCACGACCCGTACGGGCACGGCAACTCGGTGGCCGCCTGGACCGCTGTCACGGTGATCATGTTCGGGGCGCTGCTCATGACCGTCGCCGTGGCGCTCGGCTGGGACTACGTCTGGCTGTTCGCGGTGGGTGCGGTCGTGGCCGTGATCGTCGGCCCGGTGGCCGGCAAGGTCCTCGGTGCGATGGGGTTCGGCGCGCAGCGTCCCTCCACCCACTGACCGACGAGGTGAGGTCCCGCACCGGGCACCCCTGGCCGGCCCAGAGCGTTGGGCGGGGTGCAGGCCCGGTGAGGGACCGGACCATCTCCGTTCCGTCTCGGCGCCAGGCCGGAGGGGCGGTCGACCACCGCAGGCGCACCCGCCGGTAGCCTGCGTTCCCGACCGGGCCCCAGGCCGCAGCGACCATGAGGTGACCATGTCCGAGTACGGCTCGAACCCGCCCCGTGACCCCCGGGACGACGGGTCCGGCGACGGAACGCAGAAGAACGGCGAACAGCCCCCGCAGTACGGGCAGCCGCAGTACGGGCAGCCCCCGCAGTACGGCCAGAACCAGCCGGGCCAGAACCCGCCCGGCCAGAACCAGTACGGTCAGGGCCAGAACCAGCCCGGGCAGTACGGCGGCCCGCCGGAGTACGGCTCGCCGCAGCAGCCGGCGCAGTACGGCCAGCAGCCCTACGGCCAGCAGAACCAGCCCGGGCAGAACCAGTACGGCCAAAACCCTTACGCACAGGGCCAGCCCGGCCAGTCGTCCTACGGTCAGCAGCCGTACGGCCAGCCCGCGTACGGGCAGTTCGGCAGCCAGCCCTATGGCAACCAGCCCTACGGCAGCCAGCCCTACGGCAACCCCATGCACGGCGGCGGTGCCATCCCGGCCAACGTCGAGTTCGCCACCATGGGCCGCCGGCTCGGCGCCTTCCTCATCGACGCGGTCATCCTCGGCGTGGTGCTGGGTCTGCTCGGGGTGCTCCTGCTCGGTCTGGCCGCCTCCGGAACCGACTTCGAAGACCCGGACTCGGTGAACAGCGCCCTGGAGAGCAGCGCCGTCTCCACCGCCTACCTGGCGTTCTGGCTGATCAGCTTCCTGTTCAGCCTGGCTTACCAGATCGGCCTGGTGGCGCTGAAGGGTGCCACGGTCGGCAAGATGATTCTCGGCATCCGCATCGTGCGCACCGAGGACGGCCAGGTGCCCGGCTGGGTGCCCGCGATCCTGCGCTGGCTGATCCCGTTCGTCGGCAGCTTCGTCTGCGGCATCGGCCAGGTCGTGGTGTATCTCTCGCCGTTCTTCGACTCCAGCGGCCGCCGCCAGGGCTGGCACGACATGGCCGCCAAGACCGTGGTGATCAAGGTCTGAGCGACCTGCGAGTGCGGCCCGTGCCGGCTTCCGCCTCCCGCGGCCCGGCCCGGCACCTGCTCAGGCCCGTGCTCAGGCCTGTGGCCGTCGCCGCCGTCGTGGCGGCGGCCACGGGCCGCCTGGCCCTGGTCGACCCGGCCCAGCCCGGTCACTACCCCGGCTGCCCGTTCCTGGCCCTCACCGGCCGGTTCTGCCCGGGCTGCGGGGGTCTTCGCGCCGTCCACCATCTCGCCCACGGCGACGTCGTGGCCGCACTCTCGTCCAATCTCCTGGTCGTGCTCGCCGTCCCGGTCCTCGTCGTCCTCTGGTTTCGCTGGGTGGCCCGCGTGAGCCGCCGCGATTCGGTGAACGGACGGTTGCCGAGCGTGTCCGGACCCGACCCGAAGGGGCGGGTACGGGACGGTAATCGGATCTGGACGCCGGTGTTGCTGGCCATCGGCCTTATTCTTTTCGCGGTGCTACGGAACATTCCCGCGCTCCAGGTGCTCGCTCCATAGCACGCCCATACCAGACGGGACCTGCGGGTCCATGCGGACGGTAGGGGCCGGAGCACCCTCTGGGAATCGGTACCATCGACGGGTTGACACCACCGCGTGACTGGCGATTTGACGAGGAGCCTTGTGTGACTGTGCTCGATGAGATCCTCGTCGGGGTCAAAGCTGACCTGGAAGAACGGCAGGCGGTCACGCCGCTGGAGAAGCTCCAGGAACGGGCCGCCCAGCTGCCCTCGGCGAAGCCCGCGGAGTCGGTGCTGCGGCACGGCGACACCGTCAAGGTCATCGCCGAGGTGAAACGGTCCAGCCCGAGCAAGGGTTCCCTGGCCGAGATCACCGACCCGGCCGGCCTGGCCGCCGAGTACGAGTCCGGCGGCGCCTCCGTGATCAGCGTGCTCACCGAGAAGCACCGCTTCGGCGGCAGCCTCGAAGACCTGGCCGGCGTGCGCGCCGCGGTCGACGTGCCGGTGCTGCGTAAAGACTTCGTGTTCACCAGCTATCAGGTGTGGGAGGCCCGGGCCACCGGCGCCGACGCCATCCTGCTGATCGTGGCCGCGCTCGAGCAGGAGGCCCTGGTCTCGCTGATCGAGCGGGTGCACTCGGTCGGCATGACCGCCCTGGTCGAGGTGCACGACGAGGAAGAGACCAAGCGCGCGGTCGACGCCGGTGCCCGGGTGATCGGCGTGAACGCCCGCAACCTCAAGACGCTCGAGGTGGACCGCAACACGTTCGCCAAGGTCGCTCCCAAGATCCCTAGCGGCATCGTCCGGGTCGCCGAGTCCGGCGTCCGGGGGCCGCACGACGTGCTCGACTACGCCCGCTCCGGCGCCCACGCGGTGCTGGTCGGCGAGAGCCTGGTCGTCGGCAACAACCCCCGCGGTGCCGTCGCCGACCTGGTCGCGGCCGGTTCGCACCCCGCGCTGCGCGCGGGTCGTTCCTGATCCCTTCCGTACCCGAGCAGAACTGAAGCGATGACCAACACCTCTGCCCGGCTGCGTGACGCGGTCGGCCCGTACTTCGGCCGCTTCGGTGGCCGTTTCGTGCCGGAGGCCCTCGTGGCCGCCCTGGACGAGCTCGACGCCGCGTTCGGCGCCGCCGTGGTCGACCCGGCCTTCATCGCCGAGCTGGACCAGCTGCAACGCACCTACTCGGGCCGGCCGAGCATCCTCACCGAGGCTCCCCGGTTCGCGAGGCACGCGGGTGGCGCCCGGGTCCTGCTCAAGCGCGAAGACCTGAACCACACCGGCTCGCACAAGATCAACAACGTGCTCGGGCAGGCCCTGCTGACCAAGCGCATGGGCAAGACCCGGGTGATCGCCGAGACCGGGGCCGGGCAGCACGGGGTGGCCTCGGCCACCGCCGCCGCGCTGCTCGACCTGGAGTGCGTGGTCTACATGGGCGAGGAAGACACCCGGCGTCAGGCGCTGAACGTGGCCCGCATGCGCCTGCTCGGGGCCGAGGTGATCCCGGTGACGGCCGGTTCGCGCACCCTGAAGGACGCCATCAACGAGGCGATGCGCGACTGGGTGACGAACGTGGAGACCACCCACTACCTGCTCGGCACGGTGGCCGGCCCGCACCCGTTCCCGACCATGGTCCGCGAGTTCCACCGGGTGATCGGCGAGGAGGCCCGCGAGCAGGTGCTCGAGCTGACCGGCCGGCTGCCCGACGTGGTCACCGCCTGCGTCGGCGGCGGGTCCAACGCGATCGGCATCTTTCACGCCTTCCTCGACGACGAGGGTGTGGAACTGCTTGGTCTGGAAGCCGGCGGTGACGGCATCGAGACCGGGCGGCACGCCTCCTCGATCACCGGCGGCGCGTCCGGGGTGCTGCACGGCAACCGGACCTTCATCCTCCAGGACGAAGACGGCCAGACGATCGAGAGCCACTCGATCTCCGCCGGTCTGGACTACCCGGGTGTCGGCCCGGAGCACGCCTGGCTGGCCGAGACCGGCCGGGCCCGTTACGAACCGGTGACGGACGCCGACGCGATGGAGGCCTTCCGGTTGCTCTGCCGCACCGAGGGCATCATCCCGGCGATCGAGAGCTCGCACGCCCTGGCCGGCGCGATCCGCGAGGGCAAGCGGCTGGGCGAGGACGGGATCGTGCTGGTCAACCTGTCCGGCCGCGGCGACAAGGACGTGGACACCGCCGCCCGCTGGTTCGGGCTGGTCTCCTCGCCCGACCTGATCGCCTCCGAGGCCGAGCGGGTCGTGGCCACCGACGAGCTGAAGAAGGACGAACTGTGAGCAGCGTGGCGCCGGTGCTGGCCCAGGCCAAGGCCGAGGGACGCGCGGCCCTGATCGGTTATCTGCCGGTCGGTTTCCCCGATCACGACACCTCGATCGCGGCCATGGTGGCCATGGTCGAGAACGGTGTGGACATCGTCGAGATCGGCGTTCCCTACAGCGACCCGCTGATGGACGGCCCGGTCATCCAGCACGCCGTGGAGTCGGCCCTGGTGGCCGGTGCCCGGCCCCGCGACGCGATCGCGGCCACCGAGGCGGTGGCCAAGGCCGGTGCCCCGAGCCTGCTGATGACGTACTGGAACCTGGCCGACCGCTACGGGGTGCCGCGGCTCGCCGCCGACCTGGCCGCCGCCGGGGGAGCGGGCCTGATCACCCCCGACCTGATCCCGGAGGAGGCCGGCGAGTGGATCGCCGCCTCCGACGAGCACGAGCTGGACCGGGTGTTCCTGGTCGCCCCGTCGTCCACCGACGGTCGCCTGGCGATGACCGCCGCGGCCTGCCGGGGGTTCGTCTACGTCGCCTCCACGATGGGGGTCACCGGCGTGCGCTCCACCGTGAACAACGCCGCCGAGGTGCTGGTGCACCGCACCCGCGCGGTCACCGACCTGCCGCTGTGCGTCGGGCTGGGTGTCTCGAACGCCGAACAGGCCGCCCAGGTGGCCGGTTTCGCCGACGGCGTGATCGTCGGCTCGGCCTTCGTGAAGGCCCTGGCCAACGCCTCGAGTGCGGCCGAGGGCGTGCGCGCCGTCGGCGAGATCGCCTCGAAACTGGCCGAGGGCGTGCGATCCGGGCGCCCCGCGGCCTGAACCGCCTGAAACATCCAGCACCGCAACAGAACCGAACCGCCCCGCCCGGAAGGAACCGGCCGGGTCCTGCCCGAACGACGAGGAGGTGGCGGGATGAACGCCGCTGTGCTGGCGTCGATCCCGAGCCCGGACCAGGGTGTCTGGCATCTCGGGCCGCTGCCGCTGCGCGGTTACGCGCTCTGCATCCTGATCGGCATCGGGCTGGCCATCTGGATCTGCCAGATCCGCTGGCGGGCCCGCGGCGGCGATCCCGCCGTGGTGCTCGACATCGCCACCTGGGCAGTGCCTTTCGGTGTGGTCGGCGGTCGGCTCTATCACGTGATCACCTCGCCGCAGCAGTATTTCGGCGAGGGCGGTGACCCGGTCAAGGCGCTGTTCATCTGGGAGGGCGGCCTGGGCATCTGGGGCGCCATCGCCCTGGGCGGCGTCGGCGCCTGGATCGCGGTGCGCCGTCGCGGCATCCTGCTGCCGCCGTTCGCCGACGCGCTGGCCCCCGGGCTGCTGATCGCGCAGGCGTTCGGCCGCTGGGGCAACTGGTTCAACAACGAGCTCTACGGCAAGCCGCTCGCCGCGGACAACCCGTTCGCCCTGAAGATCTACGAGTGGGACACCTCGACCGGCCAGGCGATCCGGGACGCCGCCGGCGACCCCGTGGTCAAGGGCTACTACGAGCCCACCTTCCTGTACGAATGCGGCTGGAACCTGCTCGCCGCCGTCGTCATCCTGCTGGTCGACCGCCGCTTCAGGCTGGGCCACGGCCGGGTCTTCGCGCTCTACGTGATGACCTACTGCATCGGGCGCGGATACATCGAGACCTTGCGCATCGACGAGGCGAACCACATCCTTGGTCTGAGACTGAATGTGTGGACGTCGATCATCCTGTTCACCGCCGGCCTCGCCTACCTGCTGATCTCGTCCCGGCTCCGGCCTGGACGCGACGCCTCCCTGTACCGCCCGGGTCACGAGCCCGCGGGGGAGACTCCGGCTGCGACCGAGCCGGATTCCGCTCAGCAGGCAGACGTGACCGGCCCGGCCGCGAAGCCGGACGGCGAGGAGCCGTCCGGAAAGACGCCGGAGAGCACGAAGGCGTCCGGCGAGAAGCCGGGCGAGAAAGACCAGCCGGGCGGCAACGGAGCCGTCGGCGAGGCCGAGGTGGCGGCCCGGAAATCCGGCGACTGAACGGGTTTTCTTTCCGGCACCACGGCACCACACCGAATGTCTTACGGCGAAACAGCCGTGAAACACGCTTGACCGTCAGGAACCCCTCCGGCACAGCATCTCCCCAGGTGGATGGGGCCTGCTGAATCGGGAAAATCGGCGAAGTCGCACGTTTCACAAAGGTTTCGAAATGGCACATCGACCCGTTACAGTGTCGACAACCCGAGGGCCATAGGCGTCCCCCTGCGCGGATCATCTGTGCGGTCGCACGTGGCCCCATCGCGTTGATCATCGACATGGCACCGGGTCGTTTTCACCACGCTTTCAAAGCCCAAGCGACCACGAGGTGCAGAATCATGGTCTCCCCGCATCGGCGGTTCTCCGCCCGGCCCGCCCCCGTGGGTCTGTATGACGGTCAGCACGAGCACGACGCCTGCGGTGTCGCCTTCGTCGCCACCATGCGTGGCGAGCCCGGGCACGACATCGTCGAGGCCGCGCTGACCGCCCTGCGTAACCTCGACCACCGCGGCGCCGTCGGCGCCGAGGTGGACACGGGTGACGGCGCCGGCATCGTCACGCAGGTCCCCGACGCGTTCTTCCGTGAGGTCGTGCGTGAGGACTTCGGCGTCGAGCTGCCGCCCCCGGGCAGCTACGCGGTCGGCACCGCCTTCCTGCCGCAGGAAGACGCCGAGCGTGCCGAGGCCGAGGCGACGATCGAGCGGATCGCCGCCGAAGAGGGCCTGGCCGTGCTGGCCTGGCGCGACGTCCCCGTCACCCCGGGCCTGGTGGGTGCCACCGCGGCGGCCTGCCAGCCGGTGTTCCGTCAGATCTTCGTGGCCTCCACCCCCGGCCGGGTGGTCGGCATGGCGCTGGAGCGCCGCGCGTTCCGGCTGCGCAAGCGCGCCGAGATCCAGGCCGGCGTGTACTTCCCGTCGCTGTCGTGTCGCACGATCGTCTACAAGGGCATGCTGACCACCGGTCAGCTCGAGCCCTTCTTCCCCGACCTGTCCGACCGGCGGTACGCCTCCGAGCTGGGCATCGTGCACTCCCGCTTCTCCACGAACACCTTCCCGTCGTGGCCGCTGGCGCACCCGTTCCGGATGATGGCCCACAACGGTGAGATCAACACCGTCAAGGGCAACCGCAACTGGATGCGGGCCCGGGAGAGCACACTGGTCAGCGACGTCATCCCGGGCGACCTGAACCAGCTGTTCCCGATCTGCGACCCGGAGGGCAGCGACACCGCCTCGTTCGACGAGGTGCTGGAACTGATCCATCTGGGTGGCCGTTCGCTGCCGCACGCGGTGCTGATGATGATCCCGGAGGCGTGGGAGAACCACGCCGAGATGGACCCGGCCCGCCGCGCGTTCTACGAGTTCCACTCGATGTTCATGGAGCCCTGGGACGGCCCGGCGAACGTCTGCTTCACCGACGGCACCCTGATCGGCGCCGTGCTCGACCGCAACGGCCTGCGCCCGGGGCGCTACTGGGTCACCGACGAGGGCCTGGTGGTGCTCGCGTCCGAGGCCGGTGTGCTCGACCTCGACCCGGCCACCGTGGTCAAGAAGGGCCGGCTCCAGCCCGGCAAGATGTTCCTCGTCGACACCGACCACGGTCGAATTGTGGACGACGAGGAGATCAAGACCGCCCTGGCCGGCCAGTACCCGTACGACGAGTGGCTGCACGCGGGCCGGATCCGCCTGGCGGACCTGCCCGAGCGTGAGCACATCGTGCACACGCACAAGTCGGTCACCCGCCGGCAGCAGACCTTCGGCTTCACCGAGGAAGAGCTCAAGCTGATCGTCGCCCCGATGGCGAAGAGCGGTGCGGAGCCGCTCGGCTCGATGGGCACCGACACCCCGGTAGCCGTGCTCTCCAAGCGTCCCCGGTTGTTGTTCGACTACTTCACCCAGCTGTTCGCGCAGGTCACCAACCCGCCGCTCGACGCCATCCGCGAAGAGCTGGTCACCGCGATGACCACCACGATCGGCCCGGAGCGCAACCTGCTCTCGGCCAGCCCGGCGCACTGCCGCAAGCTGGTGCTGTCGTCGCCGGTGATCGACAACGACGCGCTGGCCAAGATCGTGCACGTCAACGACGACGGCGACCTGCCCGGCTACGCCACCGGCACGATCCGCGGCCTGTACCGGGCCGACGGCGGCGGCGAGGCCCTGGCCGAGCGGCTGGAGGAGATCTGCGCCGAGGCGTCCGCCATGGTCGCCGAGGGCGCGCGGTTCATCGTGCTGTCCGACCGGGACAGCACCGCCGACCTGGCCCCCATCCCCTCACTGCTGCTCACCAGCGCCGTTCACCACCACATGATTCGCGAGAAGACCCGCACGCAGGTCGGTCTCGTGGTCGAGGCCGGTGACGTGCGCGAGGTGCACCACGTGGCGCTGCTGATCGGTTTCGGCGCCGCGCTGGTCAACCCCTACCTGGCCATGGAGAGCGCGGAAGACCTGGCCCGGCGCGGGGTGATCACCGGGGTGACGCCGGAGAAGGCCGTCCAGAACGTGATCAAGGGCCTGGGCAAGGGTGTGCTCAAGGTGATGTCCAAGATGGGCATCTCCACCGTCGCCTCCTACCGTGGCGCCCAGGTGTTCGAGGCCATCGGCCTGTCGCAGGAGCTGATCGACCGGTACTTCACCGGCGTCACCTCGCAGCTGGGCGGCATCGGCCTGGACGTGGTGGCCGAGGAGAACGCGGCCCGGCACGCCATGGCCTACCCGGCCGACGGCCAGCGCAGCCTGCACCGCAACCTGCCCACCGGCGGCGAGTACCAGTGGCGCCGGGACGGCGAGGAGCACCTGTTCAACCCGGACACGGTGTTCCGGCTCCAGCACGCCACGCGCAACCGGCGTTACGACATCTTCAAGGAGTACACCTCCCGCATCGACCAGCAGGCCGAGCGCCTGATGACGCTGCGCGGGCTGTTCCGGTTCAAGGACGGCCGCACCCCGGTTCCGCTGGACGAGGTCGAGCCGGCCTCGGAGATCATCAAACGGTTCTCCACCGGCGCCATGTCGTACGGGTCGATCTCCCAGGAGGCGCACCAGACGCTGGCGATCGCGATGAACCGGATCGGCGGCAAGTCGAACACCGGTGAGGGCGGCGAGGACGTCGAGCGGCTGCTCGACCCCACGCGCCGCAGCTCGATCAAGCAGGTCGCGTCCGGCCGGTTCGGCGTCACGAGCATGTACCTGACGCACGCCGACGACATCCAGATCAAGATGGCGCAGGGCGCGAAACCCGGTGAGGGTGGCCAGCTCCCGGGCCAGAAGGTGTACCCGTGGGTGGCCCGCACCCGGCACTCCACGCCGGGGGTCGGCCTGATCTCCCCGCCGCCGCACCACGACATCTACTCGATCGAGGATCTGGCCCAGCTGATCCACGACCTGAAGAACTCCAACCCGTCCGCCCGTGTGCACGTGAAGCTGGTGGCCGAGGTCGGCGTCGGCACGGTCGCGGCCGGTGTCAGCAAGGCGCACGCCGACGTGGTGCTCATCTCCGGGCACGACGGCGGTACCGGTGCCGCCCCGCTGACGTCGCTGAAGCACGCCGGCGCGCCCTGGGAGCTCGGCCTGGCCGAGACCCAGCAGACGCTGGTGATCAACGGGCTGCGCGACCGCATCGTGGTGCAGGCCGACGGCCAGATGAAGACCGGCCGCGACGTGATGATCGCCGCTCTGCTGGGCGCCGAGGAGTTCGGTTTCGCCACCGCGCCGCTGGTGGTGTCGGGCTGCGTGCTGATGCGGGTGTGTCACCTCGACACCTGCCCGGTCGGCATCGCCACCCAGAACCCCGAGCTGCGTGACCGTTTCAGCGGCAAGCCGGAGTTCGTCGAGACCTTCTTCGAGTACATCGCCGAAGAGGTGCGCGAGCACCTGGCGGCCCTCGGTTTCCGCTCGCTGGAAGAGGCGATCGGCGAGGTCGAGACCCTCGACACGCAGGCCGCCGTCGACCACTGGAAGGCCGCCGGTCTCGACATCAGCCCGCTGCTGGCCGCCCCCACGGCCATGTACGGGCCGTCGCGCAAGCGCACCACGGTGCAGGACCACGGCCTGGAGAAGGCGCTCGACCACACCCTGATCTCGCTGGCCGCCGACGCGCTCGAGCGCAGCGAGCCGGTGAAGTTCGAGGTGCCGGTCCGCAACGTCAACCGCACGGTCGGCACCATGCTCGGCCACGAGGTGACCAAGCGCTTCGGCGAGAAGGGCCTGCCCGACGACACGATCGACGTCACCCTGACCGGTTCCGGTGGGCAGTCGTTCGGTGCGTTCCTGCCCCGCGGCGTCACGCTGCGCCTGCTCGGCGACGGCAACGACTACGTCGGCAAGGGCCTGTCGGGCGGCCGGGTGGTCGTCCGTCCGGACACCGCGGCCAGCTACTCGGCCGAGCAGAACATCGTGGCCGGCAACGTGATCGGCTTCGGCGCGACCAGCGGCGAGATGTTCCTGCGCGGCCAGGTCGGCGAGCGGTTCTGCGTGCGCAACTCCGGCGCCACCGTGGTGGCGGAGGGCGTGGGCGACCACGGCTGCGAGTACATGACCGGTGGTGTGGTCGTCATCCTCGGCCGCACCGGCCGCAACTTCGCGGCGGGCATGTCCGGCGGTGAGGCGTTCGTGCTCGACCTGCGCGAGAACCGGGTCAACACCGAGATGGTCGACCTGGTGCCGGTCGAGGGCGACGACGCCGAGCGGCTGCGCCTGCTCATCCAGAAGCACCGAGACGAGACCGAGTCGGCAGTCGCCTGGCGACTGCTCCAGGACTGGCCCGCCGCCCTGGCGCGGTTCACCAAGGTCCTGCCCCGCGACTACGCGCGGGTGATGACGGTCCGTACCCAAGCAGAGGCAGAAGGCCTCGACCTCGACTCCGACGAGGTCTGGTCGCGAATCATGGAGGCGTCCCGTGGCTGACCCGAGGGGGTTCCTCAACAACCGCCAGCGTGAGCTGCCGACCCGCCGGCCGGTCCCGATCCGGCTGATGGACTGGCACGAGGTCTACGAGGCCACCGAGCAGTCGCAGCTCCAGCGGCAGGCGAGCCGCTGCATGGACTGCGGTATCCCGTTCTGTCACAACGGCTGTCCGCTCGGGAACCTGATCCCGGAGTGGAACGACCTGGTCTGGCGTGACGACTGGCGCACGGCCATCGAGCGGCTGCACGCCACGAACAACTTCCCGGAGTTCACCGGCAAGCTGTGCCCGGCGCCCTGCGAGTCGGCCTGCGTGCTGGGCATCAACCAGCCCGCCGTCACGATCAAGCAGGTCGAGCTGACCACGATCGAGAAGGCATTCGACGCCGGTCTGGTGCAGCCGCTCCCGCCGGAGCGGCTCACCGGCAAGACCGTGGCGGTGATCGGTTCCGGCCCCGCCGGCCTGGCCGCCGCCCAGCAGCTCACCCGGGCCGGGCACACCGTGGCGGTGTACGAGCGGGCCGACAAGATCGGTGGCCTGCTGCGTTACGGCATCCCCGAGTTCAAGATGGAGAAGCGGCACGTCGACCGCCGGCTGGCGCAGATGGAGGCCGAGGGCACCCGGTTCCGCACCGGGGTCGAGGTCGGCGTGAAGCTGACCGGCCAGCAGCTGCGTGACCGGTACGACGCCGTGGTGCTGGCGGTCGGCTCGACCGTCCGCCGGGACCTGCCGCCGACCCCGGGCCGTGAGCTGTCCGGTATCCACCAGGCCATGGAGTACCTGCCCCAGGCCAACCGGGTGGCGCTGGGCGAGGAGGTGCCGGACCAGATCCGCGCCGACGGCCTGGACGTGGTGATCATCGGTGGCGGTGACACCGGTGCCGACTGCCTGGGCACGGCCCTGCGGCAGAACGCGAAGTCGGTCACCCAGCTGGAGATCATGCCGCGGCCCACCGAGGACCGGCCGAAGGGCCAGCCCTGGCCGACCTACCCGATGCTCTTCCGCGTCGCCTCGGCGCACGAGGAGGGCGGCGACCGGGTGTACGCGGCCAGCACGCAGGAGTTCCTCGGTGACGAGAACGGCCGGGTGCGGGCGCTGAAGCTGGTCGAGGTCGAGTTCAAGGACGGCCGGTTCACCCCGGTCGAGGGCTCCGAGCGGGAGGTGCCGGCCCAGCTGGTGCTGCTGGCGATGGGGTTCACCGGCCCGGAGAAGGCCGGTCTGATCGAGCAGCTCGCCGTCGACCTGGACCAGCGCGGCAACGTGGCCCGCGACAACTCGTACATGAGCAGCGTGCCCGGCGTGTTCGTCGCCGGTGACGCCGGTCGTGGGCAGTCGCTGATCGTCTGGGCGATCGCCGAGGGACGCTCCTGCGCCGCCGCGGTGGACACCTGGCTGTCGGGCTCCACCACGCTGCCCACGGCGATTCCGCCGACTGCCCGGCCGCTGACGGTCTGAGGTTTTCTCACCCGCACGCCCTCGGTTCCCGCTCGGGAGCCGGGGGCGTAGCGGTGCTGGGGCGCGGCCCTCCCACCCGGGAAGACGGGTCGGCCGGGGCGAAACGTGAGGCGAGGTGCCACGCGCGTTCAGAACACCGATCAGGGACGCCTGTGCGCCCTGGATACCTCCCGGTGCGCCTCGGCGCTCTGCGAGGCATCTCCCCGGCAGCTCTCCGGCAGCTCTCCGGCACCTCCCCGCAGGTCTCCCGGCAGCTCTTCGGGAGGTCTCCGGCAACTCCCTGGCCACTCCACGGTGCTCTCCGGTCACCGCCGGCACGGGACGGGAGGGGGCCGCCGGGGTGAGCACACGGGCAGGTACCGGGAGGCCGGGGACACGCCAGGACCGGGCGTCCCGTCGTCCACCATCGGATGACCAGCAGATGAAGGACTTTGCGACATCCGCAAGGGGCCGACCGGTGCATGAATCCGCCGTCGGCCGCAGGGCTAAGCTCTGTGACATGCGCCGCGCCAAAATGGTTTGCACCATGGGCCCGTCTACGCAAGGCCGTTTGGTTGAGTTCGTCAACGCCGGGATGGATGTTGCCCGGCTGAACCTCAGCCACGGCTCGTACGCGGACCACGAGAAGATGTATCAGGAGATCAGGGCTGCCTCCGAGGCCACAGGCCGTTCGGTGGGAGTCATGGTCGACCTCCAGGGCCCGAAGATCCGCCTCGGCAGGTTCGCCGACGGACCTGTCGAGCTGGTCACCGGAGCCGAGTTCACGATCACCACGGACGACATCCTGGGTGACGTGAACCGCTGCTCCACCACCTACAAGGGCCTCCCCGGCGACGTGAAGGCCGGCGACCCCGTCCTCATCGACGACGGCAAGCTCACCCTCCGCGTGAAGGAGGTGACGGACACCGACGTCGTCCTCACGGTCGAGGTCGGGGGGAAGGCCTCCAACAACAAGGGCATCAACCTGCCCGGCACCCTGGTCAGCGTGCCGGCCCTGTCCGACAAGGACGAGGCCGACCTGCGCTGGGCGCTGAAGCTGCGGGCCGACATGATCGCCCTGTCGTTCGTCCAGCGGGGTTCGGACATCGAGGACGTCCGCCGGATCATGGCCGACGAGGGTGTCCGCCTGCCGGTGATCGCCAAGATCGAGAAGCCGCAGGCGATCGACAACCTGGACGAGATCGTCCGGGCCGCCGACGCGATCATGGTCGCCCGTGGCGACCTGGGCGTCGAGCTCCCGCTCGAAGACGTGCCGATCGTGCAGAAGCAGGCTGTTTCGCTGGCCCGGCGGCTGGCCAAGCCGGTCATCGTCGCCACCCAGGTGCTCGAGTCGATGATCGAGATGCCGCGCCCGACCCGGGCCGAGGTGTCTGACTGCGCCAACGCCGTCCTCGACGGCGCCGACGCGGTCATGCTGTCCGGCGAGACCAGCGTGGGCAAGTACGCGCTCGAGGCCGTGCAGACGATGAGCCGCATCATCACCAGCACCGAGGACCACGGTCTGGAGCGGATCCCCCCGCTGGGCACGCAGCCGTCCACCACCGGTGGCGCCGTGACCCTGGCCGCCGCCACGGCCGGCCGTCTGCTGGGTGTGAAGTACCTGGTCACGTTCACCCAGTCCGGTGACAGCGCGCGTCGTATGGCGCGTCTGCGCTCCGCGATCCCGCTGCTGGCGTTCACCCCCGACGCCGACGTGCGGGCCCAGCTCACGCTGGTCTGGGGCGTGGAGACCTACCTCACCGACGTCGTCGAGCACACCGACGAGATGGTGCTCCAGGTCGACCAGGAGCTGATGAAGTCGGGCAAGTGCAACGAGGGCGACCTGGTCGTCATCGTGGCCGGGGCGCCTCCGGGCATCCCGGGTTCGCTGAACGCCATGCGGGTGCACCGGATCGGTGACGCCGTCAACGGTGTCGCCCCGGCCTACCACAAGGCCGCCAAGGCCTGACCTCCGGTACACGCAGAACGGGCCCGTTCCCTCCCGGGGAGCGGGCCCGTCGTCGTGCTGGTGCCGGGTGCGGGATTCGAACCCGCACGCCCTTTCGGACGGAGCATTTTGAGTGCTCTGTGTCTGCCGTTCCACCAACCCGGCGAAGGTGCTCACGAACGGACGGGCCTGGCCCGTTCCGCCGCGAGGGTGAGCCTAACGGTACCGGAGGACGCCGTTCGACCGCCGTCCCCCGGTGACGCAGCCGGGACACAACGGGTGAACAGCCCGTACGTGACGCTGACCATGCGCGACGCAGCCCACCTGCTTGCTCGCCGGGGCCTGTGGATAGCTACCCTGAGCACATGACTGCTGGCGACTCCTCCACTGCACCCACCCCGGACGGGTCCGGCCTCCTCGTGCCCGAACCCACTTCGTCCGACGTCCCCGCGCCGGCTGCCACCAAGGAGCGGACCGTCCTCGTCGCCGAGGACGAGGCCCTGATCCGGCTGGACATCGTCGAGATGCTCCGTGAGAACGGCTTCAACGTCATCGCCGAGGCGGGCAACGGCGAGGAAGCCGTTCAGCTCGCCGAGGAACACCGGCCCGACATCGTCGTGATGGACATCAAGATGCCCGTCCTCGACGGCATCTCCGCGGCCGAGCGCATCGTCGGCGCCAAGATCGCGCCCGTCGTGCTGCTGACCGCCTTCTCCCAGCGCGAGCTGGTCGAGCGCGCCCGCGACGCCGGCGCCATGGCCTACGTGGTCAAGCCGTTCACCGCGGCCGACCTCGTGCCGGCCCTCGAGATCGCCGCCAGCCGGCACTCCGAGCTGGCCGCCCTCGAGGCCGAGGTGGCCGACCTGGCCGAGCGCTTCGAGACCCGCAAGCTCGTCGACCGGGCCAAGGGCCTGCTCCAGACCAAGTACGGCCTGAGCGAGCCCGAGGCGTTCCGCTGGATCCAGAAGACGTCGATGGACAAGCGGCTGACGATGAAGGACGTGGCCTCCGCCGTCATCGCCTCCGGCACCGACGCCTGAGCAACGCGAACGGCTGGGCAACGCGAACGGCTGAGCACGCGAACGGCTGAGCAACGCGGACAGCTGAGCAACGTCAGCGTCGGCCTCTGAGCCACGCCTGACCGACGCCCGGATACGTTCGGGCACAGAACGGCGCTCCGGCGGGCACCTCGTGAACCGTCCGGCGCACGACTCGTCCCCGGGATCATCGATCCCGGGGACGTTCTGCTTTGCCGGCCCGTTAGTGCTGGTGAATTCATCCGATGATTTATGTTGATGCAGGTGGGGTGCCCGAACGGGCATTTCGTCGTCCTAAAAGATTTGTTTCAAGATGCTCAAACAAAAGCTCAAATCGGACACATTCCTGAAACATGGATACCGCTGAAAGGGCCTGTGGCCAAAAGACATCCGCCGATACAGCCATCTACCGGTGAATCGTTGCCGAGCCTTGACCATTCGCAAGAACAACCGCCCTTCCGGCGTCACAACGCAGTGGTAATTTCACGCCCCATCAGCGTCAGAGCGCTCGGCTCCGGCCGTGGGGAAGAGGTACGACATGGGGAAACCGGTTCGCGCATTAGCTGTCGTCGCTGTTGCCACGCTTGGCATTGCGGCGTGTGGCGGCGGGTCGAGTGACGAGGGCAGCGGTTCCGGCGACGGCAAGACTCTGGTGATCTCCACCGACCTGCCGCTGCAGGGCGCCTCGGCCGACGCGTCCACCGACACGAACAACCTGATCGAGCTGTACCTGGACTCGATCGACCACAAGGCCGGCGACTACACGGTCGAGCTGAAGAAGTACGACAACTCCACGGCCGCCGCCGGTCAGTGGGACGAGGCCACCTGCGCCGCCAACGCCCAGGAGCACGTCGCCACCGCCAACGAGGTCGCCGTGATGGGTGAGTTCAACTCCGGCTGCACCAAGCTCCAGGTGCCGGTGCTGAACCAGGACCCGGACGGCCCGATGCTCCAGGTCTCCCACGCGTCCACCAACCCCGGCCTGACCAAGGCCTGGGAGCAGGGCGAGCCGGAGAAGTACGCGCCGAGCGGTGTGAAGAGCTTCGCCCGCGTCGTCACCACCGACGACTACCAGGGCACCGCGGCGGCCGACTTCGCCAAGGAAGACCTCAAGGTCACCAAGTGCTACATCCTGAACGACAACCAGACCTACGGTCAGGGCATCGGCAAGGCCTTCCAGGCGCAGGCCGAGAAGATCGGGATCCAGATCCTCGGTAACGAGGCCTACGACCCGAAGCAGCCGAACTACACCGCGGTGTTCAACAAGATCAAGTCGCTGAGCCCCGACTGCATCTACTTCGCGGGCATCTACGACAACAACGGCGGCCAGCTGCTGAAGGACAAGGTCGCGGTCCTCGGCGACAACGAGAAGGTCAAGACCCTCTCCCCGGACGGCTGGACCGGCTACCCGGACCTCGACGAGCAGAAGGAGGCCGAGGGCCTCTACGCCACCTTCGCGGGTCTGGCGTCCGAGCAGCTCGCCGAGCAGGAGGGCGCCGCAGCCGACCTGCTGAAGTCGTTCGAGGAGAAGTACGGCATGCAGCCGCGCACCAGCTACGCCCTCTACGGCGTGGCCGGCGTGCAGGTGATCCTCGAGGCGATCGAGAAGTCCGACGGCACCAAGAAGGGCGTGCGTGACGCGGTCTTCGAGGGCGACGGCATCACCATCCCGGCGGAGGAGTCGGCCACCGGTAAGGAGATCCACATCGACCCGGCGTCCGGCGACACCACGGCCAAGGACATCTCCGTGCTCCAGGAGCAGGACGGGGCACAGAAGTTCCTGAAGGCCCAGCCGGTCGAGTGACCGCCTGAACCCGGGTGGGGGACCTCGTGAGAGGTTCCCCACCCGGTCCGCGTTCCGGGCCCGTGCGCGGGCCCGCCAGAACGAGCCGCACCCCGCCTCGTCCGTGAAAAGAGCTGTCCATGACCCAAACCGCGGTTGCCGCGTCCGAGGTCAAGCCACGTCGGCTGCCTCGCGAGATCGCCCTCACCCTGACCGGATACACGCTTCTGGCGCTGGTCCTGCTGTGGGCGCTGTTCCAGCTGATCACCAAGCCGACCGAGTTCGCCCAGCTGTTCATCGCGGGCCTGGGCAACGGCGCGCTGTTCGCGCTGATCGCCCTCGGCTACACGATGGTCTACGGCATCATCGAGCTCATCAACTTCTCCCACGGTGACCTGTTCATGCTGGCCACCGTGCTGTCCGGCATCGTCTGCGTGAGCTGGTTCAGCGTCGACTCCTTCACCCTCGGCGCGGTCGGGGCGGTGGCCCTGGCGCTGGTTCTGGCGATGGCCGCGGCGGCGGCCCTGAACGTGGCCGCCGAGCGGATCGCCTACCGCCGGTTGCGGCGGGCGCCCAAGCTCGCCCCCCTGATCACCGCCGTCGGCCTGAGCTTCGCCTACCAGTGGTTCGGCCAGCGCCAGTTCATGACCGGCTCGACCAGCAAGCAGTGGTCGACGATGTTCGGCAGCGACGGCTTCAACATCGGCGACATCCGGGTGCCCTACACCACGGTCATCGTCATCGCCGTCACCATCCCGCTGCTGCTGCTCATGGTCTACATCGTGCAGCGCACCCGGGCCGGCAAGGCGATGCGCGCGGTGGCGCAGGACCAGGACGCGGCCCGGCTGATGGGCATCGACGTGGACCGCACCATCGCGTTCACCTTCGCCATGGGCGGCGCGCTGGCCGGTGCGGCCGGCCTGCTCTACCTCCAGTCGATCGGTACGTCGAACTACAACCTGGGCTTCCGCCTCGGGCTGATCGCGTTCGTCGCCGCGGTGCTCGGTGGCATCGGCAACCTCCAGGGCGCCGTGCTCGGAGGCTTCATCATCGGCATCCTCCAGGGCCTGAACGACGGTCTGGGCCTGGGCCAGCAGTGGTCGCAGACGGTGGTCTTCGCGCTGCTGATCCTGCTGATGGTGTTCAAGCCCGAGGGCATCCTCGGGTCACCGACGACAGAGAAGGTGTGAGGGATGACGACCACGCCTGAAATCACCACTCCGCCGAAGGAACTCAAGCCGGCCAAGGTCGGCTCGCGGTCGTCGATCGCCTGGCCGCTGGGCTTCCTCGGGGTCGCCGTCCTGATCTTCGTGCTGAACCAGTGGATCCTGCCGGAGGCCAGTGCCGACGTGCAGAGCGGCTTCCGCGAGTGGCTGCCGATGTCGGCGGTGAACGAGGCCGTGCTGTGGGCGATCTTCGCCCTGGGCCTGAACATCGTGGTCGGGTACTCGGGTCTGCTCGACCTGGGCTACGTGGCTTTCTGGGGCATCGGCGGCTACGTGGCCGGCTGGCTGATGGCGCCGTTCGCCAACCAGGTGGCGCCGCAGTGGAACAACCTGAAGATCAGCGTCTGGGGGCACCCGCTGCCCGGCCAGGACTACGGCATCCACCTGAACTTCTGGCTGGTGCTGATCATCGCCGCGGTGGTCTGCGCGCTGGCCGGTGTGGTCATCGGCGCCCCGACGCTGCGGCTGAAGAGCGACTACCTGGCCCTGGTCACCCTGGGCTTCGGCGAGATCCTGCCCGAGGTGTTCCGCAACGGTGAGCGGGTCGGGCCGAACGGCGCCTGGAACATCACCAACGGCACCAAGGGCATCACCCCGGTCGACCAGATCGGCACCGGCCCGTTCCAGCTCATCCCGGGTGTGCCAGACCTGCTCGGCCCGTTCGACCTGACCTGGAAGTTCATCGTCTACGGCGGTCTGCTGGCGCTGGCGATGTTCGTCTCGCTGCGGATCCGTGAGGGCCGGCTCGGCCGGGCCTGGCTGGCCATCCGGGAGGACGAGCTGGCGGCCAGCATGATGGGTGTGCCGCTGATGCGCACCAAGCTGTCGGCCTACGCGGTCGGCGCCTCGTTCGGTGGTATCGGCGGTGTCTGCTATGCCACCCACGTCGGTGGTGTGCTGGCCGACCGGTTCACCTTCTCGGTGTCGATCATCCTGCTGGCGATGGTCGTGCTCGGCGGCATGGGCAACGTCTGGGGCGTCACGATCGGTGCGCTGGGTCTGGCCTGGATCAACTCCACCGGGCTGAGCAAGTTCGGCGACGTGTACAACGACGTCACCGGCGGCAACGTCAACTTCGCCTCGCACAACTTCCTGATCTTCGGTGCGGTGCTGGTGCTGTTCATGCTCTTCCGGCGGGAGGGACTGATCCCGGAGACCCGCACGAAGCAGGTGCTACAGGAGCCCGAACGCGGCGAGATCGAGTCGCTGGGCGCCGAGATGGAAGGCACCGCCGAGGACACGGCGGCGGAGGGAGCACACAAATGACCACCACCGCGTCCGAGCAGGCCACTGCCGCGACCGCCCCCGCGGTGGCCCTGGAGGCCAACCACATCACGGTGCAGTTCGGCGGTCTGACGGCGGTGAACGACGTGTCGTTCACCGTGCCGGAGAAGTCCGTCGTCAGCCTGATCGGCCCGAACGGCGCCGGTAAGACCACGTTCTTCAACGTGCTCACCGGCCTGTACCGCCCGACGCTGGGCAACGTCGAGCTGGCGGGGCGCACCGTCACCGGCCTGCCGGTGCACAAGATCGCCTCGCTGGGCCTGGCCCGCACGTTCCAGAACATCCGGCTGTTCAACCTGATGACGGCCGAGGAGAACGTGATGGTGGCGATGCACAGCCACCTCAAGGCGGGCATCTTCTCCACCGTGCTGCGCACCCCCGGCCAGCGCCGGGAGGAGCGCGAGGCCCGCGAGTTCGCCCGCGAGCTGCTGGATTACGTCGGCATCGGCAAGACCGCCGACGACTACGCGCGCAACCTCTCCTACGGTGACCAGCGGCGTCTGGAGGTCGCCCGGGCCCTGGCCCTGCGCCCCAAGGTGCTGCTGCTCGACGAGCCGACCGCCGGCATGAACCCGCAGGAGTCGGCACAGTTCGTCGAGTTCATCCGGAAACTGCGCGCCGACCGCGACGTCTCGATCCTGCTGATCGAGCACGACATGAGCGTCGTGATGAAGGTCAGCGAGCGGGTCACGGTGCTGGACCAGGGCGCGAAGATCGCCGAGGGTCTGCCCGCCGAGATCCAGTCCGACCCGCGGGTGATCGAGGCGTACCTGGGCAAGACCGGTACCGAAGAGGGTTACGGAGGCGACCTGTGAGCACCCCTACCGACGCAGCTCCGGCCCAGCCCGGCGTCCGCAAGGCCGGCGAGGATCTCCTCACCGTCACGGATCTGCACGTCTACTACGGCAACATCGCCGCGGTGAAAGGCGTTTCGCTGTCGGTCAAGCAGGGTGAGATCGTCACCCTGATCGGCTCGAACGGCGCGGGCAAGTCCACCACGCTGCGCACGATCTCCGGGCTGCTGCGCCCGCGCACCGGCACGGTCACCTTCGAGGGGAAGTCGCTGGTCGGCATCCCCGGGCACAAGGTGGTCGGGCACGGCATCTGCCAGTCCCCGGAGGGCCGGCGGATCTTCCCTAGGATGAGCGTGGAGGAGAACCTCGAGCTCGGGGCCTTCCTGCGCAACGACAAGGAGGGCATCGAGGCCGACAAGACCCGCGTGCTCGACCTTTTCCCGCGTCTGAAGGAACGCATCCACCAGAAGGCCGGCACCATGTCGGGCGGTGAGCAGCAGATGCTGGCCGTCGGCCGGGCGCTGATGGGCAGCCCGAAGCTGCTGCTGCTCGACGAGCCGTCGATGGGTCTGGCCCCGGTGCTGGTCGACCTGATCTTCGACACCATCCGGACGATCCGCGACCAGGGCACCACGGTGCTGGTGGTCGAGCAGAACGCGCTCGCCGCGCTGCGCATCGGTGACTACGCGTACGTGCTGGAGTCGGGTCACCTGAAGCAGGAGGGCGTGGCCCGGGAGATGCTGAAGGACGACAGCATCGTCAAGGCGTACCTGGGCGGCTGACACCCGCTCCGCCTGCCGGATGATCCCGCCACCGATCGGTGACGGGATCATCCGGCTTTGCCGATTTTTCGCATTCCGTCCGCCTGATTCGATCAGGTTCGCCATGATGTGCACGGCCGTGGCGTTGTCCCGGTCCGGCGCCAGGCGCCGTGGGGAACCGGGGCGGGAGCCCCGGACGGGCGGCCAGGAGGCCACAGTGTCCCGAGCACCGGTCGAGGCCAGACGGATCGAGGTCCGGCGAGCGACGCCGGGCGACGCGGCCGAGGTGCTGGCGCTGTGGGCGCGCAGCGCGGCCGAGGTGGCGCGGCAGCCCGGCCGGCGCCCGGTCGTCCCCCCGCCCGACACCCGGGGGCAGGGTGGTCAGGGTGTGGCCCGGCTGGCCCAGGTCATCGGCGACGGTGAGCTGGAGGTGCTGGTGGCGCGCGCCGGCGGCCGGGCGGCCGGGTTCCTGGTGATGCGCGAGACCCCGCTCGACGTGCTGGCCGGCACCAGGGCGCTGTGCATCGACGAGTTCTACGTGCCCGGCGCCGAGCGCCGTCACGGGGTGGGCCGGGCCCTGCTGGCCCACGTGGCCGGCCAGGCCGAGCGGCTCGGGGTGGAGCAGATCGTCGCCGGGGTGCCGGCCTGGGCCCGGGACACCCACCGCTACTTCGCGCGGCTCGGGTTCGCGCCGGTGACGGTGCGCCGGGCCACCACCGCGCCCGCTCTGCGGCGCCGTCTGGCCGGGGCCGACGAGCAGCGCGGCGCGCTGGAGAACCTGCTCTCGCGACGGCGGTCGCTGCGTGCCCGGGCGCGCAGGCGGCCCGGCGGTGGGGACGTCCTGGACGACGACGCGCCGGCGACCGCCTGAACCGGTGGACGACGGGGAGGCCGCAAAACCTCCGCGTCGTCCATGATTTCAGCTCTTCTTCGCCGGATCGGGCAGGAGCATGCAGGTGAGGCGGGACGAGCAGACCCGGCGGCCGGCCTCGTCGGTGATCGCGATCTCGTAGGTCGCGGTACTGCGCCCCAGGTGCACCGCCTCCGCGGTGCCGGTGACCACGCCGGAGCGCACGCCCCGGTGGTGGGTGGCACTGATCTCCAGCCCGACGGCGACCAGGCCCATGGTGCCGGCGTGCACGTTCGCCGCGACCGAGCCGACGGTCTCGGCCAGCACCGCCGACGCCCCGCCGTGCAACAGGCCGAACGGCTGCGTGTTGCCCTCCACCGGCATGGTCGCGACCGTGCGCCGGGCGGTCGCCTCGACCAGCTCGATGCCCATTCTCTCGTGCAGCGCGGCGGCGAAAACCGCACCACCGGCCGTCGGGGAATCAAGGTTGTCGGACATGGGCCATAGGGTGTCAGACGTGAGTGAGACAACGACTCCTGGGGCTGGCACCCGGCCACGGCTTCTTCTGATCGACGGGCACTCGCTGGCCTATCGCGCCTTCTACGCGCTGCCGGTGGAGAACTTCTCCACCGCCACCGGGCAGGTGACCAACGCCGTGTACGGCTTCACGTCGATGCTGATCAACGTGCTGCGTGACGAGGCGCCCGATCACGTCGCCGTCGCCTTCGACGTCTCCCGGCAGACCTTCCGCACCGAGACCTACGCCGAGTACAAGGGCAACCGGTCCAAGTCGCCGGAGGAGTTCGGTCCGCAGGTCTCGCTGATCAAGGAGGTGCTGGCCGCGCTGCGCGTGCCGGTGCTGGAGAAACCCGGTTTCGAGGCCGACGACATCATCGCGACCCTCGCCACCCAGGCCGGTGAGGCCGGCTACGAGGTGCTGATCTGCTCCGGCGACCGCGACACCTTCCAGCTGGTGCGCGACAACGTCACGGTGCTGTACCCCACCCGCGGCGTCTCCGAGCTGTCCCGCATGACGCCCGCGGCGGTCGAGGCCAAGTACGGCCTGCCGCCCGAGCGTTACCCCGACCTGGCCGCGCTGGTCGGCGAGACCAGCGACAACCTGCCCGGCATCCCGGGGGTCGGCCCGAAGACGGCGGCGAAGTGGGTCGGGCTGTACGGCGACCTCGACGGCATCGTGGCCGGCGCCGACCAGATCAAGGGCAAGGCCGGGCAGGCCCTGCGCGACAACCTGCCCCAGGTACTGATCAACCGCCAGGTCAACCAGCTGGTGCGCGACGTCGAACTGCCGCTGGCCCCGGCCGACCTCAAGCTGCCCGGCTGGGACCGTGAGGAGGTGCACCAGGTCTTCGACGGCCTGGAGTTCCGGGTGCTGCGCGAGCGCCTGTTCGCCACCCTGGCCTCGCCCGAGCCGGAGGCCGAGGAGGGCTTCGACCTGGCCGCCGAGAAGCTCACCGGTGCGGCCGTCGCCAGCTGGCTGACCGCGAACACCGGTGCAGCGGTGGGGGTCACGGTGCTCGGCAGCTGGAAGGCCGGGCACGGCGACGCCACCGGCATCGCCGTCGCCGCACCCGAGCCCGCCCCCGGCAAACCCGGCCCGGCGGCCTACGTCGACCTGGTCGAGGCCGACGCCGAGGCGCTCGCCGCCGTCACCGCCTGGCTGGCCGACGCCTCCCGGCCCAAGGTGCTGCACGACGCCAAGGGCCCGCTCACGGCGCTGTCCGACCGTGGCCTGGCCGTCGAGGGCATCATCGGCGACACCGCCCTGGCCGCCTACCTGTGCCTGCCCGACCAGCGCAGCTACGACCTCGCCGACCTCACCGTGCGGCACCTCGGCCGGCAACTGAAGGCCGAGGAGGCGCCGGTCAACCAGCAGCTCACCCTCGACATGGACGACACCGCCGGCCCGGACGAGGCCGACCTCGCCATGGTCCGGGCCCGCGCGGTCATCGACCTGTGGGGCGCGCTCCAGTCCGACCTGGCCGCCCGCAACGCCTCCGGCCTGCTCACCGACGTCGAGCTGCCGCTGCTCGGCGTGCTGCGGGTGATGGAGCAGCACGGCATCGCCATCGACCAGGACGCCCTCGGAGCCCTGGACAGCTACTTCGCCGCCGCGGTGGCCGATGCCGCCAAGCAGGCGTTCGAGGCGATCGGCAAGGAGATCAACCTGGGCTCGCCCAAGCAGCTCCAGGTGGTGCTGTTCGACGAGCTCGACATGCCGAAGACCAAGCGCACCAAGACCGGTTACACCACCGACGCCGAGGCGCTGGCCGACCTCTTCGCCAAGACCGAGCACCCGTTCCTGGCCCACCTGCTGCGTCACCGCGACGCCACCAAGCTGCGGCAGACCGTCGAGGGCCTGCTCAAGGCGGTCGGCGACGACGGCCGGGTGCACACCACCTACCTCCAGACCATCGCGGCCACCGGGCGGCTGTCCAGCACCGAGCCCAACCTCCAGAACATCCCGGTGCGCACCGAGGAGGGCCGGCGCATCCGCGAGACCTTCGTCGTGGGGCCAAACTTCGAGTGCCTGCTCACCGCCGACTACTCGCAGATCGAGATGCGCATCATGGCGCACCTGTCACAGGACGAGGGCCTGATCGAGGCCTTCCGCAGCGGCGAGGACCTGCACCGCTTCGTCGGCAGCCGGGTGTTCTCGGTGGAGCCGGCCGACGTCAACGCCGAGATGCGCAGCAAGATCAAGGCGATGAGTTACGGCCTGGCCTACGGTCTTTCGGCGTTCGGCCTGTCACGGCAGCTGAACATCCCGGTGGACGAGGCGAAAACCCTGATGGAAGACTACTTCGACCGCTTCGGCGGGGTGCGCGACTACCTGCGCGGAGTGGTCGACGAGGCCCGCCGCACCGGTTACACCGAAACCATCCTCGGCCGCCGCCGCTACCTGCCCGACCTGGTCAGCGACAACCGGCAGCGCCGTGAGATGGCCGAGCGGATGGCCCTGAACGCGCCGATCCAGGGTTCGGCCGCCGACATCGTCAAGGTCGCCATGCTCGAGGTCGACCGCAAACTCCGTGAGCAGGGCCTGCGTTCGCGCATGCTGCTCCAGGTGCACGACGAACTCGTGCTGGAGGTCTCGGCCGGCGAGCGCGAGCAGGTCGAGGAGCTGGTGCGGGCGGGCATGGCCGGTGCGGCATCGCTGAACGTGCCGCTCGACGTGTCGGTGGGCGTGGGCCGCTCGTGGCACGAGGCCGCGCACTGACGCGGTCCGCCGAACGCAGGGTCACAACTTGGTGGGGTGCTCCAGCACGGCGACGAAGATCGCGGTGCCCGGGATGAGCCGGCCGCGCAGGGGGCTCCACGAACCCCAGACCCGGTCCACGCCGTCCGGCCACTCCGGCTCCACCAGGTCGACGAGCCGGAACCCGGCGGTGGCGAGTTCACGCACCCGGTCGCCGATCGTGCGGTGGTGCTCGGAGTAACTGACGACGCCGCGATCGTCGGTCTCCACGTAGGGCGTGCGGTCGAAGTAGGGACGGCGGACGGTGAGTCCGCCCTCACCGCCGTCGTCGGGGAATGCCCATCGCACCGGATGGGTGACGGAGAAGACCCAGCGCCCGCCCGGGCGCAGCACCCGGGATACCTCGGCGTGCACCCGTTCCGGGTCGGCGACGAAGGGGAGCGCGCCGTAGGCGGTGAAGACGATGTCGAAGGAGTCGTTCGCGAACGGGAGCACGCGGGCGTCGGCGACCACCCGGGCCGGGAGCGCCGTCGGAGAGGTGGCAGCCGTGGGCGCGGCGTCGTGCGCGCGCAGCATCCCGGCTGAGATGTCGGTGGCGACCGCCCGGGCGCCCTGGCTCTTCAGCCAGGCGCTGCTGTCGGCGCTGCCGGCGCCCACCTCGAGCACGTCCCGGCCCGCCACCGCGCCGAGCAGGCCGGCGTCCGCCTCGTCGAGCAGCTCCGGGCCCCAGACCAGCCGACCGGTCAGGTCGCCGGCGTGCTCCAGCTGGTACTCCGCGGCGTTCTCGTCCCACCAGGAGCGCCCGGCCCGGGCGCTCTCCTCGGGGCCGGCGTCGCGGTAGCCGGCGGTGCGCAGATCGGGTGCGGTCATGGCGGCATCCAAGCGTATGGACGCCGGCGGCTCGCGTTCGTGGTTCGGGCCCAGGTCCCCGTGCGTCCGGGGCCGGCATCGGGGCCCACGGCCGCGGCCAGGGGGTCGATGGTCAGGGCGCGTCCCGGACCCGGGCGTGTCGGCGTGGGAGCGGCTTTGCCCCGCCTTCCCGCGGGGGATAGGCTAAGGAAGGCGCAACTAGGCTCATCCGTCGTTCGTGATCGGCCGAGGTAACACCGACCGGTTCGAGCGCTCCTGAGGTCCTCCCGAAGGTCTGGGAGTCCTTGCGCCGGTGTCCATGTCCCATCTATTCAACAGTCCGCATCGGAGCCCCTACTTTATGACCACCAGCACGGCCGAAAAGGCGAGCACCCCGCAGATCGCGATCAACGACATCGGCAGCGAGGCCGACTTCCTCGCCGCCATCGACGAGACGATCAAGTACTTCAACGACGGCGACATCGTCTCTGGCACGATCGTCAAGGTCGACCGCGACGAGGTGCTGCTCGACATCGGCTACAAGACCGAGGGTGTCATCCCCTCGCGTGAACTCTCGATCAAGCACGACGTCGACCCCAACGAGGTTGTCACCGTCGGCGACGAGGTCGAGGCTCTTGTTCTCCAGAAGGAGGACAAGGAGGGGCGCCTGATCCTCTCGAAGAAGCGTGCCCAGTACGAGCGTGCGTGGGGCACCATCGAGAAGATCAAGGAAGAGGACGGCATCGTCACCGGTACGGTGATCGAGGTCGTCAAGGGTGGTCTGATCCTCGACATCGGGCTCCGCGGCTTCCTCCCGGCCTCGCTGGTTGAGATGCGTCGCGTCCGTGACCTGCAGCCCTACGTGGGCAAGCAGATCGAGGCCAAGATCATCGAGCTGGACAAGAACCGCAACAACGTGGTCCTGTCCCGCCGTGCGTGGCTCGAGCAGACCCAGTCCGAGGTGCGCCAGACCTTCCTGCAGACGTTGCAGAAGGGCCAGGTCCGCTCCGGTGTGGTCTCCTCCATCGTCAACTTCGGCGCCTTCGTCGACCTCGGTGGGGTCGACGGTCTGGTGCACGTCTCGGAGCTGTCCTGGAAGCACATCGACCACCCGGGTGAGGTTGTCGAGGTCGGCCAGGAAGTCACCGTCGAGGTCCTCGACGTCGACATGGACCGCGAGCGCGTGTCCCTGTCGCTGAAGGCGACCCAGGAAGACCCGTGGCAGCAGTTCGCCCGTACCCACGCGATCGGTCAGGTCGTGCCGGGTAAGGTCACCAAGCTGGTGCCGTTCGGTGCGTTCGTCCGCGTCGACGAGGGCATCGAGGGCCTGGTCCACATCTCCGAGCTGGCCGAGCGCCACGTGGAGATCCCGGAGCAGGTCGTCCAGGTCAACGACCCGATCTTCGTCAAGGTCATCGACATCGACCTGGAGCGTCGTCGGATCTCCCTCTCGCTGAAGCAGGCCAACGAGGCCGGCTCCGGTGCGGGTGCCGAGACGTTCGACCCGGCTCTCTACGGTATGGCCGCCGAGTACGACGAGGCGGGGAACTACAAGTACCCCGAGGGCTTCGACCCGGAGACCAACGACTGGCTGGAAGGCTTCGAGAAGCAGCGCGAGGAGTGGGAGCAGCAGTACGCCGCCGCCCACGAGCGCTGGGAAGCCCACCGCGCCCAGATCGAGACCGCTCGCGTGGCCGAGGCCGAGGCCCGCGCCGCGGGTGTCGACGAGGCTCCGGCCAGCAGCTCGAGCTCGAGCTACTCCAGCGAGCCGGCGGCGGCCGAGGGTACCCTCGCCACCGACGAGGCGCTGGCTGCTCTGCGCGAGAAGCTGACCGGCGGCGCCTGATCGTCGGCGGTTCTGCCTGATCCGGAAGCCCGGTCCCTCCTCACGGAGGGGCCGGGCTTCCGGCGTTCTACACTGCGGCCCATGGTGCGAACCGCTCTCACCGGAGGCATCGGGGCCGGCAAGTCCACGGTGTCCCGCCGGCTGGCCGATCTCGGCGCGATCATCATGGACGCCGACCTGATCGCCCGCGAGGTGGTCGAGCCCGGCACCAGCGGCCTGGCCGAGATCGTGTCCGTGTTCGGCGAGAAGATCCTCCGGGACGACGAGAGCCTGGACCGGCCCGCCCTCGGCAGGATCGTCTTCGCGGACGACGAGAAGCTGGCCCGGCTGAACGCCATCGTGCACCCCCGGGTGGCGGCGCGGATGGCCGAGATCGTGCGGGCCGCACCGGCCGGCGCGGTGCTGGTGTACGACGTGCCGTTGCTCGCGGAGAACCCGGACCGAGCCACGTACGACCTGGTCATGGTGGTGTACGCGCCGCTGGAGGAGCGCATCCGGCGGCTGGTCGACGACCGCGGGATGAGCCGTGAGGACGCCGAGGCCCGCATGCACGCCCAGGCCACCGACGAGCAGCGGGCAGCGATCGCCGACGTCGTGCTGGACAACTCGGGGTCGCTCGCGGCCACCCTGGCCCAGGTGGACGCCTGCTGGCGAGACCGGATCGAGCCGTTGCGGCAGTAGGCGGAACAAGACTGTCGGTGGTGGCGCTTACGGTAGTCATCATGAGGCCAGTCACCGATCTCAAGCGCACCGTCGCACCGTTCACGGTCGTCTCGGAGTACCAGCCCAGCGGCGACCAGCCCACGGCCATCGCCGACCTGGCCCGTCGCGTCAACGCCGGTGAGCAGCACGTGGTGCTGCTCGGCGCCACCGGCACCGGCAAGTCCGCCACCACGGCCTGGCTGATCGAGCAGGTGCAGCGGCCCACCCTGGTGATGGCGCCGAACAAGACCCTCGCGGCGCAGCTCGCCAACGAGTTCCGTGAGCTGCTGCCCAACAACGCCGTCGAGTACTTCGTCTCGTACTACGACTACTACCAGCCTGAGGCGTACGTCCCGCAGACCGACACCTACATCGAGAAGGACTCCTCGATCAACGAGGAGGTCGAGCGGCTGCGGCACTCGGCCACCAACTCGCTGCTCACCCGGCGCGACGTGGTCGTGGTGGCCACGGTCTCCTGCATCTACGGCCTGGGCACCCCGCAGGAGTACATCGACCAGATGGTCACGGTGAAGGTCGGGCAGGAGCTCGACCGCGACGTGCTGCTGCGGCAGTTCGTGCAGATGCAGTACTCCCGCAACGACCTGGCGTTCACCCGCGGCACCTTCCGGGTGCGCGGTGACACGGTCGAGATCATCCCGATGTACGAAGAGCTCGCGGTGCGCATCGAGTTCTTCGGCGACGAGATCGATCGCATCTACACGCTGCACCCGCTCACCGGCGAGATCGTGCACGAGGAGCAGGAGATGTACATCTTCCCGGCCTCGCACTACATCGCCGGCCCCGAGCGGATGGAACGGGCCATCGCGAACATCGAGATCGAGCTGGGCGAGCGGCTGGAAGAGCTGGAGCGGCAGGGCAAGTTGCTGGAGGCCCAGCGGCTGCGCATGCGCACCACCTACGACATCGAGATGATGCGCCAGGTCGGCTCCTGCTCGGGCATCGAGAACTACTCGTTCCACATGGACGAGCGGCCGGTCGGCAGTGCCCCCAACTGTCTGCTCGACTACTTCCCCGACGACTTCCTGCTGGTGCTCGACGAGTCGCACAGCACCGTGCCGCAGATCGGCGCGATGTACGAGGGTGACGCCTCGCGCAAGCGCACGCTGGTCGACCACGGCTTCCGGCTGCCCAGCGCCATGGACAACCGCCCGCTGAAGTGGGAGGAGTTCCAGGACCGGATCGGCCAGACCGTCTACCTGTCGGCCACCCCGGGCAAGTACGAGCTGGGCCGGGCCGACGGTTACGTGGAGCAGATCATCCGCCCCACCGGCCTGATCGACCCCAAGATCGTGGTGAAGCGCACCAAGGGCCAGATCGACGACCTGCTCGGCGAGATCCGAGACCGCGCCGAGAAGGACGAGCGGGTGCTGGTCACCACGCTCACCAAGAAGATGTCCGAAGACCTCACCGACTACCTGCTGGAGCAGGGGGTGCGGGTGCGCTACCTGCACTCCGAGGTCGACACGCTGCGCCGGGTCGAGCTGCTGCGCGAGCTGCGGCAGGGTGAGTTCGACGTGCTGGTCGGCATCAACCTGCTGCGTGAAGGACTCGACCTGCCTGAGGTGTCGCTGGTCAGCATTCTCGACGCCGACAAGGAGGGCTTCCTGAGGTCGTCCACGTCGCTGATCCAGACTATCGGCCGCGCCGCGCGAAATGTCAGCGGCGAGGTGCACATGTATGCCGACAAGATCACCCCGTCGATGGAGTACGCCATCGAGGAGACCAACCGCCGGCGCGAGAAGCAGGTCGCCTACAACACCGAGCACGGCATCGACCCGATGCCGCTGCGCAAGAAGATCCAGGACATCACCGACCTGATCTCCCGCGAGGACGAAGACACCGAGGAACTGCTCGGGGGTGGCGGCCGGCAGCGCAGCCGGGGCAAGGCGCCGGTGCCGGGCATGAGCAGCGCGGCCGGTGCCAAGGCCCGCGCGGCCGGCGTCGAGAACGTGCCGGCCACCGATTTGGCCGACCTGATCCAGCAGCTCACCGCCCAGATGCACACGGCGGCCACCGAGCTCCAGTTCGAGCTGGCGGCGCGGCTGCGCGACGAGATCCAGGAACTGAAGAAGGAACTGCGGGGAATGAAGGCGGCCAACGCCTGACACCGGCGCGGTGTGAGGGGGCGCGCGGTGTGAGGGGGCGCCTGGCGTGAGGGGGCGCGTGGCTGGCCAGAATTCCGGCTACTCCATCCGTGCGTCCGGGCCCGCGCGGGGTGACGGGCTTGAGACGATGGGCGGCGATGAAGCCCTCGCCAATCCTCCTGCGGGCCGAGGAGGTGCTGCGCCCCCTGCTGCGCCCGGCCGGCGAGCGCTCGCACGCGCTCGCGCAGTGGGGCTGGTCGGAGGCCGGGCTGGTGGTGCGCACGGTGCGCGGGCGCAAGTGCCGCACCCGGCAGGGGTTGTTCGACGAGTTCGCGGCGGCGCTCCAGTTTCCGTGGTACTTCGGCGAGAACTGGCCGGCGTTCGGCGACTGCCTGTCCGACCTGGACTGGATCCCGCAGCAGGGCGGGCACGTGCTCGTGCTGAAAGAGCCGGAGCAGGTGCTGGCCGACGACGACCAGACCGAGTTCGAGACGTTCGCCGATCATTTGCGCATGGCCGCCCGGGAATGGAGCACGGCCGTGGAGCTGGGGGAGTGGTGGGACCGCCCACCGGTTCCGTTCCACGTCGTGCTGGCCTGCCTGCCCCACCACACCGACGTCACCCGGCAGCGCTGGGAGCCGGTGACCGAGCTGATCCTGCTGCCCGACCTGCCTCCGGCGGCCGAGGACTGAACCGGCGGCCGAGGACTGAACCGGCGGCCGAGGACTGAACCGGCGGCTGGTGCGGGACCGGTGGTGGGGCAGGATCCGGCGGCGGGTGCGGGACCAGGCGGCGGGTGCAGGAACCGGTGGGTGCAGGAACCGGTGGGTGCAGGATCCGGTGGCGGGGCAGGAACCGGTCGTGGTTGTGCGGGTGGTCTGGCCGGTGCCGCGCGTTACGAGGCCAGGCGCTGCTCTCCCGTGAGCCCGGCGGGGTCCGACCGGTTGATCTGCGACCACACCTCGTCGAGCGAGAGGCCGAGCACGTCGGCGATCGCGGCGATGGTGGGGAAGGCAGGGGTGGCGACCCGGCCGGACTCGATCTTGCGCAGGGTCTCGGGGGAGACCCCGGCGTCGAGAGCGGTGTGCAGCATGGACCTCTCGCCCCTGGCGCGCCGCAGGAGAGCACCGAGGCGCTGCCCACGTTCTACCTCTTCGGGAGTGAGCGGCAACCTGACCATGACGCCGATTCTAGTACCGGGATAATATGACCGGGATATTTATTGGATGCACGAGTAGAGGCACTTCATGATCGAGATCCTGACCCCCAGCGAATTGCCGCGTGCCCGGGCGGCCGGCACCCTGGTCGCCGACATCCTGCACACCTCGAAACAGCGCAGCGAGGTCGGCACCAACCTGCTCGACATCAACCGATGGGCCCAGGAGATGATCGTCGCGGCCGGGGGCGAGTCCTGCTACGTCGACTACGAGCCCTCGTTCGGCCGCGGCCCCTTCGGCCACTACATCTGCACGTCGGTGAACGACGCCGTGCTGCACGGCAAACCGTACGACTACCAGCTGGCCGATGGTGACCTGGTCACGCTCGACCTGGCCGTCTCCAAGAACGGCATCGCCGCCGACTCCGCCATCAGCTTCATCGTGGGTGACTCCCGGCCGGCCGAGAGCGTCGCGCTGATCGAGGCCACCGAGCGGGCCCTGGCCGCGGCCATCGCGGCGGCCGGGCCGGGCGCCCGCATCGGTGACATCTCCCACGCCATCGGCACCGTGCTCACCGAGGCCGGGTACCCGATCAACGTCGAGTTCGGCGGGCACGGCATCGGCTCGACCATGCACCAGGACCCGCACGTGCCCAACACCGGCCGGCCCGGCCGCGGCTACAAGCTGCGTCCCGGCCTGCTGCTGGCCCTGGAGCCGTGGGTGATGGTCGACACCGCCAAGCTGGTCACCGACGCCGACGGGTGGACGCTGCGCAGCGCGACCGGATGCCGCACCGCCCACAGTGAGCACACCGTGGCGATCACCGAGGACGGCGCCGAGATCCTCACGCTGCCCACCGTCTGAGCGGCCTGATCGCAGCTGATCAGGCCGCGCTCCAGTCGCCCATCACGTCCTGCGCCGAGGTGTCGGTGGGAGTGCCGAGCACCGGGTGCAGGTCGAGGGCGGGGGAGTAGCGGCTGGCCGGGGTCTCGCGACCGAGCGCCTCGGCCATCGCGCGCACGTGGTGCGGTGCACCGCCACAGCAGATCCCGATGTACGACACCCCGAGATCGGCCGCCCGCCGGGCCCATTCGGCCATCTCGAACCGGGTGTGCGAGAAGGGCTCCAGGGCGATCGGGAACGCGCGCCCGCCGTCGGCCGAGGTCAGCGACTCGAACGCCGGCGTGGCCGGGTTCGTGCGGTAGGGAACCGGCTGGGCCGCGATCGGGATGTCCACTGCCGCACGCAGTTTCTCGAGCATCGGCATCAGGGTCTCCGGACCGCGCGAGCAGTTGAACCCGACCACGGCGGCACCTGCGTCGGCCAGGCGCTTGCAGGCGTCCACGTAGTCGTAGCCGTCGTAGGTCTTCTCCGGCTGCACGCTGGCGAACGTGACCACGGCCGGCAGGTTCAGCTCCTGGCACACCTCCAGGCCGATCAGCGCCTCGCCGACGAAGTCGTTGGTCTCGGCGACGACGAAGTCCACGCCCTCGTCGACGGCCCAGGTGAGCTGCTCGAGGTACTGGTCCCGCACCACGGCGCCGGACTCCACCGGGCGTGCCGGGTCGTACGACCAGGTGTTGCAGATGTTGCCCGCCACCAGGGCCCCGCCCTCGGCGGCGATCTCGTTGGCGATGCGCACGGCCTGCCGGTTCAGCTCCTCCAGCTGACCGTCGCGGCCGACGTCCTTCAGCTTCTCCCGGTGCGCGTAGTAGGTCAGCGCCACCATCACGTCGGCGCCGGCCCGCAGGAACTCGCGGTGCAGCTGCCGCAGGGCGTCCGGCTCGTCGAGGATCACCTCGGGCACGTAGGGGCCGGCCTTGATGTAGCCACGCCGCTCGAGCTCGAACACGTAGCCCTCGGCGCCGATGATCACGCCGTCGGCGAGCCGCTCGGCGAAGCTGCGGGAACTGGGTCGGTTCATCGGTGCTCCTTCTCTGGCAAGAGTTCTCAGGCGAAACGCGAGGGGGTGAAGCGGGCCACGTCGTAGACGGTGCCCTCCTGGCAGGACAGCTCGGCCAGCACGCGGCCCACCCAGGGTGCGTACTTGTAGCCGGTGCCGCGCCAGCCCACGCCGACGAACACGTTGCGGAAGCCGGGCACCGGCCCGAGCACGAAGTCGTCGTCGGCGACCAGGTCGTAGTCGCAGCCGTCGGTGTCGGTCACCGGCACCGACGTGGCCTCCAGCAGGCCGGGCATGCACTGCTCGACGAAGTCGCCGACGCTGTTGACGCTCGTGGTGCCGCGTGGCATGTCCGGCGGGTTGTAGAAGCCGATCTTCACCGCGTCGGCCACCCCCTCGACGATCGGGTGCAGGTAGATCCCGGTGTCGAGGTAGGCCATCACCGGCATCCGGTCGGACGTGTACAGGTGCCGGGTCTCCGGCGTGGGGGTGTAGTACCGCGCCTCGCTGGGCCGGTCCTTCGTGATCGGCACCCGCAACCGGTTGCCGGGGAGCAGGGAGAGGACGTCGTTGGTGCCGTGCCCGGCCGTGATCACCAGCGAGCGCGTGGTCAGGGTGCCGGCCGAGGTGGTGATCGTCAGGAGCTCACCGTCGTCCACAATTTTGGTCGTGGTGGTGCGCTCGTGCACCGTGACGCCCTCTGCCGAGAGCGATTTCAGCAAGGTCGCGGTGACGGTGCGCAGATCGACCAGGCCGCCCGCCGGATCCAGGTCGGCCAGGTCGGCCCTGAGGTAGGGGTACTGCCCGGCGATGCCGGCGGTGTCGTACGAGGTGACCGGGATGCCCAGCCGGTTCAGCACCGCGGTGCTCAGCGAGGCGTAGGTGCGGTCCAGGTCGGGGGTGATCGAGGTGCTGGCGATGTTCATGCAGCCGCAGCGCACCAGCACACCGGTGCCGGTGGCGGTCTCGAAATCGGTCCAGAGCCGGATCGCCTCGTCGGCGAAGCGGGTGTAAGCGGCGTCCAGGTAGTCGCGCCGGTAGGAGCGGGTGCGGCCGAACGACGCCGTCATCGGGTCGCCGATCTCACCCACCTCGACGACCGCCACCCGGGCCCGCGTGCCCGTCCGCAGGGTTGCCTGGTGGGTCGCCTGGTAGGCGGTGAACAGACCCATCACGCCGCCCCCGACGACCAGCAGGTCCAGCACGTCGCCCGGCTCACGGCCGATGCCGTTCGTCATGAACTCGACTTCCTCTCTCACGTCCTTGTCCGCAGATTAGGGCGCGCGAAGCGGGATGGGGAGAGGGGGTCGTGAAGCGGTTCAGTGACGTAACAAGGCTGGAACACGGCCCCCTCTAGTGGTGACTGGCCGTTACTACCCGCGAGGCGCTTTCATGGCTGTCGCGTCCGCAGCCGCCGGCGGTCGCGCGTGCCCAGGTGGGGGCCGGACCGGTGGCAGCGTGGCCATCCCGGCTGCTCATGCATGTTTCCCCTGTGCCGAAGGGGCTTGAGGACGACGATCAGACCGGCGCCCCCCGGCGTGTCGCTCATGGTCGCCTCGGATGTTCGGCCCATAAGCGTTGGACCAAGAGTGTTCATGCCTTCACTCTGTGTCAGACTCGCGCCGTGGGGAGGCGAGTGAGCGAAGAAAATCCGGGCGGCCGGCTGCCGTGGCTCCGCGGGCGGAGGCCATGGGTGGTGGTGGCCGCCCTCGGCGTGCTCGCGATCGTGGGGGCGGGGGCCTGGCTGGCGGTGCGGGCGCGTGAGGCGCGCAGTGCGGTCGAGGCACTGCGGGTGGACGGCAAGACGTTGCAGTCGCAGCTCCAGGCCTACGACCTGACCGCCGCCGGCGAGACGCTCACCCGGGTCCGTGCCGACGCCCAGCGCGCGCACCGTCTCACCGGCGACCCGGTCTGGGGCGCGGCCGGTTACGTGCCCGTGCTGGGCCGTGACCTGCGGGCCGCGCGTGAGGTCAGCGCGGTGATGGCCGACATCACCGGTGCCGCCCGCCCGCTGGAGCAGGCGCTGCCCCGGCTCAATCCCAGCGGCAGCGCCGGTGATCAGGGGCAGCTGGACGTGACGGCGCTGCGCGCCATGGCCGACGCCATGCCGGAGCTGTCCGCCGCGGTGTCCTCCGGCGCCGTCAGGGTGAACGAGCTCGACCCGTCCGGGCTGCGCCCCGAGGTCGCCGACGGCGTCACCACGCTCAACGCCGCGCTGAAGTCGGCCAGGGGTCCGTTCGCCGACGCCGTGCCGTTGCTCGAGCAGCTGCCCGGCATGCTCGGGGCCGATCAGGAGAAGACCTGGATCGTGCTGCTCCAGCAGGACGCCGAGGCACGTGGAACCGGTGGTCTGGTGGGTGCTTTCGCCGAGCTGCGCACCCAGGACGGGCGGATGCGGCTGGCGGACGCCGAGTCCCGCGGCAAGCTCGACCGGGGGCCGCTGATCCCGGCCTCGGCGGTGCCGTCCAGTCTGCGCGCGCACTACGGCAAGGACCTCACCGAGTGGGCCGGATTCAACGCCAGCCCGCACTTTCCGCACACCGGTGAGCTGGCCGCCTCCGGGTGGCACGCGCGTACCGACCAGCAGGCGGACTTCGTCGCCGGGGTCGACCAGAACGTGGTGGCCGCCATGCTCGCGGCCACCGGTCCGGTGAAAGTCCGTGACGTCACCGTGGATTCGTCCAATGCGGTGAACTTCCTCAGCAAGGGTGTGTACGCGCGCTGGCAGAACCCCGGCGACGTCGACGCGGTCACCACCGAGCTGGTCGAGGCGGTGTTCGGCAAGTTCTCGAAGGGCGAGTTCAGCCTCCCGACGCTGATCAAGTCTCTGCGTGAGCCGATTCGCGAGCGCCGGCTCCTGCTCTGGGCCAACGACGACGAGGTCGAGTCCCAGCTGGAGCAGCTCAGCATCTCCGGCACCATCCCGGGCGACCCCGGACCGTTCGCCATGGCCGTGATCAACAACGGCGGTGGCAACAAGATGGACGCCTACTTGCAGGTGGACACTCGCTACGATCCCGGCACCTGCATCAACAGCGCCAGGGTGGGCCAGATCTCGGTCACCCTGGACAACACGGCTCCCAAGGATGGGGAAGGGCTGCCGTCCTACGTCAACGTCCGGACCGACCTCATACAGCGGGGTTACACGGGCAAGGCGGTTCGTGACGGCAGCAACCGGATCGTCCTGGACATCTACGGACCGGTGGGGAGCAGCGCCGTGCTCACCCAGTTGGACGGCACGACGACGGTCCCGGTCACCGGGACGGACAACAACCATCCGGTCTGGCGGCTCAGCATTCCGATTGCTGCCGGCCAGACCCGGACGGTGAACGTCGTGATGTCCACCCCGGTCGTCGAGGACGACGCCGGGCAGATCCCGGTCGTGCTCAGCCAGCCCATGGTGAAGCCGGCCACCAGCAGCGCGAAACCGCTGACTGCCTGCAAGACCTCATCCGTCGTCGGGGGATGAACCTGCCTCCGACCGCCTCCCGCATCAGAGGGGACCAGCGAGTCATGACCCAGAGAAGAATCAGTCGTAAGTCCGCCGCCATAGGGGTCGCGGCCATCGTCGGGCTGGGGGGTGGGGCGGCCGGTGTCGCCTACGCCTACCCGTCCGGCGTGCCGCTGACCCTGTCCGCCTCGGCCACCGGTCCGGACGGCGACGGCAACTCCGTCGTCACCCTGACGCTCGGCAACAACGACGGCCGGTGCGGTGCGCTCGTCACCGTCGACGGGGTGTCGCAGCTGGTCCCGGCCGGGCAGTCCACCGCCACGATCACGGTGGCCGCCGGATCGGGGCGCCACCGCGCCCGGGTGCGCACCGTGGACTGCGCGCTGGACGAGCGGGCCCGGGTCGACTTCGTGGTGCCGGACGCCGCGATCAGCGGCCCGACGGACGGCCAGGCCGGGGACAGCTTCCGTTACGAGCTGAGCGGTCTCGAGCCCGGCACGACGGTGTCGGTGCAGGCCGTGCTGACGGGTGGTGACGCCGTCTACGGCGACACCGACACCGTGAACAAGCGCGGTGAGGCCAAGGTGAAGTTCCGGATCAAGGTGGCGGGGGAGTACGTCGTCACCGCCTCGGTCGCCGGTAACGTGGTGGCCAGCACCACTGTCACCGTCAACTGAAACCGGCCCGGCGCAGCCGGTTCCGACAGGTTGAGCCGGGTTCCCTCTGACCCCTTCTGATCGGGTGCTCCCGATCGGTTCCGCCTGATGACGACCGTGCCGGGTTCGGCCCCGGCTCCGGTCAGCAGCCCGGCCGGCCACTCCGACCTCACCCCCGGGGTGGCCGGCCGGGCTCATTCTCTGCGCCCGTGCAGCTGTTTCACCTGATTCCGAACCACCATCCGAACAACAGAGGACCCCCACGCGTGACGTCACCACGCCGCAGCGACCAGCACACGTCTTCCGGCCAGTCCTCTCCCGACGGATCGTCGGCTGCTCCGCCGCCTGGCGCTGGGCCTGGCGCTCTGCCCGGTGCCTTACCCGTTCTGCCGCCCGGTGTTTCGAGCGGTGTTTCGGCCGACGCCTCGGACGGGTCGCGACAGGGGCGTGCGATCAAGGTTCTCGTGGCGGGAGGCACCCTGGCGGTGCTCGTGGCCATCGTGTGGGGTTCGACGGTGATGCTGGGCGACCGGACACCGGACGACAACGACACCTACCCCGCGAGCACCGGCCGGCCCCTCACCCCGTGGCGGCCCACCTCCGACCCCGCCGGCGGAGGTTCCGGCAGGGACAACCCGGCGGCAGCCGACCGGCCGGTGGTGCTCTTCGAGGGACCGGTCACCGTCGACAGCGGTCTCGGCATCGACGTGGACGAGGCATCGCCCACCCACACCGGCCCGAAATCCAGTGCGCTGGACATGTACTGGTCCAGGAAGAACGGGCTGTCGGCGAACGACGGAAGCCTGTACATCGACCAGGGCATGCCCGAGGGTGCCGCCCAGCGCTGCGCCGCCCGGGTGGAGGCCGGCCGCGAGGGCTACCCTGCCCTTGACGTGTTCCCCGGGGACCAGTTCTGCCTGCGGACCTCCGACGGGCGGATCGCCTGGTTGCGTGTGGGCGAGGGGGCCGGCCGGGCCGACGAGCTGGCGCTCCAGGTCACGGTCTGGGACGGCGTGCCGGGCTGAGGTCGTCAGCATGTCTGGGTGGTGCTGGTGAGTTCCATGCCGATGACGGCGGGCAGCCGACCCGCTGAATCGCGGGGTTCCAGGGCTTCGAGCGTGAACTCGTACCTGGTTGCCCCCAGATCGACCCGGACCTTCTCGGCGTTCACCCGGTGCAGGTTCCCGCCTGACCGGTAGGCCTTTTCCAGGTCGGTGTAGGTGTCGCCGAGGTGGATGCCCTCGGGGGTGTCGCTGAAGGCGTCGACCACGATGCGCACGATGACCCCGTTCAGCGCGAACGCCGCCTTCACCGTCCCGGTGCCGGGATACTCCTGGCAGACCTTCACCGTGGTGCCGTCTTCCGGCCTGCGGATCAGCCCGGCCGACTCGGCCTCGTCGACGCTCATGCCGATGTTCAGGCCACCGATGCCGCTGGCGGTGAGCACCTCCGGACCGGGCCCGGGGGGATCGTCGTCGTGCAGGGTCACGGTCAGCCCGGTCAGCCCGGTCACCAGGGCGACCACCGCGAGCAGTGCCGGGGCACCCGCCTTGAGAGCCCGCCGGCGTCGCCTGGCCCGGCGTACCCGGCCCAGGACGGTGTCGGCCGCGTCGTCGCGGGTCGGCAGGTCGAGCGCCGGGCCGTCGAACAGCGCGGAGAGACGATCGTCGAGCTGGTCGTGACTCATCAGGCCCCCTCCGGCGTGGTGGACAGGTTCTTGCGCAGCGCCGCCATGGCGCGCGACGCGTGGCTCTTCACCGTGCCCGCGGAAATGCCCAGGGCGTCGGCGATCTCGGACTCGTTCAGGCCCTCGTAGTAGCGCAGCACCAGCACCGCCCGCTGCTTGGCCGGCAGGGTTCCCAGGGCCTGCCAGAGCGGCTCGTCGTCGAAGCGGTCATGTGGCGCGACCGTGCTGTCGGGCGCGCTCGCCACCAGAGTCTCGCGGCGACGGCGCCGCCACCGGCTGGTGCGGGCATTGACCATCGCGCGGCGTATGTAGGCGTCGATGTTCGCTCCCTGTCGCTGGAGGGTCTTCCAGCGGACCCCGACCTTCTCCAGCACGTCCTGCACGAGATCGCTGGCGTCGTGCGGGTTCCCGGTGAGGGCGTGCCCGAGCCGCAGCAGGTCGGGCAGGCGTGCGGTGACGTAATCGGCGAAATCGACCGCGCCGCCGTCGCCGGTGCTCCTCTCGTCGAGCACTTCGTTCCGCCGCACCGTGAGGTCGTCGGCCGAGCGCAGGGCCGTGGACCGTGCAGCTGTGGAGTGAATGGTCGTGGGGCTGATGGTCGGGGACTGCGCGGCTGCGGGGCGGGCCCGTTCAGGGCCGGATGGCCTGCTGCGTGACGGTTCCGGGTCGCGGGAGGCCGTCATGGCTACTCGTAGCATCCCTGCTCGATCGACTGGAGCGCGATGTCGATGATCTTCGAATCGCGGAAGGCGTACGAGGTGTCGATGCCGACGCGGTAGAACGCCGGGAAGGGAGCATCGGGCGCGGTGAGGTTCAGCCGGGCCAGGCCACTGTCTTCACCACTGATGCGGTCGCCGTAGGCATCGTTCAGCTGAGCGAACGTGTCGCCCACCCCGACCCCGGTGTCGAGCCGGACCGTCGGCCCCGCCGCGATGATGATCAGCTGGTCATCGGTGAAATACAGCCATTCCAGGCCCTTCTCACCCGGGTACTGGGCGCAGACCTCGCCGTCGACCTCGGAGGTGGCATTCTCGCCGACGAACCCCAGAGCTCTGGCCTGTTTCAGGCTGTCACCCAGTTCCAGGTCGCCGATGCCGCTGTCGGACAGCACCGGCGCGGAGCCGTCGGTCGGAGCCGTCGGCGTGGCTCCACCGCCCGAAGCGCTGCCCGAAGCGCTGCCCGAAGCGCTGCCCGAAGCGCTGCCCGAAGCGCTGCCCGAAGCGCTGCCCGTTGTGCTGCCTGTTGCGCCGCCTGGAGTGCTGCCCGTGGAACCGTCGCACGCCGCCAGGGCCAGCACCGCCAGCAGTGTTGCTGCCAACACCGACGCCGCGCGTGCGGCCGCCCTACCCGTTCTGATCATCCTGATCCCCCACCAACTCCCGTGCCGTCACCCCAAACAACGCAACGACCCAGGCCTATGGTTGTCCCGCGGCCCCAAAAAGTTTTCAGGTTTCGACGGAGCAACCCAAGGAGACCCGATGGCGCTCGACACCTCTCCCGACCCGGCCACCACCGCCCTCGTCCTCATCGAGTACCAGAACGACTTCACCAGTGAGGGCGGCGTGCTGCACGATGCCGTCGCACCGGTCATGCGCAGCACCGGCATGCTGGAGAAGACGAAGAACGTGGCCGGGGCGGCACGGGCCGCCGGCGTCACGGTGATGCACGCGCCGATCACGTTCGCCGAGGGCTATCGCGAGATCAGTTCACACCCCTACGGCATCCTCAGGGGCGTGGTCGACGGAAAGGCCTTCGTGAAGGGTGCCTGGGGCGCCGCCATCGTCGACGACCTGGCCCCACAGACCGGTGACATCGTGGTCGAGGGCAAACGCGGCCTCGACACGTTCGCCAGCACCAACCTGGATTTCATCCTGCGCAGCAAGGGAATTCGCACGATCGCGCTCGGTGGTTTCCTGACCAACTGCTGCGTCGAGTCGACCATGCGCAGCGGCTACGAGAACGGCTACCGGGTGATCACGTTGTCCGACTGCATGGCGGCCACCTCCATCGAGGCGCACGACAACGCCCTGCGTTTCGACTTCCCGATGTTCTCGGTGCCGGTGACGGCCGAGGAGTTCGTCGCGGTGCTGCGGTGAATGGGTGGACGGCGAGGGCCGCGCGGGCTCCTCGCCGTCCACCGTTCTGTTCTTGTCAGATCGCGTCGGCGAGGGTCTTGAACTCGTCGTCGCTGAGGGAGATGTCGGCGCCGCCGAGGTTCTCTTCCAGGTGCGACACCGACGAGGTGCCGGGGATCGGCACCATCACCGGCGAGCGGCGCAGCAACCAGGCGAGGGCCAGCTGTGAGGTGGTGGCCCCCGGGTGATGCCCGGCGACCTTCTCCAGCGGACCGCCCGGCCGGGCCAGCGACCCCGCGTTGACCGGGGCCCACGGGATGAACGCGATGCCCTGCTGCTCGCAGTAGTCGAGCACGTCCTCGGCCCGGCGGTCACCCATGTTGTAGCGGTTCTGAACCGAGGCGACCGGCAGGCCGGCGGCCTGTGCGGCCTTGATCTCCTCGACGCTGACCTCGGACAGGCCGATCTGGAGGGCGAGGCCCTCGTCGACGAATTTGCTGATCTCGCCGAAGGTTTCCTCGCGCGGAGTCTTCGCGTCGATCCGGTGCAGCTGCCACAGTGGGATCTGCTCCAGCCCCAGGCGGCGCATCGACATCAGGATGCACTGGCGCAGGTACTCGGGGCGGGCCAGCGGCGGCCACACGTCGGGACCGCTGCGGGTCAGGCCGCCCTTGGTGGCGATGACGACGTCGCCGTAACCGGTGCCGTCGTGCAGCGCCTCCCGGATCAGGTCCTCGGAGACGTAGGGGCCGTAGGAGTCGGCCGTGTCGATGAAGGTGACGCCCAGCTCGACAGCCCGGCGTAGCACCCGCACTGCCTCGTCGTGGTCTGTCGGCGGGCCCCAGATACCAGGACCCGTGATGCGCATCGCGCCGAATCCGAGTCGGTGGACCTGCTTGCCACCGAGCCCGATCGTGCCGCTGTCGGCCACTGCCATAAGGTTTCTGCCTTTCCACGTGCGATCGTGCCCGGTCGGCCGGCCGGGCACCGATCATGGGCAACCCGTCGGAAGCCGATCTGCTTCCCGGTGTCTGGACCCGTCGCGCAGGCTGTTCACCTTCATCCGTTGATCTCTCCGGTGCCGCGTTCGACGATGCGTTCCAGCCAGCGCTCCAGCAGGGACTCCTCGGCCGGTTCCAGGGCGTCGCTGCCCGTCAGGGCGAGTTGCGAGTGAAGCTGCCGGGCCGCGTCGCCGACCGGGTCGGCGGTGCTGTCGCCCATGGGGGCGGCGAGCACGGCGCCGAACGCGGCGTCGCGGGCCCGGTGGGACAGCTCTTCGTCGAACAGGCCGGGCTGCGCGATGCGGTTGAGGGCCACCCCGACGTTGGCCGAGAGGATCAGCTGGGCGGCGTGGTTCACGTCGACCCGGAGCGCGCCGACGGCGGAGCAGCGCAGCAGCGACGCCTCCAGGAGGCCGAGGATCCGGCGCCGGGCCTCGCTGTGCGACTGCGGGCGGGGGGCGAACATCAACTGGTAGAGAGCGGGATTGGCCGCTGCGAACCGGTGGTGGTCGTCCCATCCGGCGTAGAGGTCGGCCACCGGGTCGCCGGTCTTCTCCAGCAGGGCCTTCTGCTCGGCGTACCGCTCGAACCCGGCGTCGGCCACCGCGTCGAGCAGGCCGCGTTTGTCACCGAACAGCCGGTACAGCCGGGGCTGGGTGACGCCGACCGCCTCGCAGACGGCGCGCGTGGCGATGTCGTGGTCGGGGGACTCGGCCAGGAGCCGGGTGGCGGCCTGGATCATGGCCGTGCGCAGCGCCGTGTCGTCGTCCGTTCTGAGGGACCGGGGGGTGGTCTGCGACGTCGGCATGGGATCAATGATACGACAATTCCGTACCGTTGGTCTTCTCTTCGATCTGAGCGGGGATCACGGGCCTCGGCATCGACGAAAGCCCATGATCCCCGCGGGGAGTCACCAGCCTCGTTCGCGCCACTCCGGCAGGTTCGGGCGCTCGGCGCCGAGCGTGGTGTCCTTGCCGTGGCCCGGGTAGATCCAGGTCTCGTCCGGGTAGACCCCGAACAGCCGCTCCTCGACGTCCGCGAGCAGGGAGGCGAAGTTCTCCTTGTCGTCGAACGTGTTGCCGACCCCGCCGGGGAACAGGGAATCACCGGTGAACGCGTGCACGCTGCCGTCGGAGCTGGTCAGCACCAGGGTGACCGATCCGGGTGTGTGGCCCCGCAGGTGCACCACGTCGAGGGTGAGCTCGCCCACCGCAACCGCGTCGCCGTGCCGCAACCGCACGTCGGGCTGCACCGGCAGTGCCTCCGCGTCGTCCTCGCCGGCCAGCGTCGCCGCCTTCGTGACACCGGCGATCTCGGCCAGCGCGCGGTGGTGGTCCCAGTGCTGGTGGGTGGTGACGATGCCGCGCAGGGGGCCACCGCCCTCGCCGATCAGGGCGCGCACCCGGTCGGCGTCGTCCGCCGCGTCGATGAGCAGCTGGTCCCCGGTCCGCCGGCAGGTGATCAGGTACGCGTTGTTGTCCTGGGGCGAGACGCTCGCCTTCCGGATCACCGCGTCGGGGAGTTCGCGGACGTCCGCGGGCCCTCCGGCGGTGACTTCTCCGTTGTAGACCATGGACATACCCTGCCATCCCGTCAGGGGCGGGAAGGGCGGCGGCAGCGCGGCGTGACCGGCGGGTCTACGCCGGGTGGGCCGCCGGGGGCGGAATGGGGAAGATCGGGCAGCGGGGCGTGGAATCGCGCGCAACCGGCTTCGCGGACAGGTCCTGGACCGTTCGACGCGAAGACTGTCGGTGGTGGCACCTAGCATGGCCCTCGTGAGTGACCGACTTATCGTTCGCGGAGCCCGCGAGCACAACCTGAAGGACGTCTCGCTCGATCTTCCCCGTGACGCACTGGTGGTTTTCACCGGTCTGTCCGGGTCGGGCAAGTCTTCCCTGGCGTTCGACACCATCTTCGCCGAGGGGCAGCGCCGGTACGTCGAGTCGCTGTCCGCCTATGCCCGTCAGTTCCTCGGCCAGATGGACAAACCCGACGTCGACTTCATCGAGGGCCTCTCCCCGGCCGTCTCGATCGACCAGAAGTCCACGTCGCGTAACCCGCGGTCCACCGTCGGCACGATCACCGAGGTGTACGACTACCTGCGTCTGCTCTGGGCGCGGGCCGGGCGGGCACACTGCCCGATCTGTGGTGAGCCGATCACCAAACAGACTCCGCAGCAGATCGTCGACCGGCTGCTCGACCTGCCCGAGGGCACCCGGTTCCAGGTGCTCGCGCCGGTGGTCCGGGCCCGGAAGGGCGAGTTCGTCGATCTTTTCGCCGATCTCCAGACCAAGGGCTTCTCCCGCGCCCGGGTCGACGGCGAGGTGGTGTCGCTGGCCGACTCGCCCACGCTCGACAAGCGTTACAAGCACACCATCGAGGTGGTGGTCGACCGGCTGTCGGCCAAGTCGTCCTCGAAGCAGCGCCTCACCGACTCGGTCGAGACAGCCCTGCAACTGGCCAACGGCATCGTGATCGCCGACCTGGTCGACGAGCTGGAAGGGGCACCCGACCGGGAGCGCCGCTTCAGCGAGAAGATGGCCTGCCCCAATGAGCACCCGATCGCGATCGACGACATCGAGCCGCGGGTGTTCTCGTTCAACAACCCGTTCGGTGCCTGCCCCGAGTGCACCGGTATCGGTGTCAAGCTCGAGGTCGACCCAGAGCTGCTGGTGCCTGACGAAGACCTCACGCTGGCCGAGGGCGCGATCGTGCCCTGGACCCAGGGGTCGGCCGAGTACTTCCTGCGGCTGATGAAGGCGCTGGGCAAGGATCTCGGGTTCACCGTGAACACCCCCTGGCGGGCACTGCCGGAGCGGGCCCGCACCGCCCTGCTGGAGGGGCAGGACTACCAGGTCCACGTGAAGTTCAAGAACCGTTTCGGCCGGGAACGCTCGTACACCACGGGTTTCGAGGGCGTCATCCCGTTCATCCAGCGCCGCCACTCGGAGACCGAGTCGGAGTGGAGCCGGGAGCGCTACGAGGGCTTCATGCGCGAGATCCCGTGCCCCGTCTGCAAGGGCACGCGGCTCAAGCCCGAGGTGCTCGCCGTCACGGTCGGGGGCCGGTCCATCGCCGAGGTCTGCGCGCTGCCGCTGACCGAGGCCGCGGAGTTCCTCGGCTCGCTGAAACTCACCGCGCGCGAGAAGAAGATCGCCGACCAGGTGCTCAAGGAGATCCACGCCCGCATCGGCTTCCTGCTCGACGTCGGCCTGACCTATCTGTCGCTCGACCGGGCCGCGGGCACGCTGTCCGGGGGTGAGGCGCAGCGCATCCGGCTGGCCACACAGATCGGCTCGGGCCTGGTCGGTGTGCTCTACGTGCTCGACGAGCCGAGCATCGGCCTGCACCAGCGCGACAACCGGCGGCTGATCGACACTCTCACGCGGCTGCGCAACCTGGGCAACACGCTGATCGTGGTCGAGCACGACGAAGACACGATCCGGGCAGCCGACTGGGCGGTCGACATCGGTCCGGGCGCGGGGGAGCACGGCGGCTACGTCGTGCACTCCGGCACCGTGAAAGAACTGTACGAGCACCCCGACTCGCTCACCGGCATGTACCTGTCGGGGCGCAAGGCGATCGAGGTGCCGGAGATCCGGCGGCCGCGCGACACGAAGCGTCAGCTGACGGTGGTGGGCGCTCGCGAGCACAACCTCCAGGGCCTGGACGTCTCGTTCCCCCTGGGGTGTCTGGTGTCGGTCACCGGGGTGAGCGGTTCCGGAAAGTCCACGCTGGTCAACGACATTCTGTACACGGTGCTGGCGAACAAGCTCAACGGTGCCCGTCAGGTGCCCGGCCGGCACAAGACCGTGAAGGGCCTGGAGCACCTCGACAAGGTGGTGCACGTCGATCAGAGCCCGATCGGCCGCACCCCGCGGTCCAACCCGGCCACCTACACGGGTGTCTGGGACCACGTGCGCAAGTTGTTCGCGCAGACGCAGGAGGCCAAGGTCCGCGGCTACCAGCCGGGCCGGTTCTCGTTCAACGTCAAGGGTGGTCGCTGTGAGGCGTGCTCCGGCGACGGCACGATCAAGATCGAGATGAACTTCCTGCCCGACGTCTACGTGCCGTGCGAGGTCTGCCACGGGGCCCGGTACAACCGGGAGACCCTGGAGGTGCACTTCAAGGGCAAGACCGTGGCCGACGTGCTCGACATGCCGATCGAGGAGGCCGCGGAATTCTTCGAGGCCGTGCCCGCGATCGCGCGGCATCTGCGCACGCTGGTGGACGTCGGTCTCGGCTACGTGCGTCTGGGCCAGTCCGCCCCCACCCTGTCCGGCGGCGAGGCGCAGCGGGTGAAACTCGCCAGCGAGCTTCAGAAACGCTCCACCGGCCGCAGTGTCTACGTCCTCGACGAGCCGACCACGGGTCTGCATTTCGAAGACATACGCAAGCTCCTCGGCGTGCTCCAGGGGCTGGTCGACAAGGGCAACTCGGTCATCGTCATCGAGCACAACCTCGACGTGATCAAGAGCTCCGACTGGATCGTCGACCTGGGGCCGGAGGGCGGCAGCGGGGGCGGCACGCTGGTGGCCGAGGGCACGCCCGAAGAGGTGGCGGCCAACCCCGACAGCCACACCGGGCGCTTCCTGGCCGACATCCTCGAGATCGACAACCCCAACGCGGTCGAGGCCCGGGTCGCGGCGATCAAGAAGTCGCGGTCGGCGACCGCGGCGGCCGGTAGCACCCGGAAGTCGGCCACCAGCAAGGCGGTTCCGGCCAGGACCACGGCGGCCAAGACCACCACGGCGGCCAAGACGGCAGCTGCCAAGACCACGGCCGCCAAGCGGACGCCGGCGAAGAAGGCGGCGGCGAAGTCCACGGCCGGGCGGTCCGTGGCCACCCCGACGGCTCCGGCCGCCCGCACGGCCACCCCGGTCAGGAAGACCGCGGCCAAGCCCGCCCGCAACATCGACCTGGACGCCGAGCGGAAGACGACCGGCCGACGGGGCTGATCCACCGTCGCATCGGCCGTCCCCGAACCGGGACGGTTGATGCGACCGATGGGTGGCGCGCTTGCCGGCCTCCGGACGCAACCGCCGGCGACGGCGGGTAGGGCCGGAAGCCTCGGATGTCGCGGCATCGGGCTGACGAAAATGTCGCCTCCCACCCGACCTGGGTCCATCGACGGGGATGGGGCACGATGTCGGCCGTGCGAACAGAACAGGGTGACCAGACTTCCCGTTCCACACGGGACAGCGCGTACTACGACCGCTGGTACTCCGACATGCAGGCATCGCCCGCCAAGGACGCCATCCTGGCGCGCCACCTCGGGTTCCCCGAAGACTTCGGCCCGGCCGGGGTGGTGCCCTACGAGGCCCTGGACGAGATCACCGTCCAGCTGTAGGTGCCGGAGGGCGGCACGGTGGCCGACATCGCCTGCGGCCGTGGCAGTTACGGCATCGAACTGGCCCGGCGATCGGACGCGCGGCTGGTCGGCGTCGACTTCTCCGAGGTGGCGCTGGAACAGGCCCGAGTCACCGCGGGCCGCCGTCTCGACGAGAACCAGGCGGAGTTCACGGTCGGCACCCTCACCGAGACCGGACTGGCCGACCGCAGCGTGCACGGGCTGCTGTGCTCCGACTCGGTGCAGTTCGCCGACACGATCGACATCCTGAACGAGTTCCGGAGGATCCTGGCCCCCGGTGGTCGCCTCGCCCTCACCACCTGGCAGGCCACACAGGCCGGTGACCCCGAGGTGCCGGACCGCATCCGCCGGCTCGACCTGCGGCGTGACCTGGAGGCCGCGGGTTTTCGCGATGTCGTGGTGGAGAGCCGCCCGGCCTGGCGCGATGCGGAGAAGGGCCTGTACGAGGAGGCCGTCGGCGCTCCCGCAGACGGCGACGAGGCCCTGGCCTCTCTCCGGGACGAGGGACGCGTTGCCCTGCGCAACTGGGACGCCCTCCAGCGCATCGTGGCGTTTGCGACGGCACCGTCGATCCCGGTCCAGGACGACGAGGTGGGCGGCGCACTGCCGTCACGCGGCTGAGGCCGGGCCGCGGGACCGGTGGGGAGCCGATGCGGGCTCCCCACCGGTCTGCCTACGTGGGGTCGTAGGCCAGGTTCGGGCGCAGAAGCTTCTCCATGTCGACGCGGGACAGGCCCCGTCGTGCGGCGTAGTCCTCGACCTGGTCGCGGCCGATCCGGCCGACCGTGAAGTACCGCGACGACGGGTGGGCGAAGATCAGGCCGCTGACCGCGGCGGCCGGGGCCATCGCGTAGCTCTCGGTCAGCGTGATACCCACCTGCTCGGCCTTCAGCAGGTCGAAAAGCTCCTTCTTCAGGCCGTGGTCGGGGGAGGCCGGGTAGCCGAGAGCCGGGCGGATGCCGCGGAACCGCTCGGCGTGCAGGTCTTCCAGGACCGGCTGGGCGTCCGGCTCGAACCATTCCTTGCGTGCCTGGAGGTGCAGGTACTCGGCGAAGGCCTCGGCCAGACGATCGGCGAGGGCCTTCACCATGATCGCCCGGTAGTCGTCGTTCTGCGCCTCGTACGACGCGGCGAGCTTGTCGGCGCCGTGGATGGCGACGGCGAAACCGCCCAGGTGATCGCCCGATCCGGCCGGGGCGACGTAGTCGGCGAGCGACCGGTTGGGACGGCCCTCCGGCTTCACCGTCTGCTGCCGCAGCATCGGGAACTTCATGCCGTTCTCCAGCACGATGTCGTCGCCCTCGGAGTGTGCCGGCCAGAAGCCGTATGCCCCCTGGGCGGTGAAGTGCCCGGCCTCGACGATCTCGTCGAGCAGCGTGTTGGCGTCGTCGAAGAGCTCACGAGCGGTGGGGTTCTCGAGGATCGCCGGGTACTTGCCCTTCATCTCCCAGGCCAGGAACAGGAAGGTCCAGTCGATCATCGCGCGCAGTTCGGTCAGATCGGCGTCGACCGTGCGCAGGCCGGTGAAAGCCGGCGTCGGGATCTCGGAGAAGTCGACCTTCTCGGCGTTCGCCCGGGCCTGGGTGAGCGACAGCAGCGGGTTGGCCCGGCGGCTGGCGTGGGCCTCCCGCAGCCGGGCCTGCTCGGTGCGGTTCTCCTCGATCACCCGGGCGTTCTGCTCGGCGCTGAGCAGGCCCGACGCCACCCCGACCACCCGCGAGGCGTCGAGCACGTGCACCGTGGCGCCCTCGTAGGCCGGGGCGATCCGGACCGCGGTGTGCTGCCGTGAGGTGGTGGCACCACCGATCAGCAGCGGCAGCTCCATGCCGCGGCGCTGCATCTCCTCGGCAACGTTGACCATCTCGTCGAGTGACGGCGTGATCAGCCCGGAAAGGCCGACCATGTCGGCGTTCTCGGCGATCGCGGTCTCCAGGATCTTCGCCGCCGGCACCATCACACCGAGGTCGATGACCTCGTAGTTGTTGCAGCCCAGCACCACACCGACGATGTTCTTGCCGATGTCGTGAACATCGCCCTTCACCGTGGCGAGCACGACCTTGCCCTGGTGGGAACGGCTCGTGGTGGTCGTGCCCAGCCGCAGGGCCTCGGCCTTCTCGGCCTCCATGTACGGCTCGAGGTAGGCGACGGCCCGCTTCATCACCCGGGCGCTCTTCACCACCTGCGGCAGGAACATCTTGCCGGCACCGAACAGGTCACCGACGACCTTCATGCCGTCCATCAGCGGGCCCTCGATCACCTCCAGCGGCCGAGCGGCCTGCTGCCGGGCCTCCTCGGTGTCTTCCTCGATGAAGTCGACGATGCCGTGCACCAGGGCGTGACTCAGCCGCTCACCGACCGGCGCCTCGCGCCACGACAGGTCGACGACCCGCTTGGTGCCCGACCCGCTCACCGTGCCGGCGAAGGTGACGAGCCGGTCGGTGGCGTCGTCACGGCGGTTGAACAGGACGTCTTCGATGAGTTCCAGCAGGTCTTTCGGGATGTCTTCGTACACCGCCAGCTGACCGGCGTTGACGATTCCCATGTCGAGCCCGGCGCGCACCGCGTGGTAGAGGAAGGCCGAGTTCATCGCCTCGCGCACCACGTTGTTGCCGCGGAAGGCGAAGGAGAGGTTGGACACGCCGCCGCTGATCCGCGCGCCCGGGCAGCGCTCCTTGATGCGGGGCAGCGCGTCGATGAACGCCCTGGCGTAGTCGTTGTGCTCGCTCATGCCGGTGGCGACGGCCAGCACGTTCGGGTCGAAGATGATGTCGGCGGCCGGGAACCCGAGCTTCTGGGTGAGCAGGTCGTAGGCACGGCCGCAGACCTCGACCTTGCGGTCGGCGGTGTCGGCCTGACCGGTCTCGTCGAACGCCATCACCACCACACCCGCGCCGTAGCGGCGGATCTGCCGGGCGTGCTCGAGGAAGACCTCCTCGCCCTCCTTCAGGCTGATCGAGTTGACGATGCCCTTGCCCTGGAGGCACTGGAGGCCGGCCTCCAGGACCGACCACCGCGAGCTGTCGACCATCACCGGGATCCGGGCCACCTCGGGCTCGGTCGCGATCAGGTTGAGGAACGTCACCATCGCCTGCTCGCTGTCGAGCAGATCGGCGTCCATGTTCACGTCGAGCACGTTGGCGCCACCGCGCACCTGGTCGAGCGCGACCTCGACCGCGGTCTGGTAGTCGTCGGCCTCGATCAGCCGGCGGAACTTGGCCGAGCCGGTGACGTTGGTGCGCTCGCCGATCATCACGAAACCGGTGGTCTCGGTGATGTTCATCGGCTCCAGGCCACTGAAGCGGGTCTGCTGCGGGATCCGCGGCACCGCGCGGGGCTTCACGTCTTTCACCCGGTCGGCGATGGCCGCGATGTGCGCCGGGGTGGTGCCGCAGCAGCCGCCGACCACGTTGACCAGGCCGTCCTGGGCGAAACCGTGCACCAGGTGGCTGGTCTCGTCGGGGCCCTCCTCGTACTCGCCGAACGAGTTGGGCAGGCCGGCGTTGGGATGGCTGGCCGTGTAGGTGCCCGCCAGTCGCGCCAGATCGGCCACGTAGGGCCGCATCTCGGCCGCGCCGAGAGAGCAGTTCACGCCCACCACCAGCGGGTCGGCATGTTCGATGGAGCGCCAGAAGGCCTCGACGGTCTGCCCCGAGAGCGTGCGCCCGCTCAGGTCGACGATCGTGACCGAGAACCAGATCGGCAGCTCAGGCGCCACGTCGCGGGCCGCGGCCAGCGCGGCCTTCGCGTTCAGCGTGTCGAAGATGGTCTCGACCAGCAGCAGGTCGACACCGCCGTCGCGCAGCGCCTCGATCTGCTCGGCGTAGGAGGCGTGCACCTGCTCGAACGTGACGGCACGGTAGGCCGGGTCCTCCACCTTCGGCGACAGGGACAGCGTGACGTTCAGGGGGCCGACCGAGCCGGCCACGAACCGGCGGACGCCGTTCTCCCGCTCCGCCTCCTCGGCCGCCTGCCGGGCCAGCTTCGCGGCCTCCAGGTTCATCTCACGCACCATCGACTCCAGGCCGTAGTCGGCCTGCCCGATGCTGGTGGCGGTGAAGGTGTTGGTGGTGGTGATGTCGGCGCCGGCGGCCAGGTACTGCCGGTGCACGTCGAGCACCACTTCGGGCGCGGTGATGTTCAGCAGGTCCGGGTCACCGGTGACGTCTCTCGGATGATTCGCCAGACGCTCGGTCTGGTAGTCGGCCGGCGACAGCTTCGCGTTCTGGAACATCGTGCCCCAGGCGCCGTCCAGCACCGCGATCCGGCTGTCCAGCAGCTCACGTAGCGCGCGCGTACGATCTTCACCCATCTTGCAACCCCACTCCGTCACGACTCGACACGTTCTGAGAGGGGCGCCCTTGTGCTGCTCGGAGCCAGGTGAGCGTGGCGGGCCTGTGCCCGTTGCAGCGCCTCTCGACCTCGGCCGGGCACAAAGTCTACGAGGTGCCGGGCCGAAGTGCCGACCCGCGGGGGAGTGACGAGGAGGCCGAGGCGGGGCGCCCTGCCCCTTCCACACCGGTAACGGCGCCCCGCGCCGGGCTCTTCCACCGGTACTTCGGAGGTGGCCGCGGGCGGTGAGCGCCACAATCCGGACGCATGAGATTGCTCTGGCAGGACGTGCCCACCACCGCACGTGATCAGGTCGTGGCCCGGCTCGGGGCACCGGTGGTGGCCGAGCGGTCGCAGCCCGGCGGATTCTCGCCGGGAGTCGCCTCCCGGCTGGCGCTGGCGGACGGCCGGCGGGTGTTCGTCAAGGCGGTGAGCGCCGGGCGCAACCCGGTCTCCCCGGGCATGCACCGGCGTGAGGCCGCCGTGCTGGGCTATCTGCCCGAGCCGGTGCCGGCCCCGCGGCTGCTGCACCTGCTCGACGACGGCGACTGGGTGGTGCTGGTGATCGAGGACGTGGAGGGGACGCAGCCCGCGCTGCCCTGGCGGACGGACCAGCTGCGTCAGGTGCTGACCGGGCTTGAGCGCCTGGCCCCGGCGCTGACCCCGGCACCGCCGCAGGCCCCACCGCTCCAGGAGACGATGAAGGACGACTTCACCGGCTGGAACGCCTTCGCCGCCGACCCCTCGCGGCTGGACCGGTTCGGGCCCTGGCCGGTCACCGAGCTGGACCGGCTGACGGCTCTGGAGGCCCGCTGGCCCGAGGCCGCTCGCGGCGACACGCTGCTGCACGCCGACCTGCGAGCCGACAACCTGCTGCTCACCCCGGCCGGGGAGGTCGTGCTGGTGGACTGGCCGCACGCGGCCGTGGGGGCGGCGTGGTGCGACGTGTTGTTCATGATGCCCAGCGTGCTGGCCGCCGCCCGGCCGGCCGGCGGGCTCGACCCGGAGACGCTGTGGGCCGAGTTCGGGCCCGCGCGGTCTGCTGCCCGTGACGACGTGGACGCCGTGCTCGCCGCCCTGACCGGCTACTTCCTGTTTCACTCCACCCTGCCGGCGCCGAAGAACCTGACCGGGCTGCGGGAGTTCCAGGCGGAGCAGGGCGTGGCCGCGCTGGCCTGGTTGAGGCAGCGGCTGGAGCGGGCCGGTGCGTGACACCACCCTCACGACCGCACCTGCCTGAACCCGGGCGACCCCAGCGCCAGCAGACCGGCGATCAGCAGCAGGCCGGCCGGGATCAGGGTGCTGGTCACCGCTCCGGTCAGGTCGGCCAGGCCACCGAGGAGGTTGTTGGTGACCAGCAGCGTCACCGTCTGGGTGAGCACGAGCACGGCCTGCACCCGGGCCAGGTGCGTGCCGGGGGTCGCGCTCAGCACGGTGGGTGAGGCATGACCGGCGAAGAGCCCGGTGCCCGCGCCGCACACCAGGGCACCCAGCGCGGCCGGGAGGAGCCCGTGCGCGAGCAGCGTGAAATCCGCGGACGGAAGAACCGGACCGCCGGACAGAGCCACCAGCGCCAGGCCCGCCGCCGCGACCACCGTGCCCCACACCGCCGCGAGACCGGCCCGTTCGAGGGCTCCCCGTCTCGCGATGGCCAGGGTCACCGCGATCATGCCCAGAGCGTTGGCCCCGGCCACCAGACCGGCCCCACGGGCGTTCCACCCGTGGGTGTGGGCCAGCATCGGCATCAGGATGGAGAACGCGGGCAGCACGAGCCCGCCGAACGCACCGGTCAGCAGCAGAACGGTACGTAGCACCGGGTCGGTCAGGCTGAGGCGCAGCCCGTCGAGAGCCGCCGCGGCGAGGCTGCCACCGGCTGGGACGCCGCCGCCGGTGGGCCTGATCAGGAGCAGCACGACGAGGACCACGGCGAACGAGAGAGCGTCCAGCAGAAGCACTCCCGCGAGCCCGACCGACACCACCAGCAGGCCACCGACCGGGCCCGCCACGAGGTTGGCCACCTGCCCGCCGGCCTGCCGCAGCCCGAGGGCCCGTGGCAGGTGCGCCGGCTGCACCAGCAGACGCGGCATGCTGCCCGAAGCCGGCAGATAGAACGCGTCCACCAGGCCGAGCGCCAGACCGGTGGCCAGCAGGAGCCAGACCTGGGGGCCCGACAGGTGCAGCACCAGAGCGAAGAGCAGGCACAGCGCGATCATCGTGGCGTCGCAGGTGATCATCACCAGTCGGGCGCCGATCCGGTCGCCCAGCACGCCGCCGAGCAGAAGGAAAAGGGCGCGCGGGACGTTGACCGCCGTGAGTACCAGCCCGGCCGTGGCCCCGCTGTGCCCCGTGGCGGTCCAGCCGAGCGCGAAGTAGAGCACCCCGTTGCCGAGGATCGAGACGACGGCCCCGCTCACCCACAGCAGGTAGGCGCGGGGGAGGGCGGTGCCGGTCTGCGGTGCGGTGGCGGTCTGCGGTGCGGTGGCTGTCATCGTGGTCTCCCCGTGGTCGAGCTCGGCCCGTCTCGCCATGATCAGAGGCTGCCAGGGGGGTACGACAGTTTCAGGGCGCGGTCGCCCAGACCTTGGCCTCCAGCACGAGAACCGAGTCCTCGGTGGACGTTCCGGACCTGCTGTCCAGCCTGACCCAGGCCAGGTTCTGCCGGTCGGTGAGGAAGCAGTACTGCGGTCCGGGGCCGTAGACGCCGGCACCGGGCCGGCCGTCGGTGTCGGCCCGGGTGACCGCGAGGCACCGGTCGTACGCGCCGTCCGCGGGGCCGGAGTCGTCGAAGATCAGGGCCCTGCTCACTTTCAGGTCGAAGGCGTCGCCGTACCTGATGTCGAGGTCACCGAGCGGCCCGGGGGCCGGCTCCACCTCGGCCGTCGCGCCGTCCAGGTCCGCGCCGGTGCCGTAGGGCAGCGTCACCTGGGCGTCCAGCAGAGGCCGGGGGCCGGTGGCGCCGGTCGTGGAGGTGACTCCGGTGGCTGTCCCGGCCGGCCGGGTGACCCCGGCGGCCGTGGGCGTGCCGGTGACGCTGCTGGTTCCGGCGCCGTCCGGCCCGCCGTCGCGCCCTCCGCCCGGCCCGGAGAAGGTGCCCATGAGGAATCCCAGGCCGGTCACCACCGCGGTGCCGACGGCCACCATGCCGCCCAGCACGGTCCATACCCCCTGAGACCTCTCGCCCCAGAGTCGCCCCGCCCCGTCCGCCCGCTGTGACATACCCACCCCGCAGTAGACATGCTGAAAATGATCTTGACGACAGTAGTGCCGAGCCTGGAGGTGCGGGCCGGAACCGGGGATCCCGGCACCATGGGCCAGAACTGTCGGTGGGGGCGCTTAGGGTTGATGTGTGGCTGATCCATCGACGTACCGACCCGCCGTCGGAACCATTCCCGAGCAACCGGGTGTCTACCGGTTCCGTGACGCCTCCGGTCGGGTCATCTACGTCGGCAAGGCGAAGAGCCTGCGCCAGCGGCTGAACTCGTACTTCGCCGATCCCGCCAACCTGCACCAGCGCACCCAGACCATGGTGTTCACCGCCACCTCGGTGGAGTGGACCACGGTGAACACCGAGGTCGAGGCACTTCAGCTGGAGTACTCCTGGATCAAGGAGTACGACCCGCGGTTCAACGTGAAGTACCGCGACGACAAGTCCTACCCCTATCTCGCCGTCACCATGGGCGACGAGTTCCCCCGGGTGCAGGTGATGCGCGGGGCGAAACGCAAGGGCACGCGCTACTTCGGGCCCTACGCCCACGCCTGGGCGATCCGCGAGACGGTAGACCTGCTCCTGCGCGTGTTCCCGGTGCGCACGTGCAGCAACGGGGTGTTCAAACGGGCCGGGCAGATCGGCCGGCCCTGCCTGCTCGGCTACATCGACAAGTGCTCGGCGCCCTGCGTCGGCAAGGTCACGCCCGACGAGCACCGGCGCCTGGCCGACGACTTCTGCGACTTCATGGGCGGCAAGACCGAGCGCTACGTGAAACGGCTCGAGCGCGACATGCTCCAGGCCTCGCACGACCTACGGTTCGAGCAGGCGGCACGGCTGCGCGACGACATCCAGGCGCTGTCCCGGGCGATGGAGAAGAACGCGGTGGTGCTGTCCGACGGCACCGACGCCGACGTGTTCGCGCTCGCCGACGACGAGCTGGAGGCCGCTGTGCAGGTCTTCCACGTGCGTGACGGGCGGATCCGCGGCCAGCGGGGCTGGGTGGTCGAGAAGGTCGAGGACGTGACCACCGCCGACCTGGTCGAGCATCTGCTCCAGCAGGTCTACGGCGAGGTGAACGGCGAGGCCGTGCCGCGTGAGGTGCTGGTGCCGCACGAGCCGCCGGACCTGGCCGAGGTGGAGACCTGGCTGACCGGGCTGCGGGGCTCCCGGGTCGAGGTGCGGGTGCCGCAGCGTGGCGACAAGCGCACCCTGATGGAGACCGTGGCCCGCAACGCCGGTCAGGCCCTCACCCTGCACAAGACCCGCCGGGCCGGTGACCTGACCACCCGTTCCAAGGCGCTCCAGGAGATCCAGGAGGCGCTTGGCCTGCCCGAGGCGCCGCTGCGCATCGAGTGTTACGACATCTCCCACATCCAGGGCTCCAACGTGGTCGCCTCGATGGTCGTGTTCGAAGACGGCCTGGCCAAGAAGTCCGAGTACCGCAAGTTCACGATCAAGAGTCTCGCCGAGGGCAGCTCGGACGACGTGGCGTCCATCCGTGAGGTGATCAGCCGCCGGTTCCGCCGTTACCTCAGCGAGAAGGCCGACGAGGCCCGGGAGGCCGGCGCCGACCCGGCCACCGGCGAGATCCTCGACCAGGCGCCGTCACTGGAGGAGGACGGGGTGCCCGCGGGCATCGACCCGGACACCGGCCGGCCGAAGAAGTTCGCCTACGCGCCCAACCTGGTCGTGGTCGACGGTGGCGCGCCCCAGGTGGCCGCGGCGCGGGCAGCCATGGCCGAGCTCGGTATCCAGGACGTCGCCCTCTGCGGCCTGGCCAAACGGCTCGAGGAGGTCTGGGTCCCCGACGACGACCAGCCGGTGATCCTGCCCCGCTCCAGTGAGGGGCTGTACCTCCTCCAGCGGGTGCGGGACGAGGCCCACCGGTTCGCGATCACCCACCATCGGCAGCGCCGCAGCACCGCGATGACGGTGAGCGAGCTGGACGCCGTCCCCGGTTTGGGACCCGCCCGGAAGAAGGCGCTGCTGGCGCACTTCGGCTCGGTGAAGAAACTCCGGGCCGCCTCGGTGGAGGCGATCGCCTCGGTGCAGGGAGTGGGGCCGAAGGTGGCCCAGGCCGTGGTCACCACGCTGAACCCCGAGGCCACCGGCGAGCAGAGCGAGCCCTCGCGGCAGACGGCCCCGGTGGCGGTGGACATGGCGACCGGGGAACTGCTCGACTGACCCGTACGTGATCTTGATCAGAGCCCGATCAGCCGGTTCCCGGCCGCCGCGTGATCGGCTAAGCCTGGTCGTGTTCGATGCCGAACGCGGCAGGGCCGGAGGAACGCCATAATGACCAGCTCCCGCCGATCCGCCCCGACCACCCGAAACAGCCGGGCTGACGAGCAAGACATCCGACAGGTATGGAGAGCAAGGTGACCACCATCCCGGAGGCGTCCGAGCCGACGGCGTCGGAGTCCGCGGTGCCCGCCGTCGCGGAGACCGTGGCGTCGGCGACCCTCGCACCCGCCACCCAGCCGGACGGCACCCCCGCCGAGACCGGCACGGCAGCCATGTCCGAGCTGCTGATCATCACTGGCATGTCCGGTGCGGGGCGGAGCACCGCCGCGAAGGCTCTCGAAGACCTAGGCTGGTACGTCGTCGACAACCTGCCGCCCCAGCTGATCGCCGAGCTGGCGGTGCTCGCCGCCACGGCCGAGCCCCGGGTGCGGCGCATCGCCGTCGCCGTCGACGTGCGGGGCCGCTCGTTCTTCAGCGCCCTGGCCGACGCCGTCTCAACCGCCGAGCGCAGCGGTATCCGCACCCGGTTGCTCTTCCTCGACGCCACCAACGAGACCCTGGTGCGCCGCTTCGAGTCGGTGCGCCGCCCGCATCCGCTCCAGGGCGACGGTGCGCCACTCGACGGCATCCGCGCCGAGCGCAAGGTGATGGGTGAGCTGCGCGGCAACGCCGACACCCTGGTCGACACCTCGCGTCTGAACGTGCACGAGCTGGCCAGCAAGATCATCGCGCTGTTCGGCGACGCCGGCGACCCGTCCATCCGGATCCTGCTGATGTCGTTCGGTTTCAAGTACGGCCTGCCGCTCGACGCCGACCAGGTCGCCGACGTGCGCTTCCTGCCCAACCCGTTCTGGGTGCCCGAGCTGCGTGCCCACAACGGCATGGACGCCGAGGTGGCCGACTACGTGCTCGGGCAGGAGGGCGCCGCCGAGTTCATCGACCGCTACGCCCTCGCCCTCCAGCCGGTGCTCGCCGGGTACGTGCGGGAGAACAAGCGCTACGCCACCATCGCCATCGGCTGCACCGGGGGCAAGCACCGGTCCGTCGCCATCACCGAGGTCCTGGCCCAGCGCCTGGAAGGGGCCGGGGTCGCCGTCACCGCCGTGCACCGTGATGTGGGGCGCGAGTGACCCCGAGCTCGTCCGGTCGTGGGCCCAACGTCGTCGCGCTCGGCGGCGGTCACGGTCTGGCGGCCTCGCTGTCCGCCCTGCGGCATCTCACCGACCGGCTCACGGCCGTGGTCACGGTGGCCGACGACGGCGGTTCCTCCGGTCGGCTGCGCCGGGAGTTCGGCGTGCTGCCGCCCGGTGATCTGCGGATGGCGCTGTCCGCCCTGTGCGACGACAGCGAGTGGGGCCTGCTGTGGCGCGACGTGCTCCAGCACCGGTTCGCCAGTGCCGGGGCACTGCACGACCACGCGGCCGGCAACCTGCTGATCCTCACGCTGTGGGAACTGCTCGACGACCCGGTCAGCGGGCTGGACTGGGTGGCCCGGTTGCTCGGCGCACGCGGCCGGGTGCTGCCGATGGCCGCGGTACCCCTCGACATCGAGGCCACGGTGCTCGGTATCGACCCGGACGATCCGGCCGGTCTCACCACGGTGCGGGGGCAGGTGGCGGTGGCCACCACGCCGGGCCGGGTGATCGGTGTGCAGCTGAGTCCCAACGACCCGCCGGCCCGGCCGGAGGTCCTCGCCGCCGTGCGCGACGCCGACTGGGCCGTGCTCGGTCCGGGGTCCTGGTACACCAGCGTGCTGCCGCACCTGCTGGTGCCGGAGCTCTCGCGCGCGCTGTCGCGCACCCAGGCCCGCATCTGCCTGACGCTCAACCTGGGCCAGCAACCCGGCGAGACCGACGGCTTCTCGCCGGAGAATCACCTGGAGGTGCTCGCCGCGCACGCCCCCGATCTGCGCGTCGACGCGGTGCTGGTGGACCCCTCGCAGATCGAGGACGCGGCGTCTCTGGAACGGGCGGCGGCCGAGCTGGGCGCCGTGGTGGTGAGCCGGGACGTGGCGATCGGCGACGGCACCCCACGGCACGATCCGCTGCGGCTGGCCGCGGCCTACCGCGACCTGTTCAGTGGGGCGACCGAGCTGAACGGCTGACCGGTCGCCGGTTTCACAAGTTCACGAACCATGCTTGCATGCGGTGGCAAGATTCATCTCATGGCATTGACGGCACTGGTCAAAGACGAATTGAGCCGGCTTCAGGTCACCAAGCCCTGCTGCCGCAAAGCCGAGGTATCGGCCACCCTCCGGTTCGCCGGCGGGCTACACATCGTCGGCGGCCGCATCGTCGTGGAGGCCGAGCTCGACACGGCCGCGGCCGCCCGGCGGCTGCGTAAAGACATCAACGACGTGTTCGGGCACAGCAGTGACATCGTCGTGCTGGCGCCGGGCGGCCTGCGCCGCGGCAGCCGGTACGTGGTCCGGGTGATCCGTGACGGCGAGTCGCTGGCCCGGCAGACCGGTCTGGTCGACGGCCGCGGCCGGCCGGTGCGCGGGCTGCCGCCGCAGGTCGTCTCCGGCGCCACCTGCGACGCCGAGGCAGCCTGGCGCGGTGCGTTCCTGGCGCACGGCTCGCTCACCGAACCCGGCCGTTCCAGCGCACTGGAGGTCACCTGCCCCGGCCCCGAGGCGGCACTCGCGCTGGTCGGCGCGGCCCGCCGGCTGGGCATCCAGGCGAAGGCCCGCGAGGTGCGCGGTGTGGACCGGGTGGTGATCCGGGACGGCGACACGATCGGCGCCCTGCTCACCCGGCTCGGCGCGCACGACGCGGTGATGGCCTGGGAGGAGCGGCGCATGCGCCGCGAGGTGCGGGCGACCGCGAACCGCCTGGCCAACTTCGACGACGCGAACCTGCGGCGCTCGGCGCGGGCCGCGGTGGCCGCCGGGTCACGGGTGGAGCGTGCCCTGGAGATTCTCGGCGAGGACGTTCCCGACCATCTGAAGTCCGCCGGCAAGCTGCGCCTGGCCCACAAGCAGGCCAGCCTGGAGGAGCTCGGTCAGCTGGCCGAGCCGCAGATGACCAAGGACGCGGTGGCGGGACGGATCCGCCGGCTCCTGGCGATGGCCGACAAGCGCGCGGCTGACCTGGGCGTTCCGGGGACGGACGCCAATCTCACGCCGGACATGCTCGACGCATAGTCCTCAACCGGTTGCACGCTGGTTGAAAGGCACGGGGCCGGCGGTCCTGGCACCTGACCGTCGTCCCTTCTTCATGGACCGTTGGTCCCACGATCACCGCCGGATTCAGGGTCCTGGACACGGACCTGACCAGGGGCTGTCTGGACATCCACGGCCGAAACTCACCGCGTAGTGTGAGTGCCGCACACCACAACCCGGCGCCGGGAGTCCCGGCGCACTGTGGATGACGAGAGGAAACGACAAAGTGACTGTTCGCGTTGGCATCAACGGCTTCGGCCGGATCGGCCGTAACTTCTTCCGCGCTGCCCGGGCGGCCGGTGCGGACATCGAGATCGTTGCCGTCAACGACCTCACCGACATCAAGACCCTCGCGCACCTGCTGAAGTACGACTCGATCCTGGGCCGTCTGGACGCCGAGGTCACCTACTCCGGTGACGAGATCATCGTCGACGGCAAGGCGATCAAGGCCCTCGCCGAGCGCGACCCCGCCGCTCTGCCGTGGAAGGATCTGGGCGTCGACCTGGTCGTCGAGTCGACCGGCTTCTTCACGGACGCCACCAAGGCGAAGGCCCACATCGAGGGTGGCGCCAAGAAGGTCCTGATCTCGGCCCCCGCCAAGAACGAAGACCTGACGATCGTCTTCGGTGTCAACCACACCGAGTACGACCCGGCGAAGCACCACATCGTCAGCAACGCGTCCTGCACGACCAACTGCCTGGCGCCGATGGCCAAGGTCCTCAACGACACCTTCGGGATCGAAAAGGGCCTCATGACCACCATCCACGCGTACACGCAGGACCAGAACCTCCAGGACGGCCCGCACAAGGACCTGCGTCGCGCCCGCGCCGCGGCCCTGAACATCGTGCCGACCAGCACCGGTGCCGCCAAGGCGATCAGCCTGGTGATCCCCGAGCTGAAGGGCAAGCTGGACGGCTTCGCGCTGCGCGTGCCGGTTCCCACCGGCTCGGCCACCGACCTGACCTTCGAGGCCGGCCGTGAGGTCACCGTCGAAGAGGTCAACGCCGCGATCAAGGCTGCCGCCGAGACCGAGGCGTTCAAGGGCATCCTCAAGTACACCGAGGACCCGATCGTCTCCAGCGACATCGTGACCGACTCGCACTCGACGATTTTCGACGCCGGCCTCACCAAGGTGATCGGCAACCAGGTCAAGGTCGTCGGCTGGTACGACAACGAGTGGGGCTACTCCAACCGCCTCGTCGACGCCGCCGTCCTGGTCGGCACGGGTCTCTGATTTCCCGATGAAGACCATCGACGACCTCACCAAGGAGCTGGGAACCCTTTCCGGCAAGCGCATTCTGGTCCGCAGTGACCTGAACGTGCCGCTGGACAAGGAAACCGGCGCGGTGACGGACGACGGTCGTATCCGGGCGTCGCTGCCGACCTGGCAGCGACTCCTGGACGCGGGCGCGAAGGTCATCGTCGTTGCCCACCTCGGCCGGCCGAAAGGCACTCCGGAGGCGAAGTACTCACTCGCCCCGGCGGTCGAGCGGGCCAAGCAGCTGCTGCCCGGTGTGACCATCACCCTGGCGGAGGACACGGTGGGCGAGTCCGCCCGGGCCGCGGTCTCCGCCCTCGGTGACGGCGAGCTGCTGGTGCTCGAGAACCTGCGGTTCAACGCGGGCGAGACCAGCAAGGACGAGGCCGAGCGGGCCGCTTTCGCCGACCAGCTGGCCGCTTTCGCGGACGGCTACGTCAGCGACGGTTTCGGCGTCGTGCACCGCAAGCAGGCGAGCGTCTACGACGTCGCGCAGAAGCTGCCGCACGCGGCCGGCGGACTGGTGCTGGCCGAGGTCGAGGTGCTCAAGCGCCTCACCGAGACCCCGCAGCGTCCCTACGCCGTCGTGCTCGGCGGGTCGAAGGTGTCCGACAAACTCGGCGTCATCGACAACCTGCTCAACACGGCGGACCGGCTGCTGATCGGCGGCGGCATGGTGTTCACCTTCCTCAAGGCCCAGGGCCACGAGGTCGGTAAGAGCCTCCTCGAGGAGGACCAGCTCGACACCGTGCGCGGCTACATCGAGCGGGCCCAGAAGCAGGGCGTCGAGCTCGTGCTTCCCGTCGACGTGGTGGCGGCAACGGCCTTCGCGGCCGACGCCGAGCACTCCACCGTGGCCGCGGAGCAGATCCCGGCCGACCGGCTGGGGCTCGACATCGGCCCGGAGTCCGGAAAGCTGTTCGCCTCCAAGCTGGCGGACTGCGAGACGGTCTTCTGGAACGGCCCGATGGGCGTGTTCGAGATGGAGTCGTTCAGCCACGGCACCCGCGCGGTGGCCCAGGCCCTCGTCGACTCGAAGGCGTTCAGCGTCGTCGGTGGCGGCGACTCGGCCGCGGCCGTCCGCACGCTCGGCTTCGACGAGAAGGCCTTCGGCCACATCTCGACCGGAGGCGGCGCGAGCCTGGAGTTCCTGGAGGGTAAGACCCTTCCGGGTCTGACCGTTCTGGAGAACTGATGGCCAAGTCCGACGAAACGGGCCGCACCCCGCTCATGGCGGGGAACTGGAAGATGAACCTCGATCACTTCGAGGCGGCCCATCTGGTGCAGAAGCTGGCGTGGACCCTCGACGACGCGAAGCACGACTTCGACGCCGTCGAGGTGGCGCTGATCCCGCCCTTCACCGACCTGCGCTCCGTGCAGACGCTGGTGGACGGGGACAAGCTCGGCTTCAAGTACGGCGCACAGGACCTGTCGCAGTACGACAAGGGCGCGTACACGGGTGAGATCTCCGGTGCGATGCTCGCGAAGCTGAAGTGCACCTACGTGGTGGTCGGGCACTCCGAGCGCCGCCAGTACCACAACGAGGACGACGCCGTGGTCAATGCCAAGACCAAGGCTGCGATCAAGCACGACCTGACGCCGGTCGTCTGCATCGGTGAAGGGCTGGACGTCCGCAAGGAGGGCCGGCAGGTTCCGCACTGCCTGGCCCAGCTCGACGCCGACCTGGCCGGTGTTCCGGCCGACAAGGCGGCGTCGATCGTGATTGCCTACGAGCCGGTCTGGGCGATCGGCACCGGTGAGGTGGCGACTCCGGAAGACGCGCAGGAGGTCTGTGCGGCGATTCGCGGACGGCTGGCCGAGCTCTACTCGGCCGACGTCGCGAAGGCGGTCCGGGTTCTGTACGGCGGTTCGGTCAAGGCGCAGAACGTGGCGGGAATCATGGCGCAGGAAGACGTCGACGGAGCTCTCGTCGGCGGCGCGTCCATCGATCCGGGCGAATTCGCGTCAATTGTCCGCTATCGGGACCATAAGACAGCCTGAGCTGCACGCTTAGGTCTGGTAAAAACCGCGTATCACGCGGCGCGCGGCCCCTGATCTGTCCGATCAGGGGCCGCGCATCGCCTACGCTGTGACTGAGACTGCATCAGATCCAGACTGCGTCCCCAAAACGAGTGAGATAGAGGTCCGCGTGTCCGTGCTACGCCTGAGCCTTCAGGTGCTTCTCGTCATCACCAGCCTGATCCTGACGCTGCTGATCCTCCTCCACAAGGGGCGAGGCGGTGGTCTGTCGGACATGTTCGGTGGCGGCATGTCCTCCAGCATGGGCAGCTCGGGGGTCGCCGAGCGCAACCTCAACCGGTTCACGATCGCCATCGGCATGACCTGGGCGATCGTGGTCGTCCTGCTGAACCTGATGTACAGGTTCTTCCCCGACGCGTTCTGAACGACACACCTGCAACCGGCGCGAGACCGGGTACTGAAGGAGAGGATTCACGGTGGCGAGTGGCAACGCTATCCGCGGTAGCCGAGTTGGCGCGGGCCCCATGGGTGAGGCCGAGCGGGGTGACACAGCCCCGCGGTTCCGCATTTCCTACTGGTGCGCGAACAAGCACGAGACCAAGCCCAGCTTCTCGGAAGAGGCCGGTGTGCAGCCGCCGGAGACCTGGGACTGCCCGCGTTGTGGCTTCCCGGCCGGTCAGGACCGCTCGGCACCTCCGTCCCCGCCCCGGAACGAGCCCTACAAGACGCATCTCGCGTATGTGAAGGAGCGTCGTAGCGACGCGGACGGCCAGGCGATCCTGGAAGAGGCTCTGGCCTCGCTGCGGTCCCGCCGCATCATTCGCTGAGTCCTCGCGACTTTCCGCACTTCCGATCGGCTTCCGGCATCGCCGGGGGCCGATCGTCGGTTTTGTCGTAGGTGAGCGGCATGATGTGGGCCATGACTTCGACGGCTCACAGCACCAGCACGACACAGGCGTCGTCCGGTTCACCCCGGCTGGGCGTCGCTTTCGTTCCCGTCGTCCCGCCCGAGCGGTTCCGGTCCCTGGTCCTCGCGGCCGAGGAGTCGGGGCTCGACGAGCTCTGGGTGTGGGAGGACTGTTTCAAGGAGAGCGGTGTGGCGAGCGCCGCCGTGGCCCTGGCCTGGACGCAGCGCATCCGCGTCGGCATCGGCCTGATGCCCGCCCCGCTGCGCAACGTGGCCCTCACGGCGATGGAGATCGCCACGCTGGAGCGGATGTTCCCGGGGCGGCTCATGCCGGGGGTGGGGCACGGCGTGCAGGACTGGATGGGGCAGGTGGGCAATCGCGCTGCCTCCCCGCTGACGTTGCTGCGTGAGTACGCGACCGCGCTGCGCCGTCTGCTGCACGGCGAGAAGGTCACGGTGGACGGCATCTACGTCAAGCTGCACGAGGTGGCCCTCGACTGGCCGCCGGTCCAGCCTCCACTGCTGTACGTCGGTGGCGAGGGCCCGAAGACGCTTCGGCTCACCGGTGAGGTCGGTGACGGCACGATGCTCAGCTGGGCAGGGGAGCAGGAGGCTCTGCGCCGCACCGTGCAGGGTGTGCTCGACGTCGCCGCTCCCAAGCCCGGGGCGCGGGGGCCGCACGAGGTCACGGTGGGCCAGATCGCGGCCACCGGTCCGGGGGCTCAGGCCCGGGTGGACGCCGAACTCCCGCTCTGGGGGCGGCAACCCGGTCCGGGGGCGGGGGTCGCGGGAGACGCGGCCACCATCGCGGCCGACGTGCGCCGGCTGGGGCAGGCCGGCTGCACCACGGTCATCCTTCAGCCCACGTCCGACGAGCCCGACCTCGAGGGATTCATCCGTTTTCTGGGTCAGGAGGTGCGGCCCCTCCTGGCGGGCTGAGGGCAGAATTGAAGACGACGCAAGCCGGGTCCCCGTGACCTTGTGCTCCTTCTCCGTGTCCTCTGCCCGGGTAGCCGGACCCCTGGGGGCGGGGCATCGGTCCTGTCGTTCGGGGTCCTGACCTCGACGGCGTCGGGCGGTTGTGGAAGGGGCCGCTTTCGTCGCGGGGCGGACGACCTCGCGTGCGGCTGGGCGGTGCTCCGTGTGATCGTCCCTTCCGGACCAGGGGCGGGGTGCTCCCCGTCGCATCGTCGGTGGGCGGGCGGAGGGGGCGTGTGCCGGCCTGGGACGGCTCGGAGGTGCTGGGCGCGGCGGGACCTGTGGTGGCCTCGGCGAGGTGCGCCGGGTAGGTGGCAGCCCGGCCGAGCTGTGTGCGCCTGAGTCGTCCGGCTCCGCGCTCTGAGGTTCCGGTTCGGACGGTGCCTCCCATCGGGTCACCGGCAAGGCGCGGCTCGGTCATGAGCCGGCCTGTCATGCCGGCATCTTCGCGGTGCCGCTGTCGGACGCGATCCGCAGGGCGATACCGCCGCCCGGGCGGCATCCTGATCGGAGACCTCGCCTTCCAGCGGTGTCACTTTCGTTGCCTCCGGTGCCGGGGGCAGAGTGAGGACGGGGCGAGTCTTCCGGAGCCTTTCCGTCACCGGCCGGACCCCCTGGTTCACCGGCACGACACTCCTTCGGTTCGGTCCTTCGAAGGGGAGAGCGACGAGTCCATGGCCACAGCCCTGCTTGCAGCGTAAAGTATTTGGTGAACCACGAATCAAATGGCTTGCAAAAGAGCGATTTTGAATCGCCCGCTGAAGGATTCATCAGATCGTGCAATTCGAAAGTGTTTCCATGGCTTTCATGAATTCGGAAGTGCACCAATGCGTGTCGCATGTGATGGCCATGGATGCGTGTCATCCAAAGATGGGCATCCCGTCGGCGCGCAGGTGAATCCTGCTGCCTGGCAGCTGATGTGCGCTCAGGTGAGGGGTGATGCAGAGAGCGGGCCGTGAATTCATTCATGCCTCTTGATTAGCTCTGGCGGATGGCGTCTACTGAACTACGCACCCGGGCGCTCGTCTCGTGCGCCGGTGGCAGCCGAGGCTGTCGGGGGTGGTGCATCTTTCATCGTTCGGGGGATCTCGATGACGTCGACCGCGCGTGGCAGCAGGCTTCGGAACACGCCCTTCATGGTCCGTGAATCCACGGCGAACTATGCCCGGGCCATCAACAGCAATCTCATGCAGGTCAGCATCGTGGGGCGTGACGGCAAGCAGGTGACCCTGCCCGGCGGGCGTGAGGTCGTCGAGTTCGTCAACTGCTCCTATCTCGGGCTGGATCTCCATCCAGCTGTGATCAGGGCATCCAAATCCGTTGGCGAACAGTGGGGTTCAAACTTCTGCTGTGCGCGCTCGCGGTTCTCGATCGAGCCGCAGCGGCAGCTCGAAGAAGATCTGTCCGAGCTCTACCGGGGGCGGGTGATCACGTTCCCCTCCACCTCGGCGGCACACATCTCGATCATGCCGCTGCTGGCCAGCGGGGTACTCATCAACGAATCCGATCCGCCCGCGGTCACGCTCATCTTCGACCAGTTCGCGCACTCCTCCATGCAGTACCTCAAACCGGTGCTGGCCACCGAGGCGACCGTGCTGACCGTGCCGCACAACTCGCTGGATGCGCTCCGGTCCGAGGTGGTCGCGGCGAGACAGCGAGGTGAGACGCCGGTCTACGTGGCCGACGGCATCTACTCGATGGGCGGCCTGGCACCGGTGCGTGAACTCGTCGCCCTGGCCGAGGAACTGGACTTCTACCTCTACGTCGACGACGCGCACGGCATGACCATCTTCGGCGAGCGCGGTGAGGGCCTGATGCTGAGCGCCCTCGACGGCGGCCACTCCGACCGGCTGATCCTCACCTTCTCCCTGTCCAAGGGTTTCGGTGCCTACGGCGGAGGGCTACTGGTGCCCGACGAACGCTGGGAGCGGCTGGTGCGCTCCTACGGCCAGATCTACTCGTTCTCGGCCGCGCAGACCTTCCAGGCCGTCGAGTCCTGCCGGGCCGTGGTGGAACTGCACCGTCAGGGCGCCGTCCCGCCGCTCCAGCGGCAACTGCGAGACCGGGTGGCCCTGTTCGACGAGCTGATGGGGCAGTCGCTGCCGTTCAGCCCGATCCGGATGGTCCCGATCGGCGACGAGGCGGATGCGCTCTCGGCCGGCGAAGAGCTACTGGATGCAGGCTACTTCGCATCCGTGGTGTTCTTCCCCATCGTGCGGCGGCGCTCGGCTCAGCTGCGCCTGTGCCTGGCGGCGAACCACTCCGAGCAAGACGTCCGGGGCGTGGCCTCGGCCCTGCGCTCGCTGCGTGACAAGTACGCGACCATCGGCCAGGGAGAAGGTCTCGAATGAAGCGCCGGGAAGTGCACGTCGTCATCGGTGGCGGTGTCGCCGGCTGTATCTCGGCCATCATGCGCAGCCGGGCCGGGTACGAGGTCATCCTCTGCGAGCAGCAGGAGGCGCGCTCCACGCTGACCCATCCGATCTGCACCGAGACCAGCAACATCGTCAGTGAGAACCACAGCGGCGCCGAGTACCCGTTCGACCCACGCAGCGCCCGCGACTGCCTCGACGGCCGCATCGTCAACGAACGTTTCTTCCCCGAATTCATCTACGGCGGAAAGACCTACAGCCGCATCATCGCGTCCCAGAGCATGATGGACGACGGACACGACATCGTCGCCCAGTGCCGTAGCAACATGAAGGTGCTGGAGTCGCACTACGCCCAGCGCTGCGCGGAGGACGAGGCGAACGCGGTCTTCGGGGATCCGGCGGCCATCTGCCGGGAGATCCCGACGGTCGAGGGGGTGAACGACGTCGCCTCCGCGTTCCTGACGCCGCAGCGCGGGATGAATCCGGTGCTGGTCGCGACCGTGCTGGAGTGGGAACTGCGGCAGGCGAGTGTGGACTTCCGGGCCGGCACCCGGGTCACTTCGGTCACCACCCGCTCCGACGGGCGGTACGAGGTGACGGCCGATTCCGCCGGCTCGCGGCAGGTGATCGTCGCCGACCAGATCAGCCTGTGCTGCGGCACAGCGGCTTTCGCCGTGGCCAAGCGGCTGAATCCGGCGGTCGCGTTCCCGCGGCTCTTCATGGCCCTGCGCGAGATTCTGTATGTCGATCTGCCCGAGGGCACCGACAAGAACTTCACCTGTCTCAAGCTGGAAGACGCGTACGGCGGCATGCTCAGCCCGCTCAGCCCGGCGGTGGCCATGATCTACCACCCGCCGGCGGCGCACGTGATGAACGAGGTCATGCACCCGGAGACCGGGGCTCCGCCCTCGGCCTACCGCGAGTATCTGAGCAGCGGGCACCCGGAGGCGCCGGCCCGTGCCGCCCGGACACTGGAGCGGCTGCGGGAGTTCTACCCCGAGCTGGCCCGTTCGCAGATCCTCGGCACCTACCTGAAGATCGCGATCAACACCGTGTCGGACTCGCGGGTGCGTCGGAACATCGGCGTCTTCGACCTGGGGCCGGGCGCCAGCATGACCGTGCTGCCCAAGTGGACCATGTGCGCGGTCAACGCCCGCACCGAACTGGGCCTGGCACTGCGCCGTTCGGCCGATCGCGGCCATCTGTCGCCCGGTGAGGTGCCGGAGGTGCTGGCGCAGGGCAGCCGTCCGTGCTGGGACGAGACGCCGTCGTGGGCGCGCGACCCGGCCACCGCGCTGGCCCGGTCCACGGAGCACGCCCGGGCGATGAAGGTGCCGGAGCTGCTCGCTCACGGCTTTCCGCCAGGATTCGCCGGCAGCGCTGCGGCCCGGGTGGGTGATCCGGCCCGGGTGGGTGGTCCGGGGCCGGCCTGGCCCGGCGCCGCGGAGTCCGGTCACGACCACGGGGACGCGTGAGACAGATGGCCAAGTCGATCCTCATCACCGGTGCCGGTTCAGGAATCGGGGCGGAGGTGGCACGGCAGCTGGCCGCGGGCAACGACCTGCTCCTCCACCATCACACCTCCCGGGCGGCCGCCGCGGAACTCCAGGCCGAGCTGGCCGGCGTGAGCCGCAGCGTCTCGCTGTTCGAGGCCGACCTGACCACCGACGACGGTTGCGTGGCCCTGGTGAAAGAGGTGCAGCGGATCTTCTCCCGCCTCGATGTTCTGGTGAACAACGCCGGCGGCATGGTGGAGCGCCAGGCCGTCGGTGATCTCACCTGGCGGCACCTCGAAACCAGTTTCGCGCTCAACACGTTCTCCACCATGCGGCTCACCGGTCTGTGTACCGACCTGCTGCGGGGTGGCGAAAACCCCTGCGTGGTCAACATGACGTCGATCGCGATGCGCCACGGAGCGCCGTCGGCCACCGCCTACGGTGCGTCGAAGGCGGCGATCGACAGCTTCACCCGTGGCGCGGCCCAGGAACTCGCCCCCACGGTCCGGGTCAACGCCGTGGCGCCGGGGATCATCGACACCCGGTTCCACGAGCGGGTCACGTCCGAGGCCAAGATGAGGCAGTTCATCGAGAGCACCCCGCTCAAGCGGTCCGGAACCGTCACGGACGTCGGGCGCACGGTGAGGTTTCTCGTCGACAGCGATTTCGTCACCGGCGAGACGATCGACTGCAACGGCGGACTTTTCATGCGATGAGCGCACCGCACTCCGACCGGACGCGAAGCACCGGACGCGAAGCAGTCGATGCCCGAAACAGGAGACCACACATGCCGTTCACCCAGAATGATGTCGACGCACGTCTCAAAACCACGGCTGAGAAGCGGCACACGGGGTCGGCGGGCCGGGGTGTCTCCCGGTCCCGGCGTCTCGACGGGCTGGAGCTGTCGGACATCCGCGCGATGAGCCGGGAAAGTGACCGGCACGGCGCGATCAACCTCGCCCAGGGCATCTGCGACCTGCCCACCCCGCTGCCGGTGGCCGAGGCCACCAAGGCCGCGGTGGACGCCGGTCTGAGCACCTACAGCTATCCGGAGGGAGACATCGGCCTCCGGCAGGCGATCGCCACCAAACTCCAGCACCACAACGGCATCACCACCGACCCCGACCACGAGATCGTCGTGACCGTGGGTGCCACAGGGGCTTTCACCGCGACGGTCAACGCCCTGCTCGACGTGGGTGACGGCATCCTGCTCACAGAACCCTTCTACGGGTACCACCGCAGCTCGGCGGTGATCGCCGGTCTGGAGCCGCAGTTCGTCACCCTGCGGGCGCCCGGCTTCGAGCTGACCGAGCAGGCGCTGGAAGACGCGGTCCGGGCGAACACCCGCGCCCTCGTCATCTGCACCCCGGCCAACCCCAGCGGCCGGATGTTCTCGCGGGCCGAGCTGGAGGCCGTGGCCCGGGTGGCGCACCGGCACGACCTGCTCGTGATCACCGACGAGATCTACGAGTACATCCGCTTCGACGGCCGCCCGCACATCTCACCCGCGACCGTCGGCGCTCTCCACGACCGCACCGTCACTATCTCGGGTCTGTCGAAGACGTTCAGCATCACCGGCTGGCGGCTCGGCTACGTCGCGGCACCGGCGCCGCTGGCCCGGGCGATCAACCTGGTCAACGATCTGTACTACGTCTGCGCACCGACTCCGCTGCAACACGGGGTGACAGCCGGATTCGGCCTCCCACCCTCGTATTTCACCGCCCTGGCCGACGACTACCAGCGCAAGCGCGATCAGCTGTGCGGCGTTCTCGACCGGATCGGGGCCCGGCCCATCGTGCCCGAAGGCGCTTACTACGTCATGGCCGACGTGACCGGCTGGGGGTATACCACCTCCCGCCAGGCAGCCCTCTCGCTGGTGCGGGAAGCCGGGGTGGCCGCGGTTCCGGGCAGCGCCTTCTACCAGAACGACGCCGGCGACGGGCTTCTGCGCTTCTGCTTCGCCAAGCAGCAGGCTGTGCTCGACGAGGCCTGCGCCCGGCTCGAACACTTCACACCGACACGTCAGTGAGGACGGACCCATGAACAAGGCCGCGGCACGGCCGCGCGTGGTCGTCACCGGGGGTGCGGGTTTCCTCGGATCGCACCTGTGCGAGCGTCTGCTCCACGAGGGCCACGAAGTGGTCTGCGTCGACAACTTCTGCACCGGAAGCTCTGAGAACGTCGAGCACCTGCTCGACGCCGGACCGGCCTTCCAACTGCTCGACACCGACGTCAGCGAGTACCTGCGGGTGGCCGGGCGGGTCGACACCGTCCTGCACTTCGCTTCACCGGCCTCGCCCGTCTCCTACCTCCAGATGCCGATCGCGACGCTGAAGGTCGGCTCGATCGGCACCCTGAACGCCCTGGAACTCGCCCGGCTCAAGGGCGCCTCGTTCGTGCTGGCCTCGACCTCGGAGGCCTACGGCGACCCGCTCGTGCACCCGCAGCCAGAAACCTATTTCGGCAACGTCAACCCGGTCGGCCCGCGGGCGGTGTACGACGAGTCCAAGCGGTTCGCCGAGGCTCTCACGGTCACCTACCGCACCACCCACGGGGTGCTCACGTCGATCGCCCGCATTTTCAACACCCACGGTCCGCGGATGAACCCGCACGACGGACGGGCCGTGCCCACCTTCGTGCGGCAGGCGCTGGCGGGCGAACCGATCACCGTGGCCGGTGACGGCTCACAGACCAGGTCGATCCAGTTCGTGGACGATCTGGTCGAGGGCATCTGGCGGCTGATGCTCAGCCGGCACCCGGGGCCGATCAACATCGGTAACCCACAGGAGATCTCGATGCTCGACCTGGCTGTGATGATCCGCGACCTGACCGGCTCCAGCAGCCCGATCGTGATGGTGGAGCGGCCGGAGGACGATCCGAGCGTGCGCCGTCCCGAGGTCACCCTGGCACGGCGGGTGCTCGGCTGGGCGCCCCGGGTCGACCTGGCCGAAGGGCTGCGCGCCACCATCGACCACTTCCGCCAGCTGGAGGAGGATCGGCTCAAGGTGTGATCGAGGAACGACCAGACATGAGACCGAATCGCACGTTCCAGCCAGGGGCGGTGCGGCCGATGGTGGTGCGACCAGCGGCCGTGCGGCCGATGGTGGTGCGACCAGGGGCGGTGCGGCCGATGGTGGTGCGGCCAGGGGTGGTGCGGCCAGGGGTGGTGCGGCCAGGGGTGGTGCGGCCAGGGGTGGTGCGGCCGGTGATAGTGCGGCCGGAGGCGGCGCCGCAATGACGGATCAGCCGCCCTCGGCCAGCAGCTCGCCGGTCAGCCCCAGTAGCTGCCGTACTTCGACGCCAGCTCCGACGCCTGGGTGGGGGAGAGCAGACGAGGACTCTGACCGTTCGTGAGAAGTGTCAGCTTGCAAGCCTCTTCGAGCTCGATGGCGGCGTTCATGGCCGAGGTCAGGTCGGCCTGGGCCACCACCGATCCGTGATTGGCCAGCAGCGCCGCGCGGAACGGCAGGTCCAGGGCCTCCAGTTCGTCGGCCTGGGCCTTGTCGCCGGGCGGGGCGTAGCTGATCAGCGGTGTCTGCCCGACCCGCATCACGAAGTACGGGGTGATCGGGCCGACCGCGCTGGCGTCCGACCACGGCTCCAGGCAGGCCACGGCCACGGCGTTCACGCTGTGCAGGTGCACCACCGCGCCGGCGTCGGGGGTGCGGCGGTAGAAGGCGCCGTGCAGCGTGAACTCCTTGGACGGGCGCGGGCCGTCGAGGTGCTCACCGTCGATGCTCAGCACAGCCAGGTGGTCCGGGTCGAGTTCGCCCATCGACACGTTGGTCGGGGTGATGAACATCGTCGTCCCGACCCGCACGCTGATGTTGCCCGAGGTTCCCGGGCTCAGGCCCAGTTCGACCAGGCGGCGGCCGGTCTCGACCAGCTGCTCGCGCGCCACCCGCTCCGCCGGGCCGGTCACCCCGACCGGTTCCAACGCTTCACCCGAAGTCATGCCAGCACCGTCCATGCCCCGCTCATCAGATCCTCGGCCCCGAAATTGCCCGACTTCAGCAGCAGATTCATCACCCGGCCGCGGGAGTCCCCGCTCGCCCAGGTCACCCCGGGAGCGACCGGCTGCCCGATCACCAGCTCCCGCACGCCCAGCGCGGACACCACGGCCCCGGAGGTCTCGCCGCCGGCCACGATCAGCTCACGGCATCCGGCGTCGGCGAAGTCCGACGCCAACTGCGACAGCGCTTGCTCGACCAGATCGGCGGCGGGCACCTCACCGGGGTCCGTGGCGGGCTGCACATCGGCCAGATCCCCGACGGCGTAGACGAGGACGGGCTTTTCGTCGTCCACGAGCCATTGATCGCGGGCCCATGACACGAGCCCGGCCACGGTTCCGGCGAAATCGGCACGCAGGGCGTCGATGTCGAGCCGACGGTGCGGCATCCGCGAACGGGCGTGCGCGATCTGGCCCCGGGTGGCCGACGAGGCGCTGCCGGCCAGCACCGCGCGCGGCCCCGGCCGCGTGGGCAGCATCACCGGGGGAGTGCCGGGTCCGGAAAACCCGAGGGCCAGGCCGGAACCACCGGTGACCAGCGGCAGATCCGCGGTGGCCTCGGCGATGACGGCGAGGTCGTGTTCGGTCTCGGCATCAACCACGAAGGCCCGCAGACCCGCACCCGCCCCTGAACCCGAACCCGCAGCAGAACCAGCCCTGGCACCCGGACCAGCCCCGGCCGCCTCCAGCGCCGCCCGCACCGCGGTCACCCCCGCCCGCACCGTCTCCAGCGGAATCAGCGACACCGCAGCCGTGCTCTGCGCCGACAACAGCCGCGGCACGTCGGAATCGGTCATCGGCGTGAGCGGATGATGCCGCATCGGGCTCTCGGCCAGCGGCGTGCCGTGCACGAACAGCTGCCCGTCGACCACGGTGCGCCCCGCGTCCGGGAACGCGGGGACGACGACCGTGATCGTCGTTTCCAGATCAGCCGCCAGGGCGTCGAGGACCGGGCCGATATTGCCGCGCGGCGTCGAGTCGAACGTCGAGCAGTACTTGTCGTAGACCCTCGTCGCACCCATCTGGCGCAACCCACGCAGAGCGTTGCGGCTCGCGGCCACGGCTGCCGAGGGTTCGATGGTGCGGGTCTTCAGGGCGATGACCACCGCGTCGGCCCCCGCGCCGGTCTGCCCGTCAGGAGCAGCCAGGGCGGAGATCCGCTCGTGACCGGGGACGCCGATCGACACCACGGTGCGGAAACCGCGGGCGACCAGCGTCATCGCCAGGTCGGTCGCGCCGGTGAAGTCATCGGCAATGGCGCCGAGCACGCGTCCCTCCAAGAAGTCGATGAGAGGATGTGTGAAACGAAGTTACACCAGTTGACGCTGATGTGAATCGTGGTTAGCTTCGGGCAACACCTCACCGTCGAGGTCTCACCCTCGGCGGCCCGAACGATCTTCTGGTTAGGAACACCATGAACCTCGGGTTGCTGCTCTCACAGCACGGTCCGGCAGTCGTCCGCTACGCCCTCTCCGGGGCCGGTGGCGGATTCGGTCGTACCCTCCTCGCCCAGACGCTGCTGATCGACGCCCTACACCCCTCCGTGCTCTGCGACGTGGACCCGGAGAAGGTCCACGCGCTCTGCCTAGAGCTCGGTTACGACGCGGACGACCTGGTGATCTGCCGTACCGCCGACGAACTCACCCGGACGGACGCGCGGAAGATCGCCATCGTGCCCGGCGCGGACCTGCTCGACCCGGAACGGTTCGACATCCTGGTCGAGGGCACCGGCAGCCCGGCCCACGGTTACCGGATGGCCCGTGCCGCCCTGACCGCCGGCCGTCACGTCGCCATGGTCAGCAAGGAGGTCGACTCGGTCACCGGCGTCGAGCTGGCCCGCGTCGCCGCCGCGCACGACGTGGTCTACACCCCGGCGGACGGCGACCAGCCCGCGAACCTGCTGGCCCTGATCAGCTGGGTGCGCACGCTCGGCCTGGAGATCGTGGCCGTCGGCAAGTCCGGCGAGTACGACGTGGTGCTGGACGGCGACGAGATCCGCTACCTCGACACCACCGTGCCCGCGGGTGACCTGCCGGGCCTGATGACGCTCGGCGACGACATCGGCCAGACCCTGCTGAAGCGCGCCGAGACGGTGAAGAGCCTGAAGCTGCGCGCGGCCGCCGACCCGTGCGAGATGTCCGTCGTCACCACGCACGGCGGTTTCGTGCCCGACGTCGAGCCGCTGCACTACCCGCTCACCCGGATCAGTGAGCTCGCCGACGTCTACAGCCTGCGTGAGGACGGCGGAATCCTCGGAAAGCCCGGCGTGGTGGACGTGTTCACCGTGCTCCGGCGTCCCGACGAGGCCAGCTTCGCGGGCGGCGTGTTCGCCGTGGTGCGCACCGGCGACGCCGGGACCTGGAAGCTGCTCGAGGGCAAGGGCCACGTGGTGAGCAAGGACGGCAAGTACGCCTGCCTGTACCTGCCCTACCACGTGATGGGTGTGGAGACCGCGATCTCGCTGCTGTCGGCCGTGCGCCTCGGGGTCGGCTCGGGCGTCGAGAACCCGCGCCAGAACGCCGTGATGGCCGGGCGCGCCCGCACCGACCTGCCCGCCGGCACCGTGCTGACGATGGGCGGGCACCACCACGAGATCGACGGTGTGGACCCGGTCATGCTGGCGATCGAGGACGCCCCGGACGACACCGCGCCGTTCTACCTGGCCGCGCACGCCACCCTGGCCCGCGACGTGAAGGCCGGCGAGCTGGTCACCTTCGCCGACCTGGCCGACGCCGACGCCGGCCTGGTGGACGCCTGGACGAACGGCCTGCGCGCATGAGCGCCGAAGTGGTCTCGCTGATCTGGGCATTCGCCGCCGTGGTCGTGCTGATCCTGATGATCACCCGGCTGAAGCTCAACCCGTTCCTCGCGCTGTCGATCACGGCGATCGGGCTCGGCCTGGTCAACGGGCTCACCCCCGGCGAGGTCATCGATGCCTTCAAGGACGGCGTGGGCTCGATCCTGGGTGGCACCGCGCCGACCATCGGCCTGGGTGTGGTGCTGGGCAGCCTGCTGCTCGGCTCCGGCGGCGCCGACAAGATCGTGGACTCGTTCCTCGGTCAGCGCCCGGTCGCCTGGATTCCGTCGCTGATCTGCGTGGCGGCCGTGATCATCGGCCTGCCGCACCTTTTCGACGTCAGCTTCGTGATGCTCGCGCCGCTGGTGTACACCGTGGCCCGCCGCCGCAACGTGCACCTGCTGTGGGTCGGCCTGCCGCTGGCGGCCGGTCTGTACGTGTCGCACGGCCTGCTGCCCCCGCACCCCTCACCCACCGCCGCGGTCAGCGCGTACGGCGCCAACACCGGCCTGACCATCGCCTACGGCCTGATCATCGCGGTGCCCACGGCGATCGTCTGCGGCCCGCTGTTCACCCGGTTCGCTAAGCGCTGGTTCGGCCCGGCCCCCGACCTGGACGCCGGCCCGGCGCCGGTCACCGACGTGGAGCCGGAGCGTTCCGGCCGGCCGGTCTCGCTGGCGCTGAGCCTGATCTCGGTGCTGCTGCCGCCCGTGCTCATGCTCATCGGCACCGTGGGGACGGCGAACACCGCGGAGGGCACCGCGCCCTACAACGTGTTCGAGGCCCTGAACGACTCGATCATCTCGCTGCTGATCGCCGTCGTGTTCGCGTTCTTCGCCCTCGGCCTGCGCAGCGGTTACTCCACCGCCCAGCTGAACAAGATGTCGGGCAAGGGCCTGAGCGCCGTCGGCCCGATCATCCTGATCCTGGGTGCGGGTGGCGCGCTGAAGCAGATGTTCACGGCCACCGGGGTGGACGCGATCATCGCCGACCACGCCGGCAACTGGTCGATCCCGGCCGTCGCGCTGGCCTGGCTGGTCGCCGCCCTGCTGCGGATCTGCCTGGGCTCGGCCACGGTCGCGACCACCGCCGCCACCGGCATCGTGGCGCCGCTGCTGGCCGCCGACCCGACCCTGTCGCCGGAACTCCTGGTGCTGGCCACGGCCTCCGGCTCGGTGATGCTGTCGCACGTCAACGACTCCGGGTTCTGGCTGTTCAAGGAGTTCTACCAGCTGTCGGTGAAGCAGACCTTCCGCACCTGGACGCTGTTCCTCAGCATCCAGTCGCTCATCGGTCTGGTCGGTGTTCTGGTGCTCGACGCGATCATCTGATCAACTGACCCATTGAGATGAGTGAGGAAACCACGGACACCCCGCTGATCCCGGATCAGCGTCGCGAGTTGCTGCTGAAACACCTACAGCGCGAGCGGGTGCTGTCGGTGCACCAGCTCACCGACCTGCTCGAGGTGTCGCACATGACGGTGCGCCGCGACATCGCCACCCTCGAGCGGGAGGGCCGGGTCGTGCCGGTGCCCGGCGGTGTGCGCATCGCCGGGGCACCGGGCAGCCGGCACCTGGCCGCCGAGGCGTCGCGGCTCGACAAGTCGATGGTGGAGCCGGCCGAGAAGGCGGCCATGGCGGCGCGGGCCGCCACCGAGGTGCTCACCGAGCAGATGACCGTGTACCTCGACGCCGGCACCACCATCGCCCAGCTGGTGCCGCACCTGGTCGAGCTGCGGGGGATGACCGTCGTCACCAACGATTTCGCGATCGTCGACGATCTGCTCGTCTCCGAGGCCGACATCGAGGTGATCCACGTGGGCGGTGCGGTGGACCGGCAGAACCGTTCCAGCGTGGGGGTGCTCGCCACCGCGGTGCTGGAGCGCATCGCCCTCGACGTGGCGTTCATCTCCAGCAGCTCGTGGGACCTGCGCCGCGGGGTGACCACCCCCTACCCCGACAAGGTGGCCGTGAAGCACGCCGCGATGGCCGCCGCCACCGAATCGGTGCTGGTGGCAGGCAGTTCCAAGTACGGCCGGTTCGGCATGTACCGGGTCTGCGAGCTGGGCGACCTGTCTCTCGTCGTCACTGATTCGGCGCTGGCCCCGGCTGACGCGGAGGCGATCCGCGCGGCCGGGGTGAAACTGGCCGAGGCCTGAGAGGCCGCGCCCGCATCCCCTCCGGTGCGGGCGCGGCCGGCTCACTCGTCCCGGGGCCGCCACCACTCGTAGGGCGGGGTCTGCGGCCAGCCCTCGGGGGAGTCCTCCCAGGTCTCGCCGCGCCCGAAGGGGGCGATGTCCATCATGCTGAAGTCGAACCGGAACCGGTCGGCGCCCCGGCTGGTGGTGAAGTAGGTCTGGTGCACGCCGCCGGGCGTGCGCAGGAACGCGCTGAGGCCGAAACCGTCTCCCGCGCCGCAGTCGGCGCTGAACGTGGTGCCCGCGCTGGAGGCGTAGGGGAACAGCCAGCCGAACCGTGCGGCCAGCCCGGTGAGCCGCTCGATCGGGATGTTCGACACCATGTGCCAGCTGATGTCACGCCGGTTCAGGTGATCCAGGTGCGGCACGTTGTCCATCATCGTGACGCAGCCGGGGCACAACGAGTCCGGCCCGGTGTTCATGAACTGGTACACGATCAGCTGGCCGCGCCCCTGGAACAGGTCGTCCAGCGTGAGCGGGCCGTCCGGCCCGGCGAACGTGTAGTCGCCCATCGCCACCATCGGCAGGCGACGGCGCCGGGCGGCCAGGGCGTCGAGCGCCCGGGTCAGCCGCTTCTCCTCGACCAGCAGGTCGTCGAGATTCCGCTGCCACTCGTGCCGGGGAACCACCGGTGGCGTTGCCGATCGTGTCGTGGTCATACCGATTCCGACCGCGGCCGGCGCCCGAACTCATCGGTGTGAACCGGTCCGGCCGATCGCCGGGCTCGCGGCGGCTTCGCCGGAGGAGCTCTCAGTCGGTGCAGATCCGGTTGCGCCCGGCCGATTTCGCGGCGTAGAGCTGGGAGTCGGCGCGGGCCATCAGGCTGGACCGGGTGTCGCCGGGCACGGCGCACGCCAGACCACCGCTCAGCGTGACGATGCGTCCCGGTGTGATCGTCGTCCATGCGTACTGCTCGACCGACGTGCGCAGGCCGTCGACCACCCGGTGGGCACTCTCCCGGTCGTCGGTGAGCAGGATCAGCAGCAGTTCCTCGCCGCCCAGCCGGGCCGCGAACGAGCCCGGACCGGGCATCTGCGCGGCGGCCTCCAGCAGCCGTGCGACGATGCGCAGCACCTCGTCGCCGACCTCGTGCGAGAACGTGTCGTTGACCGACTTGAAGTGGTCCAGGTCGAGCAGCGCCACGCTGAGCACACCGGCGCCGGGCCGCCAGTCCTCCAGCAGGCCGGGCAGCCGCTCCTCCACGAACAGCCGGTTGCGCAGGCCGGTCAGCGGATCGCGGCGGGCCTCCTCGCGGTAGCGGGCCGCCTCCTCCCGCGCGGTGATCGTCTCGTAGATCGTCTGCCGCGCCCTGGCCTGTGCCTCCCGCTGCTGCGACAGCTGCTTCTGGACGGCCGCGTGGAACGCCTTGTGCGTCTCGAACGCCGCCTTGTAGTCGCCCAGCGCGGCCTGCACCTCGGCCTCCTCCTCCAGGATGCGGGCCTTGGTGTGGGCGAAGTCCTCGCCGCACAGCGACCGGGCACGTTCCAGGGTGGCGGCGGCGACCTCGGTGCTGCCCAGCTCGCGCTGCGCGGTGGCCAGGGTGAGCAGGTACTCCGGCAGCGCGTCGGCGACCTTGGTCTCCATCTGCTGCGCGGCGTCCACGGCCTGCCGGGCGGTGAGGACGGCGGCCTCCGGGTCGCGGCGCAGCAGGTGGATGCGGGCCACCGTGTCGAGCGCGTCGGCGTTCAGCGGACGCTGGTAACGGGTGCTCAGCGCCATCAGCAGCCGGGCCTGGGCCAGGGCCTCCTCGGCGGCGCCGGCCTCCAGCGCCCCGTAGGCCCGGTTGTTGACCACCAGCATGTGCATGCGCCCGTCACCGGCCGCCATCTCCTCGGCCCTGCCGTACCAGATCAGCGAGTCCTCGTGCGCGCCGAGCTCGTCGAGCAGGTCGCCGACCTTGATCAGCACCCGGGTGCGCAGGCGGCGCGGCACGTCGTCGGTGAACGCGGTGACGGCGTCCATCACCATCTCCAGCGCCGTCGGCCGGTCGCCCAGATCGGTGTGCACCCGCGACATCAGCCAGGCCGCGCGCACCATGTGCTCGGGGTTCAGCGGGGTGAGGTCGTCGCGCACGTGATTGACGATGGACGCCGAACGAGCCGGATCGCCGTTGCGCTGGTGCCCCTCCGCCTGCCAGAGCAGCGCGCTGACGGTGGCGTCGTGATCGCCCAGCGCCTCGGCCCGGGCCTGGAGCTGCTGCGCGGTCAGCAGGGCGCGGCCGGGATCGAAGCCGACCACCTCGTCGAGCGCCGCGAGCTCGGCGGCCAGCCCGGTGCGTGGCGCGAGGTCGTCGCGGGGCCGGTCCGCCTCCATCACCCCGTGCCCTTCCACTGGTCCACCTGCTGAGGACATCGGCCGCTGAATGCCGTTCTTGACCGTTCGGGCCCGTTGTCGCCGCCTCATTATGGTCCCGGCCCGATCCGCGCGCGGCCGGGATCCGGCCCGGCGAACGGGACACCGGTGTGCAGGCCTGACGGGTGGGCAGATCAGTGGGCAGGTCAGCAGCGGGTCAGGGGGCGGGCGAGTGGGCGGCTCAGGGGTGCAGTGGCACCGGGCGCAGGTCGCGGGCGAGTAGCTCGGCCTGCCGGCTGAGTGCCCGCAGCACCTCGACCACCGCCTCGGCCAGCTCGTCCGCGCCTTCGATCTCGGCGAGCGGTTCACCGGCGTGCGGCTGCCCTTCGATCAGCCGGGCCAGCCGCCGTTCCTCGCGGTGCGGGAACGAGAAGTCGGAACGGACGTCGTGGAGCGAGCTGCGCACCACCGCCGCGGCCGGGCCGGAGACCTCGGACAGCAGCGTGCCGACCCGCTCCAGCCAGCGCGAGTCGCCCTCGGCGGCCAGCTCGACCTCCTCGGTGAGCCGGTTCGACATCTCCAGCTGGAGCCAGTCCAGGGCGGGGCGGATGTCCTCGTGCTCGTCGTAGGGCAACTGGAGAGCGCGGGCGACGAACGTGCGCGCGCCGGGCTCGTCGTCGTCCTCCAGATGGGCGATGGCCTTGTGCAGCAGGTTTCCCGCGGCGTCGAGGGCGGCCGAGGAGTCGTCGAGATGCAGGATCCCGGAGGCCATGCGGGCGACGGCGAGGGCGTCGCCGGGGAGGTCGGTCGCGGGCGGCATGTCCGGTGGATCGGCCGGCCGGGCGCGGTTCTTGAACTTTACCGGCCGGGCCGGTTCAGACCAGGTCGGCCCAGCCCGGGTAGCGCCGGTTGAGCTGCCGGGTGTGCTCGGCGAAGTCGCGGGCGGTGGCGCTGAGGCTGGCCCCGGAGTACCAGGTGAGCCCCATCTGGCGTACCGCCCCCTCGTCGTCGATCGGCACGGTGGCGATGCGCGGGTCGGCCGAGCCGTCGGCCGGCAGGATCGCGATGCCCAGCCCGGCCGCCACGTAGTCGCGCACGGTGGACGCGTCGTCGGCCTCCAGCAGCACGCGCGGCCGGAAACCGGCCCGGCGAACCGGTGCGCCGGGCGGAACGCTGAAAAGAGCTGTCGTGCAGGAGGTCAGGAACCGACCTTGCCGATCTTCACCGTCCCCGTCACCTTCTTCTCACCACGGATCCCGATCACCGCGCCCTCCCCGTCCTTCGCCGAGGCCGTGAGCTGCCAGCTGTAGGTGCCGTTGGCCAGCGGCTTACCGCTGCCGTTGCGGCCGTCGAACGCCAGGTCCCGGATGCTGCCGTCCGGCCCGGTTCCGGTCAGGGTGCGCAGCACCGAACCCGTCTTGGTGCTGCGGACGACGAGCTGCACGTCGTCCACCGGTTTGGACAGGTCGAACTGGGGGTTCCAGGTGTCGGCCCGGCCGTCGCCGTTGGGGGTGAACCCGGCCGGCGCGAAGGTACCGATGAGCCGGGGGTGGTAGTCGCCGGTGTACATCCGGTACACCACGACGGCGCCGGTGCTGACCCGGCGGGCCAGGTAGTGGTCGTCCACCCGGATCGTGCGGCCGGCCGCGGCCAGGGCCCACGGAACGGAGGTGGAGCTGACCGTGCTCAGGGCGTAGGTCTTGGCGTTCGCGTTCCAGGCCAGAACCCCCTCACCCAGCGTCAGTTCGACCAGCGGCCCGGTGATCCTCACCTTGCGGACCTTGGTGGACGACAGAGTGCGCAGGCTGATCTCGCGCGAGCCGGACTGCCAGGCCACGGTGTTGCCCCAGATCGCCACCTTCGGTGAGCTCACCTTGACGCTGCCCAGCCGGCCCGGGTTGCTCGCGGACTTCGGCCGGTCCAGGTCGCGCAGCCAGATGTCCTGGTAACCGGACTTCTTCGCGTCGCGGGTGTAGATCAGCCGGGGCCCGTACAGGTCGTCGTTGCCGTCGTGGTAGCCGATCTCGCCGGACGCCGCCCCGGGCCGGGAGTACAGCAGCTTGCCGCCCGGATCGTAGACGTGACCGGCCGCCACCAGGTAAGGGCCGGAGACGTTCGGGTAGCGGGTGTCGTACTCCCCGGTGGGCTGGAACGAGAACGGCTGCCGCACGGTGGCCGTGGTCCTGCCGCGGTCGAGAAGCCGCCAGGTGAACTGCGATCCGGTGACCACACCGCTGACCACGCCGCGGCCGGCCGAGAACGACATGCTCAGGGACGAGTCGCCGAGCAGGTGCGCACTGCGCTGCTCCAGCTCGGTCTCGTCACCCAGCACCGGTGCGCCCAGGCCGGTCACCGGCCGCGACCAGACCGACATCGGGGCACTCAGGTCGAGCGGGGTGGTGCCGTCGTCGTAGGTGGCGTTGTCGGCGTAGTAGATCCGCCCGGCGGCGAACGAGATCCCGGTGACGCCGGTGTCCGGTGCCGCCACCGTGGCCACCTGGGCGGCCGCGCCGTCGCGCACCGCCCAGACCCCGGCGTCCCCGGTGCGGCCGCGAACGCCGAGCAGCCACCGCGGGCCGTCCGCGGCCAGTCCCTCCGCGTAATCCGGCAGGTCGACCGTGCTCACCACCCCGGAGGGGGTGACGGTGCGCAGCTTCCAGGAGTCCACCCGAGGGACGACGTAGGCCGCGCCGTGGTCACCGGCCACCTTGGGCGTGGCGTCGGCGTAGTCGTCGGTCTCCAGGTAGGTGAACAGCTGCCCGGACGAACGGTCCTGCACCTTCACCACCTGAGGCTTGCCCACCTCGGGGTTCGCCGTCCAGACCATCGTGGTGGGGGAGACGCTGAACTGGTAGATCTGCGCCTCGGTGGCCACGCGCCTGCGGGTGCCGGAGTCGAAATCGACCAGATCCAGGTACCATTCGCTGCGCGCGTCGTTCGTCGTCTCGATCAGCATGCCGTTGGTGGTGAGCTCCACGTGCCACATCGTGCCGGTCTCGGCCACCCGGGTCGCCGTGCCGTCGGCGAACCGGGTCGACACCAGCCAGCCGTCGCTGAAACTGAGCCAGCTGTCCGCGGTGAAGGCCACCGGCCGGGTGGTCACCGTGCCGAGCGCCGTGTCGTTGCCGGTGAGCACGTTCAGCCGGTGCATCTCGTAACGGGTCACGGTGCCGGGGAAGTCGACCACGTAGCCGAGCTGCTGACCCACCACACCGAGATAGGTGGCGTCCCAGGGCCGGTCCTGCGGCACGGCGACCGTCCGCTCGGTCAGCCGGTCGCCCGGCCCACCCGTGTACACGCCCCAGCGGCCCGGGATCGGCTTCTCCATCTGCACCGCGTAGCCCCTGTCCGAGCCGCCCAGCATGCTCAGGTTCACCTGCGGGGCCGGGTGCAGCGGCACGTCGGTGGCGTTGTCCGCGGCGTTCGCGGCCGGACCGAGCAGCGCGGAGGCCAGGGTGGCGGCCAGCACCGCCGCCGCCATGGCGAGGATCGGCGCCCCGCGCCGCGGACGACTGGAACCGTGATCAGGCATGAACGCCCCCACTTCACCGTGAGTCCCCATTGTGTCCACGAGATTTCGTGATCGGCGGGGGAATCCACTCCCCGGGAGCATTTTCGGGCTGAGTGGTCGGTGCGGGTGTCGTCCGTTCGGGCCAGTTCTTGTCGCCGGCGGGGGCGAACGAAGGACGACGAGAACCGTCACGGCCCGGCGTCGTCCTTCGTTGTCAGCTGTTCGACCTGCGCCGGACGAGCACCGCCCCGCGATAGCCCCCGGCCCCGAACGCGGCCATCGCGTCCAGGTCGGCGACACCGACCGGGAGCAGATGGCCGTCCACCCAGCTCTCCCCGAGGGCCGGATCGACGGACGGGTCGTCGAGCACCACGGTGTCGCCGGCCGTGCCGGTGCAGCGCACCCAGTGCGGGAACGGCAGGCCGCGCATCAGGGTGAGGTCGATCAGGAGCAGGGCGCCCGTCCCGGCCCGCACGGCCCCGGCGAGATCGGGCAGCCGCAGCCGTTCCGCCTCGACCGGGATTCCGAGATCGGCTGCCGCCCGCCGGGACTCGCGCTGGAGGGCGGCACGCCAGTCCCGCTCCTGCCCGTCCAGGTGTTCCAGGATCACCGGCCGGTCGGTGTCCAGGGCGACGGTGACGGCCAGCTCGGGGTGGCGTCGGGCGAGCGCGACCCCGAGACCGACCGGCTCGCAGGCCGGATGATTGGTGGCCTCCTGCCAGAAGGCGACCTCGCCGTCGGCGTCGAGGGTCAGGTCGTCGCCGGTGACCGCGGCCGCCGCCGACAGCGCGGTGACAGCGCCGCAGGAGACCAGGGTGGTCTGCGCGTAGTACGGCGTCGGGTGCAGCGTGACGTCGGGTACCAGCCAGCGCACCAGCCCGGTAGCCTGCGTGCCGGTGCCCGGGCCGGACGGCAGTGGCGGGCTCATCGGCACGAAGCCGTGGGCCGAACCGGCCGGCTCACCCTCCCATTTCAGCTGCACCGCACCGGATTCGACGGCGTCGGCGGCGATCGCCTCGATCACGGCGTCGATCGCGGTGGGCTCCCCGGCCGCCCCCACGATCTTCACGGACGCGGTGTGCGGGCGCGCGGTGACCAGGGCGACTGCCGTCCAGGTGCCACCGGTGCCGGTGTCGGTGTGGCCGGCGGTCGCGACCACGAGCCGGGGCCGGGACGCCGAGCGGTCGGCGCCGCACCAGCGCTCCAGCGTCGCGGCCGGTACCAGCTCCCGGACCGGGCCAGGCACGTCGGTGCGGTCGAAGGGGAGGAAAAGGATGCTCATCAGGCACGGACTGTACGTGCCCGGCCGCCGGGACGGCACCCGGGTCACCGACCGCTGGATGGTCACCCGGGTGGTCAGGCGGATGGGGACGCCAAAGGGACGGCGCCAGGCTCTCAGAGCCTGGCGCCGTCCCTTGTTCGCAAGCGGTTACAGCTTCGAGGCGGCCGCCTCGTCGAGCAGCCACAGCGTGCGCTCGGTGCCGCGCACCGCACCGGCGGGCAGGTCCTGGTCACCCAGGGCCCCGGCCACGGCGTCCGCCTTGCCCGCCCCACCGGCCAGCAGCCACACCTGACGCGCGGCACCGATGGCGCCGAGGGTCAGGGAGATGCGCACCGGCGGAGGCTTCGGCGACTCGCGCACGGCGATCGCCGTGCCCTCCGTCACCGCGTAGCCCGGGTGCCCGGGGAACAGCGACGCGACGTGCCCGTCCGGGCCGACGCCCAGCATCAGCACGTCGAAAGCCGGCACGGCGGAACCGAAACCGGCCAGCTCCGCGGCGTAGGCGGCCGCGGCGGCGTCCACGTCGTCACCGAACTCGCCGTCGGAGGGCGCCATCACGTGCACCCTCCCCGGCTCCAGGGGCAGGGCGTCGAGCAGGTACTCGCGCGCCTGCGTCTCGTTGCGCTCCGGGTCACCGGCCGGCAGGAAACGCTCGTCGCCCCACCACAGGTCCACCCGGGCCCAGTCCACGGCGTCCCGGGCGGGGGAGGCCGCGACGGCCTTGAGCAGCGCCCCGCCGTTCGAGCCGCCGGTGAGCACGGCGTGCGCGTGGCCGCGGGCGGCCTGCGCGTCGACGAGCACGGTGATCAGCCGGGCCGCCGCGGCGGCGGCCAGCTGCTCACCGTCGGCCAGGACGATCTTCTCCGGCTCACTCATGCGGAAGCCCCCTCGCGCAGCTTCGGCATGCCCTGGGCCAGGACGTCCGCGAACAGCTCGTCCTCCTCCAGGCGCCGCAGCTCCTCGGTCAGGCAGTCCACGTCGGTGCGGCGGTGCAGCGCGACCCGGCGCTCCGGCTGACCGGGCTGGGTCATCGTGGCCACCGTGCCGTCTTCCCGCACGATCGAGATGTCGCCGGAGGCGCGGGTCAGCGTGACGCCGACCATGCCGGTGCCCGGCTCGGTGTGCTCGATCGTCACCGGGCAGTCCAGGGCGTAGGCCAGCCAGGCGGCCATCAGCTCCACGCTCGGCTTGTCCGCGGCACCCTTCACCGTGGCCGAGGTGACCTCCTCGTACGGCGGCTGGTCCAGCGCCGCCGCGAGCAGCGCCCGCCAGCGGGTGAGCCGGCTCCACGACAGGTCGGTGGTGCCGGGGGCGGCCACCGAGGCCAGCTGGTACAGCGCGGCCACCGGGTCAGCGGCCTTGGAGCTGTCGACGATGCGGCGGGTGGCCATCGTGCCGATCCGCTCGGTCACCGGGTCGGCCGGGGGCTCGCCGGCCCACCAGACCACGACCGGCGCGTCGGGCAGCAGCAGCGGCGTCACCAGGGCCGAGCCGTGGTTGGCCAGCTCGCCGAACAGGCGCAGCACCACCACCTCGGCGGCACCGGCGTCACCGCCGACCCGGATCTGCGCGTCCAGCCGGGAGTCGCCCTCGGTGGCGCCGCGCACGATCACCAGCACGCGGGAGGGGTGCTCCCGGCTGGCGTCGTTCGCGGTGCCGATGGCGTCGTCGGCGTTGGCCTCGTCGGCCACGAGGATCAGCGTGAGCACCCGGCCCTGGGCCACCGCTCCGCTCTCGCCGCGGGCCTCGACGAGGCGCTTGCTGACCTCGTTGGTGGTGGTGTTCGGCAGGTCGACGATCACGGGACCCTCCAGCTACGTCCGTCGCGGGCCAGCATGTCGTGGGCCGAGGCCGGGCCCCACTGGCCGGGGTAGTAGGCCTCGGGCTGCTTGCCGGTCGTCTCCCAGTGCTTGGTGAAGGGGTCGAGGATCTTCCAGGAGAGCTCGACCTCCTCGTGCCGGGGGAACAGCGGCGGGTCACCGAGCAGGACGTCGAGGATCAGCCGCTCGTAGGCCTCGGGGGAGGACTCGGTGAACGACTCGCCGTAGCTGAAGTCCATGTTGACGTCGCGGACCTCCATCGCCGTGCCGGGCACCTTGGACCCGAAGCGGATGGTCACGCCCTCGTCCGGCTGAACCCGGATGACGATGGCGTTCTGGCCCAGCTCGCCGGTGGCGGTGTTGTCGAACGGCAGGAACGGCGCCCGCTTGAACACCACCGCGATCTCGGTGACGCGGCGGCCCAGGCGCTTGCCGGCCCGCAGGTAGAACGGCACCCCGGCCCAGCGGCGGGTATCGATGTCGACGCGGATGGCGGCGAAGGTCTCGGTGATCGAGTCCGGCGCGATGCCGTCCTCCTCGAGGAAGCCGATGACCGCCTCGTTGCCCTGGTAGCCCTTCGAGTACTGGCCCCGCGCGGCGGCGGAGTCCAGGTCGGCGGGAACCCGCACGGCGGAGAGCACCTTCTCCTTCTCGGCCCGCAGATCCTTGGCGTCGAACGAGATCGGCTCCTCCATCGCGGTCAGCGCGAGCAGCTGGAGCAGGTGGTTCTGGATCACGTCACGCGCCGCGCCGATGCCGTCGTAGTACCCGGCCCGGCCGCCGATCCCGATGTCTTCCGCCATCGTGATCTGCACGTGGTCCACGTAGTGGGCGTTCCAGATCGGTTCCCACAGCTGGTTCGCGAACCGCAGCGCCAGCAGGTTCTGGACCGTCTCCTTGCCCAGGTAGTGGTCGATCCGGAACACCGAGTCGGGCGGGAACACCGACTCCACGACCTCGTTCAGCTCACGCGCCGAGTCCAGGTCGTGGCCGAACGGCTTCTCGATCACCACCCGGCGCCAGGAATCACCGTCCTGCTCGGACAGGCCCGAACGCGCCAGCTGCTTGGTCACCACCGGGAACGCGCCCGGCGGGATGGACAGGTAGAAACCGTAGTTGCCGCCGATGCCGCGTGTGGTGTCGAGCTCGGCCAGCACCTCGGCCAGCCGGTCGAACCCCGCGTCGTCGTCGAAGTTGCCCTGCACGAACCGCAGGCCCTCGGCCAGCTGGTCCCACACCTCGGTGCGGAACGGGGTCCGCGCGTACCGGCTCACGGACGCCCGGACCTGCTCGGCGAAGTCGGCGTCCGACCAGTCCCGGCGGCCGTAGCCGACCAGGGAGAAACCGGGCGGCAGCAGGCCCCGGTTGAACAGGTCGTAGATGGCCGGCATCAGCTTCTTGCGGGCCAGGTCGCCGGTGACCCCGAACATCACGAGGCCACTGGGGCCGGCGATTCTGGGCAGCCTGCGGTCACGGTCGTCGCGCAGCGGGTTCTCGCTGGCACTCACCCGGGTCGGGCTCACCGTTGTTCCTCTCAGAGCTTTCAATCGAAAAATGGTGGACGTCGAGGAGCTCGTGACATGCCCACGCATGTGGAACCAAGTCCGGCGGGACCTTGGTCATTCCCGTCATCCGTACGCGAAGGGTGGGCCTGCTGTTCCCCGTATCAGCAGACCCACCCCTCGAACACGTACTGCTAGCGGCTCAGCACCCGGATCAGCTCGGCCAGACCGGCCTCCCGGTCGGCCAGGTGCAGACGCAGCACCGGCCGGTCGTGCTGGGCCAGCACCGTGGCGTCACCGGCGGCCTGGGCCCCGATCAGCTTGCCGAAGGTGAACGGCCGGTCCGGGATCTCCAGGTCCTTCGCGGAGTCCGCGGTGATCTGGAGGTAGACCCCGACCGGGGCGCCACCCTTGTGGAACTGACCGGTGGAGTGCAGGAACCGCGGCCCCCACCCGAAGGTGACGGGCCGGCCCGTGCGCTTGGCCAGCGGGTCGCGCACACCCTCCAGCTCGCTCTCGGCGAGCCGGTCGAGGTATGCCATCACGGCCAGGTAGCCCCGGCCCGGCAGCTGTGCGAGCAGGGCGTCCACGGCGGCCTCGACGGTGGTGGCACCGTTGAGCAGACCCGGGGTGGCCCGGATCTCGATGCCGCCGTCGACGGCGTCGGCCGGCTCCGGCTCCGGCGTGGCGTCGAGCAGGCCACGGGCGGCGGCCTTCGCGCTCTCCACGTCGGGCTGGTCGAACGGGTTGATCCCGATCAGGCGCCCGGCCACCGCGGTGGCGTACTCCCAGAGCAGGAACTGCGCACCCAGCGGCCCGTTCACCGTGACGGCCGCCGGGGCGTCCGAGGCGGTGGGCGCCGTGGTGGCGTCGGAACCGATCGGGGCCAGACGCACCACGACCGTGTCGTCCGCGGGGGCGGTGACGTCCGGCGCCTGCGGCGAGGCGACCACCGGCAGCAGGCCGGTGCCCTCCTTGCCGGTGCTCTCGGCGATCAGCTGCTCGGCCCAGTCACCGAAACCGTTGATGCCCGAGCCGTAGTCGGCGAACACCACCTTGTCGCGGAAACCGTTCGAGCCCGGCGTGGGCGAGCCACCGAGGACCGCACCGAGCACCAGGCCCGGGTTCGCCTCGACGTCCTCGGCGAGCTGGTCGCTGACCGCGGCCGCCTCGTCGAGCAGGGCGCCCACGTCGACACCGGCCAGACCGGACGGCACCAGGCCGAACGCGGTCAGCGCCGAGTAGCGGCCGCCGATCGTCGGGTCGGCGCTGAACACGGCGCGGTAGCCGGCCTCGTTCGAGGCCTTCTCCAGCGGCGAGCCCGGGTCGGTGACGACGACGATGCGGCGCTTGGCGTCGATCCCGGCGGCGGTGAAGGCAGCCTCGAAAACGCGGCGCTGGCTGTCGGTCTCGACCGTGCCGCCGGACTTGCTGGAGACCACGATGACCGTGCGCTCCAGCTCGACCAGCGCGCTGCGCACCTGGCCCGGATCGGTGGTGTCCAGCACGACCAGGTCGACCCCGGCCGTCTTGGTGATCACCTCGGGGGCCAGCGACGAACCGCCCATGCCGCACAGCACGACCCGGTCGACGCCCTCGGCGAGCAGCTCGGCCCGCAGCGCCTCGATCGGCTCGACCAGCGGCCGGGAGGTGTCGGCCAGGCCGACCCAGCCCAGGCGGACGGAGGCCTCGGACACGGCGGCGTCACCCCAGAGGGTGGCGTCCTTGCCCGCGATCCGCGAGGCCACCTTGTCGGCGACCAGCGTGGACAGGTGCTTCTCCAGTGCCTTCAGCGCGTCGGCACCGGCGGGGGTGACGGTCACGTCGGCGGCCACGTCGTCGGCGGGCCAGACGTCGGCCTCGCTCACTCCGCGACCCGCGCCTTGGCGCGCTCCAGCTCGTCGGTCACCGAGCCCAGGAGCTCGGCCCAGCTCTTCTCGAACTTGTCCAGGCCCTCGACCTCGAGCAGGTTGACGACGTCGTTGTAGTCGACGCCGACGGCGGCCAGGGCGTTCATCGTCTCGGTGGCCTTGGCGTAGGAGCCGGTCACCGTGTCACCCGTGATCACACCGTGGTCGAAGGTGGCCTCCAGGGTGGCCCCCGGCATGGTGTTGACCGTGTTCTTCGCGACCAGCTCGGTCACGTAGAGGGTGTCGGGCAGCGACGGGTCCTTGACTCCGGTCGAGGCCCACAGCGGACGCTGCACGTGCGCGCCGGCCGCGGCCAGCTCCTGCCAGCGGGCGGTCGCCACGGACTCCTCGAAGGCCTGGTAGGCGAGCTGGGCGTTGGCCAGACCGGCCTTGCTCTTCAGCGCCAGGGCCTCGTCGGTGCCGATCTTGACCAGGCGCTTGTCGATCTCGGTGTCGACACGCGACACGAAGAACGAGGCGACGGAGCGGATCGTGGACAGGTCGATGCCCTTGGCCTTGGCCTGCTCCAGGCCGGCCAGGTAGGCGTCGATGACGGCGCGGTAGCGCTCGAGCGAGAAGATCAGCGTGACGTTGACGCTGATGCCCTCGGCGATCACGGCGGTGATGGCCGGCAGGCCCTCGACGCTGGCCGGGATCTTGATCATGGCGTTCTTGCGGTCGACGGTCGCCCAGAGCTTCTTGGCGCTGTCGATCGTGCCCTCGGTGTCACGCGCGAGCCGCGGGTCGACCTCGATCGAGACCCGGCCGTCCTGGCCGTTCGTCGAGTCGTAGAGCGGCTTGAACACGTCGGACGCCGAACGCACGTCGTCGGTGGTGATCTCGAAGACCGCGAGGTCGACGTCCGCGTTCTTCTTCGCGAGAGCGTCCACCTGGTCCTGGTAGCGGTCGCCCTTGGACAGCGCGTTGGCGAAGATGGTCGGGTTGGTCGTGACGCCGACCACGCCGCGCTCGGCGATCAGCTTCGCCAGGTCGCCGCTCTCCAGCAGCTCGCGGGACAGGTCGTCCAGCCAGACCGAGACGCCGTTGGCGGCAAGGTCTTTGGTTGCGTTGCTCACGAATGTGCCTCCTGTTGCGGGTGCCGTGCGGCGTCCGCACGGCTCATTCTCGAAACCGGCCCGTCTCCCGCGTCCTCGTCGACGCCGGGAGACGAACCGGGTGGTGCAGGTGCTACGCGCGCTTCGGGTTGAGCGCGCGAGTCACTCGGTGCCGCGCAGGCTCTCCTTGGCGGCCTCGACCACGGCGTCCGTGGTGATGCCGAACTCCTTGAAGATGCGCTTGTAGTCCGCGGAGGCGCCGTAGTGCTCCAGCGAGATGCTGCGGCCGTTGTCACCGACCAGCTCGCGCCAGCCGAGGGCGATGCCGGCCTCGACCGAGACCCGCGCCTTGACGGTGTGGGGCAGCACGGTCGCCTTGTAGTTGGCGTCCTGCTCGTTGAACCACTCGATGCACGGCAACGAGACGACCCGGGTCGGGATTCCCTCGGCCTGGAGCACCTCACGGGCCTCGACCGCGAGCTGGACCTCGGAGCCGGTGCCCATCAGGATCACCTTGGGGTCGCCGCCGTCGGCCTCGGCCAGGATGTACCCACCGCGCGCCACGCCCTCGGCGCCGTTGAAGCCGGGGGCCTCACGGTCGAAGGTGGGCAGGTTCTGACGGGACAGGATCAGGCCGACCGGGCCGGAGTTGCGCTCCAGCAGCGAACGCCAGGCCCACGCGGTCTCGTTGGCGTCGGCCGGGCGGACCACCGACAGGTTCGGGATCGCCCGCAGCGCGGCCAGGTGCTCGACCGGCTGGTGCGTCGGGCCGTCCTCGCCCAGGCCGATGGAGTCGTGGGTCCACACGTAGGTGACCGGGATGTCCATCAGCGAGGTGAGCCGGACGGCGCCCCGCATGTAGTCGCTGAACTGGAGGAACGTGCCGCCGTAGGGGCGGGTGTTCCCGTGCAGCCGGATACCCGCGAGGATCGAGCCCATCGCGTGCTCGCGGATGCCGAAGTGCAGCGTGCGGCCGTACGGGTCACCGGTCCACGTGCTGGTGGAACGCCGCGACGGGATGAACGACGGCTCACCCTTCATCGTGGTGTTGTTCGACTCGGCCAGGTCGGCCGAACCGCCCCACAGCTCCGGCAGAACCGGGGCCAGGGCGTCGAGGACGGCGCCGGAGGCCTTGCGGGTGGAGACGTCCTTGCCGGCCGGGAACGACGGCAGCGCGCTCTCCCAGCCGTCGGGCAGACGGCCCGCCGCGAGACGCTCGTGCAGGGCGGCGCGCTCGGGGTTGGCGGCCTCCCACTTCTTGAAACCGTCCAGCCAGGCGGCCTTCAGGGCCTGACCGCGGTCGATCGCGCCGCGGACGTGCTTGAACACCTCGGGCTCGACGTAGAAGTCCTGGTCGGCCGGGAAGCCGAGCAGTTCCTTCGTGGCCTTGATCTCGTCCAGGCCGAGGGCCGAGCCGTGCGAGGCACCGGTGCCCTGCTTGGTCGGGGCCGGCCAGGCGATGATCGTGCGGAGCAGGATGATCGACGGCTTCGAGGTCTCGGCCTTGGCCGCCTCGATCGCGTCGGCCAGCTGCTGGACGTCTTCGACGTACTCGCCGGTGACGGTCCAGTCCACCTTCTGCACGTGCCAGTGGTACGCCTCGTACCGCTTGGCGACGTCTTCGGTGAAGGCGATGTCGGTGTCGTCCTCGATGGAGATGTGGTTCTGGTCGTAGATCACGACCAGGTTGCCCAGCTCCTGGTGACCGGCGATCGACGAGGCCTCGGAGGTGACACCCTCCTGGAGGTCACCGTCGGAGGCGATCACGTAGATGTGGTGGTCGAACGGGCTGGTGCCGGGCGCGGCCTCGGGGTCGAACAGGCCACGCTCACGACGGGCGGCCATCGCCATGCCGACCGCGGAGGCCAGACCCTGGCCGAGCGGACCGGTGGTGATCTCGACGCCGGCCGTGTGGCCGTACTCCGGGTGACCGGGGGTCAGCGAGCCCCAGGTGCGCAGCGCCTTCAGGTCTTCCAGCTCCAGGCCGTAACCGGCCAGGAAGAGCTGGACGTACTGGGTGATGCTGGAGTGCCCGGCGGAGAGCACGAAGCGGTCGCGGCCCACCCAGTTCGGGTCGGTCGGGTCGTGCTTCATGACCTTCTGGTACAGCGTGTACGCCGCGGGGGCGAGGCTCATCGCCGTCCCGGGGTGACCGTTCCCGACCTTCTGCACCGCGTCGGCGGCGAGCAGGCGCACGGTGTCCACCGCGCGCTTGTCCAGGTCGGTCCACTCAAAGGTGGCGCTAGTTGCCGCGGTGTCTGTCACGACGATCTGGATCCTTCCCTACATGGTTTTCTCAAGATCGAGCCTAGCCCGGGCCGGGGAGCCGGGCCGTTCCAGGCGCGCGTGCGTGAACTCTTGCAGGCCAGTTCGGGCCGCTGATGTCCGGACAGACTTCAACAGGTGTAGCGGAGTGTCCGCGTGTCCGGGGAGTCGCTCGCTTCGGACTTCGGACGCGACCTGCCGGTTCTGAACAGGACGGCGGGCACGAACAGCCATGACCGGTCGTACGCGGGCCATGATCCGCCATGATCGTGGTTCCGGAAGCGATCTCGGCATGCCGATGAGCTGGGGTTACCGCAAGGTTCTGCCGAGCTTTGCCAGAGTGTTACGGGGTGCCGGGTCCGAAAGGGCCGAAGGCCCCGCGTACAGTGACGCACGACCGAATCTGAACATCGAGGGAACTGTGACTGCTGTCGAACCTCGCCCGGCGCCGCCCTCGGGGCTGGTGGCGCCGCCCACACACGTCCCGACGGTGCCCGCGCTGAGGGCGGCCTTTCCCGAACTGACCGGTGAGAGCGAGCTCTTCCTGGTCCGGGCCAAGGGATCGCACAAGCTGCGCCGGTCGGTGAAGGCGTACGTCGCGCTGACGAAGCCCCGCATCATCGAGCTGCTGCTGGTCACCACCGTGCCGGCGATGATGCTGGCCGAGCGGGGCGTCCCCTCGCTCTGGCTCGTGCTCGCGACCCTCTTCGGCGGCTCGCTGGCCGCCGGCAGCGCCAACGCCCTGAACATGTACATCGACCGCGACATCGACGCGGAGATGAAGCGCACCGGAAACCGGCCGCTGGTCACCGGCGAGGTCAGCCCTCGCGGCGCCCTCACGTTCGGGCTGGCCCTGGGCGCGATCGCCACGCTGGTGCTGGCCGTCACGGTGAACGTGCTGTCGGCGCTGCTGGGGCTCGCCGCGATCCTGCTGTACGTGGTCGGCTACACGATGATCCTGAAACGCCGCACCCCGCAGAACATCGTGTGGGGCGGCGTCGCGGGTTGCCTGCCCACGCTGATCGGCTGGTCGGCCGTCACCAACAGCCTGGACTGGGCGCCGTTCATCCTGTTCGGCATCGTGTTCCTCTGGACGCCGCCGCACTACTGGCCGCTGTCCATCAAGTACCGCGAGGACTACGCCAAGGCCGGTGTGCCGATGCTGCCCGTGGTGGCCGACCCGGTGAACGTGGCCCGGCAGATCATCATCTACTCCTGGGCCATGGTGCTCTGGTCGTTCCTGCTGATCCCGGCCGCCGACACCGGCTGGCTCTACACGATCGGCGCGGGCGTCACCGGTGCCTACTTCCTCTACGAGGCGCACCGGCTGTACGGCCGGGCGAAGCGGCAGGAGGCCGAGCTCAAGCCGATGCGGCTGTTCCACGGCTCGATCACCTATCTCACGGTGCTGTTCCTGGTCGTCGCGATCGACCCGCTGCTGCACTTCTGAGCTCTCCCACAGAAGGGCCCGAGGACGTCCTCGGGCCCTTTGCGTGTTGGCTGGGGGCATGCGCATCGGACTTCAGGTACCCAAGTTCACCTGGGACGGCGGACCGGCCGAGCTCGGCCGGACGTTCGGCCGGATCGCCCGCGACGCCGACCAGGCCGGCCTGTCCAGCTTCTGGGTGATGGATCACTTCTTCCAGATCTTCGGCCGCCCCGACCTGGACATGCTGGAGGGCTACACGGCGCTGGCCTACGCCGCGGCCCTCACCGAGAAGATCACCCTGGGAACGCTCGTCACCGGCGTCACCTACCGGCATCCCGGTCTGCTGGTGAAGACCGTCACCACCCTCGACGTGCTCTCCGGCGGCCGTGCCTGGCTGGGCATCGGCGCGGCCTGGAACGAGGACGAGCACCGCGGTCTCGGCGTTCCCTTCCCCTCCACCGCCGAGCGGTTCGAGCGGCTGGAGGAGACGCTGCGCATCGCGCACCGGATGTGGGACGGTGACGAGAGCCCGTTCGAGGGAGAGCACTACCGGCTGGAACGCCCGCTGAACGTGCCGCAGGCCCTGTCCCGCCCGCACCCGCGGATCCTGGTCGGCGGCGGGGGCGAGAAGAAGACGCTGCGGCTGCTGGCGCGGTACGGCGACGCCTGCAACCTGTTCGACGGCCCGGACAAGAGTGTGATTCCACACAAACTCGCGGTGCTGCGGGGGCACTGCGACGACATCGGGCGGGACTACGCCGAGATCCACAAGACCGTGCTGAGCAACCTGTACCTGACCCGCGAGGGCACGGCCGGTGGTTCAGCCGGTGAGAGTCCGGCCCAGGCCGTCGAGCGGCTGGCCCGGCTCGCCGAGCTGGGGGTCGACGAGGTGATCGTGAACAGCCGGGTGGTGGCCACGCCCGGCGTCTTCGACCTGTTCGCCGAGGTGGCGCAGGGGCTGGAGGGTGTGGTTCCGGCCGGTCGCTGAGACCGGACCGGTGACCGCGTGTCGCTGGACCGACCGGGTGGACGCCGTGCTGGCCGGCCGGTCCCGGTGACCGTCCGTGCTTGATTGCGGCCCGCCCGCGCCGACGGACCGGGCATGAGGGAGACGCCGAAAGACGCCGCCGCCCGGCCGATGCCGATCGGCGTCCCCCTCGTCGGGTTGCTCATACTGGCGGTTCTCGCCGGGGTCCCGCAGGCCCAGCCGTGGTTGCTGGTGTCCGGGACATGGGTGGCCGTGGGCGCGACGCTCGGCGGCATGGCGTGGTACCGCCCGGCCGAGCGGGTCGCCTGGTGGCTGGTTGCGGGAATGCTGTTGATGTGGGGCCTCGCGGGTCTGGTCGACCCGCTGGTCCCGGCCTCGGAGCCGGTCAGGACGACGGCTTACGCGGCACTCGTGGTGGCCGGGCAGCTGTTCGCGTTCGCCGTCGGCATCCGGCTGTACTGGATCCGGCGGCACGGGGACCCCGCGGTGAGAAAACCGCTGCGGCGCGGGTTCTTCCCCGGGGCCGACGAGGAGTTCGGCAGGCCGCACGACCGGGTGTCCCGGTACGCGGACCGCCTTCTCCTCGTCGGCGTGCTCGGCCTGGTGCTGGCCCAGGTGGTGACCAGCGTGCAGGCGCAGCCCGAGCGGATGTCCACCGCACCGGTGCTGACCTCGGCCCTCGACGTGATCCTCGGCGGCCTGCTGCTGCGGTTCCTGCTCTCCCGGGAACGGATGCCCCGCGCCCTGCTGCTGACCGTGTTCGGCGCCCTCGGCATCATCGCCGGCGCGATCCTCCTGTCCACCGCCCGGGGCGAACAGTTCTACGTCACGGCCGGTTACGTCAGCCTGACGGTGGCCGTCGGCCTGTTCGTCTGGGCCCCGCTCGACCCGTCGATGCGCTCGGCCTTCACCCGGGCCGCCCTGAGCTGCCGCCGCTCCGAGTCGGGACGGCTGCTCGGCCTGATCCCGCTGGCCGTGATGCCGGTGCTGCTCTATGTGCTGGGCCCGCAGGACGGCGGCCGGTTGCCGGCCCTGGTCTATCTGCTGACCGGGCTGCTGCTGGCTGTGGTCGCGCTGGTGCGTGGTGCGGCAGCGGTTCTCGACAACGAGCGGCTGGCGGTGCGCGACTGGTACACCGGCCTGCTGAACCGGCGCGGGCTGGTGCTGGCCTACCGTCGTGTGGACGCCTCGCCGGAGCGGCCCTGGCAACTGGCTCAGCTGGACCTCGACGACTTCAAGCAGATCAACGACACCTTCGGGCACTACGCCGGCGACGAGCTGCTGGTGCAGGTGGCCCGGCGGCTGCGCGGTGCGGTGGGCGCCGACGGCATCATCGGGCGCACCGGCGGTGACGAGTTCGTGCTGATCCTGCCGCCCGGGCACGCCTCGGTGGAGCAGACCGTGGAGCAGGTGTTCGCCGAGCCGTTCACCGTGTCGGGCAACGCGATGCCGGTGCGGGCCAGCACCGGGGTCACCGCGATCAGCTGCCCCCGTCGTGACGAGGCCGAAGTGTTCACCGAGGTCGACATCGCGGTGTACGCGGCCAAGGCCGCGGGCAAGAACACCGTGACGGTCTACGACCCGAAGCACCGGGAGCAGGTGCTCGGCCGGCAGACGCTGCTCGCCGACCTGCGGCGGACCATGGACGGCGACACCACCGCGGGCACCCTGGAGGTGTATTACCAGCCCTTGGTCGAGCTCGGCACCGGAGCGGTCACCGGGTGCGAGGCGCTGATCCGCTGGCGGCACGCCGAACGCGGGATGATCCGCCCCGACGACTTCCTGGGTCTGGCCGAGACCTCCGGCCTGGCGGGCGATCTCGACCGCTGGGTGCTGCACGAGGCCCTGGCCCAGGTGGCGCAGTGGGAGGCCGAGGGGATCGGCTCGATCTACGTCAGCACCAACCTCGGTCGCACCAGCATGCTCGACCCGCACCTGGCCGAGGTCACGCTGGAGTACCTGCGGCGCACCGGGGTGCGCCCGCAGCAGCTGCACCTGGAGATCACCGAGCACGACGAGCTGCCCCCGGAGGCCGGCGCGCTCACCCTGGCCCTGCTCACCGAGGCCGGGGTGCGGGTCAGCCTGGACGACTTCGGCATCGGCTACACCTCGCTGGACTACCTGCACCGCTATCCGGTGCGCCAGCTCAAGCTGGACCGGTCGATCACCAGCAACCTCCAGACCGCCGCGTCGTCCCCGCTTCTGGAGGGCATCGTGGCGCTGGCCCGCTCGCTCCAGGTGGACGTGGTGGCCGAGGGCATCGAGACCGAGCCGCAGCGCGAGCGGCTGGCCGGGCTGGGCATCGCCTACGGCCAGGGCTACCACCTGTGCCGCCCGCAGCCGGCCGCGTCGATGACCGCGCTGCTGCGTGCCGCCGGACCGGCCCGGCGCCTCACGGTCGTGCCGGAGAACGCCGTCCCCGCCTGACCCGCGACCGGCGGTCGATCACCAGCCCGGGCGTGACCAGCGCGAACCCGGACGTCTTACGAAAGCTTCTGCGGTGCGAGCCGTTCCAGCAGTGCCGTGCCGATGTGGCGGTAGGCCGAGGGGTTCACCGGCAGCAGCCACTGCCGGGCCCGGGTGACGGCGCCCACGCCGAGCCCGAGGTCGTCGAGCATCTCGTCGACGTGGTGCATCGAGAAGGGGACGACGTTGGTGCCCCGGCCGTGCTTGCCCTGGGCCCGTCGCTCCGCCCACCGCACCTGCTCGCCCGCCTGCGCGAGCATCTGCCCGGAATCCGGCAGGGGCAGGCCACCGAGCAGGTGCGCGGCGGTCCAGACGGCGCCGATCTCCGCGCCGAGCGGGCAGAAGAACGACGAGTCGTAACCGGCGAAGGTCAGCGCCGGCACCCGCGGCGGAAGGATCTGCCGGTACAGCACGAAGTTGCCGCGGTCGTCCTGGAGCCGGGCCACCAGGCCGGGGGAGAGGAACGGCACCTGCTGGTCGAAACCGGTTCCGCAGAGCACCAGGTCGGCGTCCACGGTCTCGCCGGTGCTCAGCCGCGCCCGCGGCCGGCCGCCCTCGGCGAGCAGTTCCTCCACCACGGCGTCACGCACCACCCGCAGGCGTCCCGATCGCACCCGCTCGTAGAAACCCTCGGTGACCAGGCCGACCGTGCTGCGGGCGATCTCGCCGAACGGGCCGTGCGGCACCAGCCCGAGCCGGTCCAGCCGGTACTGCCGGACCACGACGGCGCGCACCCCGGCCAGCATCGCCGCGGGCACCCGGCCCCCGGCCGCGTGCAGCACCCGGTCGGACAGGCCGGGACGCAGGTAGGGGAACAGGCCCTCGCCGAGGCGGGTCAGCAGCAGATACTTGTAGTTGAGCAGCCCGCCGAGCCGGCGCGGCACCTTCCAGAGCAGGTGCCGGGCCACCACGGTGGTGCGGGCGGCCACGTCGGCCACCGGCACGGCCACGTCGCACGCCGACTTGCCGTAGCCGAGCACCACCACGTCACGCCCGCGGGCGTCGTCCAGGTCAATGAAATCCGATGTGGCGCACACCTTTCCGCCGGCCTCCTCGAACCCGGTGCGGCCGGGCAGCACCGGGATCGCCGGCTTCGACAGGGTGCCGTTGGCCACCACCAGGTGGTCGAACTCCAGCACCTCGGCGGCGGCCCGGTCGTGCTCGTGCGGGGCGTCGTCCGGCCGCACCGGGTCGACAGGGCGCACCGGGTCGGCAGGGCGCACCGGGTCGGCGGGACGCACGGTCAGCCGCCAGGACGACTCGTTCACCAGCTCGGCCGACACCACCTCGGTGCCGAGCCGGATCACCCGGTCCAGCCCGAAGGCGGCGGCGTAACCCTCCAGATAACGCTGGACCTGTTCTCCGGTGGGCCATTCCGGGTAGTGCGACGGCATCGGGTACTCGGAGAAGGCGTAGGTGCGCCTGTCGTTCTGGGTGCGCAGACCCGGATAGCGCCGGGTGCGGCTCCACACCCCGCCGACGTCGGGGGCCTGCTCGAACACGGTCACCTCGAAGCCGCAGCGCACCAGCATGCGGGCGGTGCCCAGACCGGCGAAACCGGCTCCGACAATGGCGATCCTCATCCCGAACCCCCGTGGTGAGTGGCCGAACCGGGTGATCGTAACCAGCCCGGGCCGCCCGGCGGAGCCTTTCGCCGTTCGGGGCAGTTCCGGTACTTCCGGCCCGGGACGTGGTAGGGGCACGATGACGTCATGCGTCCGGGGGAGTGAGAGACGGTGTGGCGGACGGTGGCGGGCCGGATGGCGGGTCACCACGACGCCGGGCGCACCCACCTGCTCGGCGAGGACGTGCTGCGCTTCGAGACCGTGCTCGCACTCGGCGAGGCCGGGGTGCCCGCCCGCCGGCTGCGCGCCGGGGTGACGCTGCCCGCACTGGCCGGCGGCCGGGTCGGCCTGGTGGTCGATCCGGAGAGCGAGCCCGCGACCGGCCTCACGGTGGTCGCCCTCGCGTTCCCGCACCCCGGTCCCGCCGGCGTCCGGCCGGACGCGGCCGTTCTCGGCGAGCTGCTGCGCGACCTCTTCCGGCTGGCCCAGGTGCGGGCCGAACAGCGCTGGGTGGTACAGCTTCTCGACGACCGGCTGGCCGACGCCCTGCGCACGGCCCTGGACTCGGCCCTGCACTCGGCCCAGGGTGCGGCTCACGACCGGCCCGGCCCGGGCCGGATCGGTGAGCCGGGCGCGCGACTGGAGCTCGACCCGGCCGGCATGGCCACGCTCCAGGGCCCGGCCGGCCGGGCCCTGGGCAATCTCGCGCTCGGTCACCGGCTCACCGCGCACTGCCGGGTCGCCGAGCCGGCCGGGCCCGGCCGGGTTCTGTTCGCCTACCTGGTCGAGCCCCTGGCCGGGGCTCCGGTACCGGCGGTGCGCGCGGACGTGCCCTCGCCGTCCGTGCCCCTGCATCCCGCCGACCCGGTGACCACGGGTGAGCTGCCGGTGCTGGACAGCGGAACCAGGGACGGCGCCCGCCGCGAGATCCTCGACGCCGTGCGCTCGCTCGCGCGGGGCCGTGCGGAGGCCGGGTTCACCGTCGACGAGGTGGTGGCCGAGATGCGGCGCCGGGGAACGGGTTGCGCCGAGTCCACGATCCGCACGATGGTCGCCGACCGGCTGAGGGCCGGTCCGCCGGGCCGGGAGACGACCGCGCTCACCCTGGTCGGCCCGGGCCTCTACCGCCTGACCAGGTGACGGGGAGCCGGTGTAGCGTCGGCGGCATGCGACTTCCGACATCCGCCGTCACCGCAGGTTCTCTCATCGGGGGCTGGCAGATCGCCCGCCGCACCGGCGTCCGGCCGCTCGGCGGTGCCGTGCTCGCCGCCGGCGGTGTGCTGGCGGGGCGGGAATGGGCCCGCACCACCGGCCCGGTCACCACCGGTGCGCTGGTCGCGACCTACCTCGGCGCGTTCGGGCTCTCCCACCCGCTGGCCAGGAAGATCGGCGCCTGGCCCGCGGTGCTGGTGGTCTCCGCCGTCACCGCCGCGGCGTCCCACGCCGTGTCGGACCGCCGGAGCGATCGCTGAGCTCCTCCGAAAGCCCTGACGGGCCGGTACTTGTCGACGGCACCGGCATGCTCTGCGTGCGGCTGCTGATCAAGCTGCGGGGCGTGGTCGCGGTCACCGCGCCGGGCACCGAGGTGCGGGTGGTCACCACCGACCCGGCGGCCCCGATCGACCTGCCCTCGTGGTGTCACCTGACCGGGCACGAATACCTGGGCCGGATCGAGGGCGGCACCGATGCGGCACCGGAACGCGCGGTGCATGCTCTCCGGGTCAGCGCGGGCGCGCGGAACACCCGGCCGGACCGGCCGTGGCATCTGGTGCGCGAATCCGGCGAACCGGAATGACGTAATTGCGTGACCATTCGGTGGCGCCACGTGTTGCGCCCGTCCGGGTGAATGACGGATCTCGGCGACCGACTTAATGGTCCGCCTCCGGACCGGCGAATTACGTCTTTGTGGATTCCCGCCCTATGCTCTGGGCATGGCGCAGAGAACGGTTGTGGAATTCACCGACGACATCAACGGAAAGCCCGCCGCGGAGACGATCACCTTCGCTCTCGACGGCAAGACGTATGAGATCGACGTGACCGAGAAGAACGCCGCGAAATTGCGTCAGGCTTTCGAGCCGTTCACCGCGGGCGCGCGGCGTCTGACCAAGTCCGGCCGCACGATCCGCAAGGTCAACGCCGGTGTCGACACCGCGGCGGTGCGGGCCTGGGCCGCCAGCAACGGTATCGAGGTCTCCCAGCGTGGCCGCATCTCCTCCTCCGTGCTGGAGCAGTACCACGCGGCCGGCAACTGACCGCACCGGATCATTCACGTGCATCCGGCCCTGGATCAACTCTTTTCCTGCGCCGGGCGCACCGCTCTGGTCGCCGGCGCGAGTTCCGGTATCGGCCTGAGCATGGCAGAGGCGATCGGGCGGGCCGGGGCGCGGGTGGTGCTCGTGGCCCGCACCGCCGGGCTTTTGCAGCGTAATGCCGAACAACTACAAAAAGACGGCGTCGAGGCCGGCTGGATCGCGGCCGACCTCTCCGACCGCGCCCAGGTGAGAGATCTGGCCGAACGCGCTGTGGCGGAATTCGGCCCCGTCGACATCCTGGTGAACTCCGCCGGTCTCAACCTGCGGCCCCCGATGAACGAACTCACCGCCGACGACTACGACCGCACGATGGCGGTCAACGTCGACGCCCCCTTCCTGCTCGGCCAGGCCCTGGGCCCGGCGATGGCGGCCCGGGGCTGGGGTCGCATCATCAACGTCGCCTCGCAGCAGTCGGTCAGTGCCTTCGGCAACAGCGGGGTCTACGGCGTGTCCAAGGCCGCCGTCACGGGTCTCACCCGTTCCCAGTCCGAGGCCTGGGCACCCCACGGGGTGTGCTGCAATTCGCTGGTGCCGGGTTTCGTCCGGACCCCGCTCACCGAGCCCACTTTCGCCATCCCCGGCCGGGCCGAGGCACTGGCCGCCCGCACCCACGCGGGCCGCAACGGCGAACGCCCCGACTTCGCCGGCGTAGCGGTCTGGCTCGCCTCCGACGCCTCCGCCTTCGTCACCGGCCAGGCCATCTTCGTGGACGGCGGCCTGTCGGTCGCCTAGGCCGTGCTGTCAGCCGCAACGGCAGCGAATTCCCCGACGTTCTGAGTCACAGGGCAGCGACGGGAGGTCTGGTTCGGTTTTCACACCACCCTGGACGGAATGGTGGTGTGAAAACCGAACCAGCACCCGGGCTGCTCCGCCTCGCTCCGAGTCCGGGCCCGAGCTCATCCCGCCAGAACGGTCGGCCCTCGCGTCGTGTCCGGACCGGGCGTGATCACGGTTGAGCGGCCGGGTGCGACGGGCTCCGCCCAGCAGAGAACGTGACGATTCAAATAACCTCGTCCGGGCTATGGCGTCCGCGCCGGCATCTCACTATCTTCTAGATAGCAACTACCCCACAGCTAGTCAGGAGTGAGTAAATCATGGCCAAGGTCATCGTCTTCGGTGGTACCGGTTATGCGGGCGGCCGGATCTCGGCGGAGCTGGCCTCGCGCGGGCACCAGGTCACGGCGGTCGCCCGCCACGCCAAGGAGGTGGCTTCCGGGGTCGAGGTGCGCACCGGGTCGATCCATGACGCCGCGTTCGTCACCGAGCTGGTGAAGGGGGCCGACCAGATCGTCGTCGCGCTGCGCGCCGAGCCGGGCGAGGAGGGGGAGCCGAAGCTGATCGACGCGCTGCCGCTGCTCACCGAGGTCTCGATCGCGAACGGCGCCCGGCTGAGCTTCGTCGGTGGGGCCGGCTCGCTCCTGGTCGCCGAGGGCGGCCCGGCGCTGATCGACACCCCGGAGTTCCCCGACGCCTACAAGGGCGAGGCCGGCAGTCATCGCGAGATCCTTGAGGCCCTGCGCGTCTCGGACGAGAAGCTGGACTGGTTCTATGTCAGCCCGGCCGCCGAGTTCGGTTCCTGGGTGCCGGGTGAGCGCGTCGGCTCGTTCCGCGTCGGCGGTGACGTGCTCCAGTCGGACGCCGAGGGTAAGTCGTTCATTTCCGGCGACGACTACGCGATCGCCTATGTTGACGAGATCGAGGCGGGCGCCCACCGGCGCGAGCGCATCAGCGTCGCCTACTGATTTTTCCCGAAGCAGGGAGAGGACGTCGTGGAGTTCGATCCGTACCATCCGGACTGCCCGAGCCGGAAACTCGTCGACCGGATCGGCGACCGCTGGACGGTTCTGATCATCGGCGTCCTCTCCGAGGGCCCGGCCCGCTACCGGGACCTGGCCGGGCGGGTGGCCGGCATCTCGCCGAAAATGCTGTCGCAGAGCCTGAAAGCGCTGGAGCGTGACGGCCTGGTGGTGCGTCACGCGTACGCCGAGGTGCCGCCGCGGGTGGTCTACGAGCTCACCGAGGCCGGGCGCACGCTGCGCCCGGTGCTGCTGGAGCTGGAGCGCTGGGCCCGCACCCACACCGCGGGCGTCCTCGCCTCGCGCGAGCGGTACGACGAGGCGCAGATCACAGCACCTGGAGTCTAGGCCGGAAGATAGTTAGCGGAGGTAACCTTCTCTGCGTGACAGACCAGCAGCTCGCCGTCTCGGTGCGCGGCGTGAGTCATCGCTTCGGTGACCACGTCGCGGTCGACGACCTGAGCCTCGACATCGCGGCCGGGGAGACCTTCGGGCTGCTCGGCCCGAACGGCGCCGGCAAGACCACCACCATCCGGATGCTGACCACCCTGCTGCCGCTGCGCTCGGGGTCGGTCCGGATCTTCGGCGTCGATCCGGTGACCCGTCCGATGGTGGTGCGCCGGGCCATCGGCTATGTGCCGCAACAGCTCTCGGTCGAGGGCGCGCTGACCGGCCGGGAGAACGTGGCCTGGTTCGCGCGGCTGTTCGACGTCCCCAGAAAACAACGCTCACAACGGGTGGACGACGCGCTGGCCATGCTCGATCTCACCGAGGCCGCCGACCGCCTGGCCGGCACCTACTCGGGCGGGATGGTGCGCCGGCTGGAACTGGCGCAGGCCCTGGTGAACCGGCCCGCCCTGCTCATCCTCGACGAGCCCACCGTCGGCCTGGACCCGGTCGCCCGCGACAGCGTGTGGCAGCGGGTGCGGCGCATGCAGGCCGAGTACGGCATGACCGTGCTGCTGACCACTCACTACATGGAGGAGGCCGAGCAGCTGTGCCACCGGGTGGCGCTGATGCACCGCGGCCGGCTCCAGGCCGACGGCACCCCGGCCGAGTTGCAACGGCAGCTGGGCCCGGAGGCCACCCTGGAGGACGTGTTCCGTCACCACACCGGCGGCAGTCTCACCGGTGACGAGCAGGAAGGAGGGCTCCGGGATGTCCGCAGCGCCCGCCGCACCGCCCGCCGTCTCGGCTGAGACCGCCCCGAGGGGGCCGGTTCTGCTGCTCTCGCGGATCGGCACCTTCTGCCTCGTCGAGCTCCAGAAGCTCCGGCACGACCGCACCGAGCTGGTGACCCGGTCGATCCAGCCGATCCTCTGGCTGGTGATCTTCGGCGAGACGTTCAGCCGGATCCGCGCCATCCCCACCGGTGACGTGCCCTACCTCGACTACCTGGCACCCGGGATCATCGCGCAGTCGGCGCTTTTCGTCTCGATCTTCTACGGCATCCAGATCATCTGGGAACGCGACGCCGGGGTGCTCACCAAGCTGATGGTCACGCCCACACCGCGCGCGGCGCTGGTGGCGGGCAAGGCGTTCGCGGCCGGGGTGCGCTCGCTGGCCCAGGCGATCGCCGTGGTGATCGTGGCGGCGCTGCTCGGGGTCGGGATGACCGCCAACCCGCTGAAGCTGCTCGGCGTGGCGGTGGTGGTGATGCTCGGCGCCGCGTTCTTCGCCTGCCTGTCGGTCACTCTCGCCGGCCTGGTGGTGAAACGCGACCGGCTGATGGGAATCGGGCAGGCCATCACCATGCCGCTGTTCTTCGCCTCGAACGCGCTCTACCCGGTGCAGATCATGCCGGGCTGGCTGAAGGTGATCAGCCACGTGAACCCGCTCACGTACGAGGTGAACGCGCTGCGTGGTCTCCTGATCGGCGAGCCGTCCCGGTTGTGGCTGGACTTCCTCGTTCTCGCAGGGGCTTCCGCGCTCGGCGTGTACACCGCGTCGCTGACCCTGGGGCGCCTCACCCGCTGAGCTCAAAAACCCCGGACGTGGCGCAGGTCACGATCTTCCGGTTGCCAAAAGCTCCTGGTCGCGGAAGATGAGAACACGAGGTCCTGACGCAGTGTCGTCAGGCTCTACTGGAGGTTCATCGTGAATGCCCTGAGCCCGCTGCTGTCCCGTGATGATCTCTTCGAGAGCGAGTTCGAGGAGGAAGAGGTCGCCGAGGAGACCGAACCCGTGGTCGCGGTCACCCGTGACCCCAAGACCGGTTACGTCTCCGTGGTTCTGAACGAACGCGCCCGTCAGGCACTGACGGCCGTGATGAAGTGCATCGACGACGATTGCCTGTCGGAGAACTACGACTACTCGTGGGACGCCGAACAGGTCCTGGCCCGGCTGCGCGCCGCGCTCTAGCACCGTCTTCCTTTTGAGGGCCCGGGCTCCGCGAGAGATCGCGGTCCGGGCCCTGTTTCATTCACGCCTCAGTGACGCGCCCGGTCGCGCAGCGGCACCAGCCAGGGCCACGGCTCGTCGGCGGTCGGGGCGGGCGGCCGGTCACCGTCGTGCGGCCAGATCGCCAGCGTGCTGGCCAGCACCAGGCCGGCCAGGGTGACGAGCACCAGCAGGTACCGGCCCGAGCCGAACCAGACCGCGGGATAGCCGACCCACGGGATCCGGAGCCGGGCCACGCCGATCACGTTCTCCACCGGCACCTTCGCCGGGTCGGCGCTGGGGTTGGCGTCGCCCTGCGTGGTCAGGCTGCCGTCGTCGTCGATCGCCCGGATCCGGTGCGACAGCACCCGGTCCGGCTGCGTCGGGTCCTCGAACAACACCACCATGCCGACCTTCAGGGTCGCCGGGTCGACCCGGTCGGACACCAGCACGTCGCCGATCTGCACCTGGGGCACCATCGAGCCGGTGACCACCGCGTGCGCGGACCACCCGAACGCCAGGGGCACGGCCGCCCACACCATCAGGCCCGCGGCGACGGCGAGAACCGCCATCGACACGAGCCGGCCGGTGGAGAGCAGGCCGCTTCCCAGGCGCCGGGCCCTCATCAGTTGCTCGCCGCGATCCAGCTGAAGCCGACGTTGGCCGTCTTGCTCTGCGCGTTGGTGTTGTCCTGGAGCGTGTAGGTGAAGCGGTACTGCTTCTGCGCGCCGGTGGTCGCGCTGTTCCAGTTGATGTCCACCCCGGCCGCCGGTGAGAGGGTGGTGACCTTGGCCGCCAGAGTGGTGTCGGCGGAGTCGATCTCGGTGGCGGTGGCGGTGTTGCACGCCGCACCGGCCGCGATCTCCTCGATCTTGAAGGTCAGGTACTGGGCCAGGGCGTTCGTGGTGGAGTCGCCGCTGGTGTACGCCGCGTGCAGCTTGACGTTCGCGCTGAGCGAGCCGTTGTAGGTGACGGTGATGCACTTGGCGTCCGTCGAGCCCGGCTTCAGCCCGGTGGCGCTGAACAGCGCCGTGCCGTTCGCGCTGTCCGAGATGGTCACGTTGCCCGCCGCGAACGCGTTGCTGGGGTTCGACGAGGTGGCGGTGAAGGCGGCGTAGGAGGTGTGCCAGACCAGCGCGCCACTGATCAGCAGACCGGACGTGATGGCGGCCGGAACGGCGATCCGCGGGTTGATGGCTGCGCGCAAGGTGAGACCTCCCAGGTGAGGCCGGAGATCCGGCCCTGCTTCTCTGACGCCCCACCAGTCGTCAGCCGGCCCTCAGGCTTTACACAGCGTGGTCTTCCAGAATGCCGGTACACTCGTCCGGCCCAATTCCGGTGTCGGAGAGTGTGTTCCGAACCGTCGTCAAAGGGGCGGATCCGGCGGGCGTTGCTCCGGACGGGGCACGCGGCCGGTCTCGGTGAACGCGCCTCGCAGCAGGCCGCCCGGGATAGATTGCGCGGTATGAGAGCGTTCGTGATCACCGCCCCCGGTCGCGGCGAGGTGCGCGAGGTGCCGGAGCCGCAGGCCGGGCCCGGGCAGGTGGTGGTCGCGGTGGAGCGGGCCGGGGTGTGCGGCACCGACGCCGAGTTCTTCTCCGGCCGGATGAGTTACCTGGCCTCCGGGCACGCCGCCTATCCGCTGCGCATCGGGCACGAGTGGTGCGGCCGGGTCGCCGCTGTGGGCGCCGGGGTGGACGACGCGTGGCTGGGCCGCCGGGTCAGCGGCGACACCATGCTGGGCTGCGGCGCCTGCCGGCTGTGCCGCACCGGGCGGCAGCACCTGTGCGTGGACCGCTTCGAGATCGGCATCCGGGGTGGCTGGCCGGGCGCCCTCGCCGAGCGGCTGCCGGTGCCGGTCACGGCCCTGGTGCCGTTGCCCGAACAGGTGGGCCCGGTGGCCGGTGCGATGATCGAGCCGGCCGCGAACGCGCTGCGGGCGGTGAGGGGTGCGGATCTGCGGCCCGGGGCGCGGCTTCTCGTGGTGGGGCCGGGTACGATCGGCCTGCTGGCCGCGCAGATCGCCCGGTCGACGGGGGTCGAGGTGCACGTGGCCGGGCCGGACGCCGGGTCGCTGCGGTTCGCCGCGTCCCTCGGGTTCGGTCACCGGTGGACGACGCGAGAGGCCGTGCCCACCGAGGGTTTCGACGCGGTGCTCGACGCCTCGAACGGCCGCACCGTGCCGGGGTGGGCCGTGGACCTGGTCGATCCGGGTGGCCGCGTGGTGCTGATCGGGCTGTCCGGCGAGCCGAGCACGCTCGACAGCCGGGCGGTGGTGCTGAAAGACGTCACCGTGGTGGGGGTGCTGTCCGGGTCGGGCGGTCTGCACGGCGCCGCAGACCTTTTCGCCTCCGGTGCGGTGGATCCGTCACCACTGGTCGCCACGACCGTGGGCCTGGACGGGGTGGCCGCGGTGCTCGCGGGGCAACGCCCGCCCGCGTCGGGGCCGTCCGGGGCCGGGCCGAAGATCCACGTCGACCCGGCACTCTGAGCTTTCTCAGGCGATCGAGAACACGGCCACCAGGAAGTCGTCGTCCGGTGAGAAGGGCCGAAGGTCCCACGTGCTCAGCAGCACGTCGGCGTTGAACCCGGCCTTCGCCGCGTCCACCAGAAACTCGTCGAAGTCGTAACCCCGGCCGCTGCCGAAACCGATCACCACGCGGCCCCGTTCGGCCAGGTGAGCGCGGAATCGGCGGAGGATCGCCGGCCGCGTGGACGGCGCGCAGAACGTCATCACGTTGCCCGCGCAGACGATCGCGTCGAACGGCTCGGCGACGCCGCGCGCGGGCAGGTCGAGCTCGGCCAGGTCACCGACGAGCCAGTTCGGGCCCGGGTGGTCGTCCTCGGCGGCGTCGATCAGCGCCGGGTCGATGTCGACCCCGACCACGTCGTGACCCCGCCCGGCGAGGTAGCCGCCGAGCCGGCCCGGGCCACATCCGGCGTCGAGAATCCTTGCGCCACGCGGAACCATGGCGTCGATCAGCCGGGCCTCGCCGTCCAGGTCGGCGCCCTGCGCCGCCATCGCCCGGAACCGGTTGATGTACCACTGGGAGTGCGCCGGGTTCTGCTCGACGTTCCGCAGCCAGAGGTTTTCCTGAGTCATGTCTTCCCGCCTCTGTGTTCGCACGCCGTCGTGGTTGCGCTCTGCCGTCGTGGTTGCGCTCTGCCGTCGTGATTGCGCGCCGCCGTCGTGGTTCGCGTGACGTCCGCATCCTAGTGCGGCCCGCCCGGCTGCCGTGCGGCGGGACCGCCCGCGCGATACCGGATCCCGGGCCGCGTCACAGCGGTCCCAGCACGTCCGCCGGATCGGCGGTGAGGGCGAGCCTGTCCAGCACGGTGAGCAGCGCCCGTTCCTCGTGCCTGAAGTGGCTCTCCATGATGGCGCCCAGCCCGTCGAGATGCCGGGCCAGCTCGTCCGGTGCGGCGCCGCCGTCCACGGCCGCGCGCAGACCCCCCAGCAGGTGGGCGATCATCGAGTGGTCCTGCTCCAGCCGGTGCAGGGTGCCGCGCAGCTCGGGGTGGGCGGCCGCGATCGCCGGGAACAGGGTGCTGTCCTCGCCGCGGTGGTGCCCGTCCAGGGCGGCGCAGAACCCGTGGCAGTACAGCAACAGGTCGTGGGGCGCGGTGCCGGCCTGCCGGACCACCCACAGTGCCTCCCGCAGCCGGGTGTGCACCCGGCGCAGTTCCTGGCTCCAGGCGATCAGCCTGGTGGTCTCGCCGCCCTCAGACACGGGACGGCGAAGGTGACGACGCGTTCATCGTCGTACTCCTTCACATCCGGCGCCTCCATGCCTGGCACGGGCTGCCACCGGCACGCGACGCTGGAGGCAGCCTACCCGGGCCGGTCCCGGTCACCCGGGGAACACGGGGAACCGCAGGCCGGTCGCCGGGCGGGGTGGTGCGTTTCGTCGTCCCTGATCGAGGTTGTCGGCCGACCGGGACGCGTGATGCACTGCCGGGCGGATCACCACACGTGCCGAGGAGAGTTGATGACGGCGGTTCAGGCGACAGGCCAGGCGGACGCGGCGGACGCGGCGGACGCAACCGGCGGGACGCACCCGCTGGACAACCCGGCGTGGGGCTCGATCAGCGGTGCGCACCGCCACCTGGCCGAAGGGAGGGCCGAGGGGGCGAAGGCCCTGCGCTACCCGGCCGACATCTCGCCGCTGGCGGCGATCTCGGCGTTCGACGACCCGGAGGCCTGGGAGCAGCTGGCCGGGCTGGTCGCCCCCGGTGAGACGGTCTTCTTCCCGGGGCCGCCGTCGCTGCCCGAGCTGGTGCCCGCGGGCTGGACGATCGGGATGAGCCTGCCCGGCGTGCAGCTGATCGCGACCGACCGGCTCCGGCCGCGGCCCGACCCGGAGGCCGTGGTGCTCGGCCCGGACGACGTGGACGAGATGCTCGACCTGGTGGCCCGCACCCGGCCCGGCCCGTTCGAGCGGCGGACCGTCCTGCTCGGCACCTACCTGGGCATCCGGCACGAGGGCGCGCTGGTGGCGATGGCCGGGGAGCGCATGCACCCGCCGGGCTACACCGAGATCAGCGCGGTCTGCACCGACCCGGCGTTCCGCGGGCGGGGCCTGGCCGGGCGGCTGGTGCTGGCCGTCGCGCAGGTGATCAGCGAGCGCGGTGACACGCCGATCATGCACGCGGCGGCCGGGAACACCCATGCCATCGGGATCTACGAGAAGCTCGGTTTCACGCTTCGCTGGCGTCCGACGTTCTTCGACTTCCGGACTCCGGGGGCCTGACCGCTCGCGACCCGGGCCGCATCGCCAGGAGCACGGCGATCAGGGTGAGTGTCCACTGGATGGTCGGCAGCAGGGAGGGCACCCCGCCCAGGATCAGCGCGACCACCAGTGGCGCCGCCACCACGACGGCCAGATCCGGCCCCTGGAGCCCGTTTCCGGAGAGCCCGGGCGGCAGGGCGCCCATCGGGGTGGAGACGGTCGGCCCGGAGAAGTCGGGCAGCGGGCGGTAGGCGGAGCGCACGGCGGCGGCGGCCCAGCCCGGCGCCGCCAGCACGCCGAGCGTGACCCAGCCGAGCGCGCCGCCGTACCGCCAGGTCAGCAGCACCGAGACGGCGGCGAACCAGAACACCATGACGGCCGTGGGCAGCACCATCCGGGACAGCCTCACGGCCACCTGGCTGAGCGGCCAGGCCGAGTCCAGGCCCGGGCCGACCTGGGCCCGGCGCGCGCCCTCGACCGCCCCGACCGCGGCCACGTAGGCCCCGATCAGCAGGGTGGCGGCCACCGCGGCCCGGCTCGGGTGCGGCACCATCAGGGCCAGACCGGGCAGGCAGAGCGCGATCACGGCCTGGGCCGGGTGCCGGGGCGTGCGCAGGAACAGCAGCAGGTCCGAGGTGATCACGGCGGCCACCGGGCGATAGCCGACCGGCAGCCGGGCCAGCCAGCGCATCCGCACCGAGCGGGAACGTCGCGGCGGGTCGGACCGGGCGCCCAGCGCCCGGCCCAGACCGCGTGGGTCCATCGACAGCACGGCGACCAGGGCCTCGTCGGAGGCGGCGCCGCGGGCCCGCAGGCTGACCCCCGGCACGTCGGCGAGGCGGGCGTCCCAGGTGCGCACCAGCCAGATCGCCAGGCCGGCCAGGATCAGCGCCACCGGCAGCAGGAACCCGCCCGGCACCGGGGCGTCGGTCTTGGTCAGGGCCAGCGCGACGCCGGCGATCGGCACCGCGCCCAGCGCCAGGTCGGCACCGACCCGGATGGCGTGGTGCCACCGCGGCCGGGTCTGGGCGAGGCCGGCCAGCACCACCAGGATCACGGTCAGCGCTGCGCCGCACAGGGTCACGCCGATCAGACCGGGGACGCCGGCAGCCATGGCCAGGCCCACCGCCGCGCCGGCCACCGCACCCAGCAGCCCGCCGACGGCCGGCCAGCGGAAGGCCGAGGCCCGCAGCAGGCCGCGCCGTTCCACGGCCAGCGGCAGCCACCAGGTGGACTCCGGCGCGGACAGCGACAGCGGGCCGAGCCGGGTGACGATCCCGGCGAACGCGGCCAGCACGGCGATCGCCGGCAGGGTCACCAGCCAGCCGGTGGCCAGGGCGACCCGGTCGGTGGTCTGCGCGCTCACGGTCTGCCCCTGGCCCAGCCCGGACGACAGCGAGAAGATCATCGACGCCGCGAGCGCGACCGCGAACACCGCGGTGTAGATCGTGTTGAACAGCTCGCCCAGACCGGCCTCGGCCCGGCGGCGGCCGGCGTCGCGGGTCCAGCGGCGGATGGCCCGGCCGGTGGGCAGGCGGGTGGTGGTCCCGGTCAGTGACATGCCGGGATCAGAGCTCGTGCCGGATGATGTCGGCCCCGCGCACGGCGTCCACCACGCGCACGCTGTCCTCGGTGATCGCGACCACCGCGGTGGCGGTGCGTTCCACCAGCACCGGGTCGTGGGTGGCCATCAGTACCGCGCCGCCCTCCTCGCGTTCCTCCACCAGCCACCCGGCGAGCTTGTCGCGGATCGTCGAGTCCAGGCGCTGTTCCGGCTCGTCGAGCAGCAGCAGCGAGCGGGGCCGGGCGAACGCCGAGGCCAGCAGCAGCCGGCGGCGCTGCCCGGAGGAGAGCGCCGCGGGCAGCGCGTCGGCCCGGGCGGTCAGGCCGAACGCCTCCAGCTGGTAGTCCGCCACCCCCTCCGGGTCGTCCACGCCGTGGCCGTAACAGGTCAGCAGCAGGTGCTCGCGCACGGTCAGGCTGGGGAAGAACGCCTCGTCACCGAGCTCGGCGGCGACCGCCGCGCGGAAGGCGCGGCTGCGCTCGTCCACCTCGGCGCCGAACATGCGCAGGGTGCCGCCCAGCGGGGCGAGGAAGCCGATGACCGTGCGCAGCAGCGTGGACTTGCCGCAGCCGTTCGCCCCGATCAGCGCGACCACCGACCCCGGCTCCACGGTGATGCTGACCGGTGGGCAGACCGGCAGGCCGTAGCCCACCTCCAGGTCGGCCACCTCGAGCAGGGGGCCGTCCGTGGCACTCGGGGCGTTCGTCATCGGTCAGGTCTCTCCATCGGTGGACGAGGTGAAGGCTCGTCCTGAAAATAGCGAGACCGTGCGGCCGGGTTCAGGCGGGGGGAAAGATCCGCCCCAGCGTTTCGTAGGTGCGGCGGATGTCTTCCTCGATCAGCGGCCCGGAACGGTGCAGGGCGCGGATGGCGCGGCCGGGCCGGTGCACCCGCACCCCGTCGACGGTGAAGGCCGAGCGCAGGAACGGCCAGGCGGCGTGCACGAAGCAGAGCACCCCGGTGACCGGCACACCGATGCCGTGCGAGTGCAGGTTGCCGCGCAGCACCTGGGTCTGGATGTGCATGGAGGTGACCAGCCGGGTGCAGTTCCGCTTGCCCACGAACAGGTTTCGGGTGCCGCCCGGGCGATGGCTGCTGGTGCGCACGTGCACCCGCCCGGTGTAGTTCTTGGCGTCGATCACGAAGACGCCCGCGGGGGTGACGGCGAGGTGGTCGAGGTTCGCCCGGCTGCCCGGGATGCGCCGGTCGTGCAGCACCCGTAGCAGGGGGCCGGTGTGCTGGTCGAGCCGGCGGCCGAGGAGTTCCTCTCCCTCCGCGCCGGTGGCCCAGGCCCGCACGCTCTGCGGGTCGTCGGAGAAGGCGAGGATCAGGCCACCCAGACGGGGGTGGGCCTGGCGCACCTGGCGTTCCCGGGAACGGCGACGGCGCTCGTACTCCCGGCGGGCCGAGGCCCCGGCCTGGCCCGGCTGAACACCGGGTGAGATGTCGGGGACGACGGTCGCCGCCCGGTCGCCGGACCGGCAGGGGGTGCAGACCAGGAGCCGGGTGGCGCGGTCGAGCGTGGCCTCGGCGCCGGCGGGCAGAGGGGTTCCGCAGCGGTGGCAGTCACCGGGATACCGCAGCCTCATCGCCGCTCCTGGGTGGGACCGGCCGGGTTCGCTCGCCACGTCATTCGGCACAGTATGGGCAAATTACCGGCAGATGTCACTCTGTGCGTCCGATCGAACACGATTCGCCATGCATGACAAAGTCGACCAATATTATCGACTTCATGGGTCGATCTTGTTACGGTGGTGGCAGGTCAAGAGCGCCAGTCACACGGCCCCGGCCGGCTGGCCAGCAACCCTCTGTCGCGGTGGGGTGCTCCGGGTGAGGACCTGGCCGCCGGGAGAACCGGCGGTAAGCGTGGCTCGCGCCGACCGCCGAACCACCGGTGACCGGGGCGACCAGGAACGGAGGTCGACATGTTGCAGGCTGAACGCACCCGAATCCGTACCCGCACCCGGAGCACGTCCTACTGCACCGTCCGCGGACGGCTGTGGGACCCCCGGTCCTTCGCCCCCGACAGCCCGCCGGGACTCTTCGTCGCCGGGCCCGGCCGGTTCCACCTCTACGCCGACCGCGGCGCGGCGGCCCACCGCAGTGCGCTGGTGATCGCGCTCGCCGGTCTCGGTGAGGCGATATCGGTCTCCTATCAGGACGATCCGGGTCGCCCGGCCCGGATTCCAGCGCTACGTGACGCCTATCGGGCCAGTGGCGTGGACATCGACTCGGCCACACCGGTTCCGGCGCTGTGGGACCGGCGCACCGGCCGCATCGTCACCAACGACTACGCCACCCTGGAGAAGGACCTGGCCACCGAGTTCGCCGACTGGTCCGGCACCGGCCTGGAGCTGTACCCGGCCGACCTGCGGGACGGCATCGACGAGCTGGACCGCTGGCTCGGCCCGGTGATCGGCCCGGGGCCGCGCCGCCGGGGCGCCGACGGCCTGCTCGACGAGGCGTTCGCCCGGCTCGACCGCACCCTGGCCCACTCGCGTCACCTGCTCGGCGACCGGCTCACCCTGGCCGACGTGAGGCTGTGGGTGATGCTGGTGCGGTTCGGCCCGGAAGCCGGTCGGCCGGCCCGGATCTCCTCCGCGCTGGCGCCTTTCACCAGCCTCTGGGCGTATGCGCAGGACCTGTCCGAGCGGCCGGGGTTCCGTACCGCGACGGGTCCGCGGGGGCTGCGTCGTCCACAGTTCTGATCGTCGCCATGCGTGCAATCTTGCATGCATGATGCGCTAGAGTGCGGCGGTGACCTCTTCCGTCCCCGCCGCCCAGCAGGTGTACACCCAGGTCAGGGCGCAGATCCTGAACGGTGACCTGCGGGCGGGCCTGCTGCTCAGCGAGGTCGACACCGCCTCCCGGCTGGGGGTCAGCCGCACTCCGGTGCACGAGGCGTTCCTCAGGCTGGAGGCCGAGGACTTCCTCGAACTGCTGCCGCGCAAGGGTGCGGTGGTGGTGCCGGTGCCGCCCGCCCAGGCCGAAGACATCCTGGAGGTGCGGCACGCCCTGGAGGTGGCCGCCGTGCGCCGCCTGGCCCGCTCGGCCCCGGCCCGGCAGGCCTTCACCCACGCGGTGCGCGACGTGCTGGCCGAGCAGGACCGCTGTGCCCGCGACGGCGACCTGCCCGGCTTCGCCGCCGCCGACGAGTCGTTCCACCGAACGATCATCGAGTCTTCCGGAAATGCCTTGTCCGCCAGGATGTACGGCACCATGACCGACCGGCAGCGGCGGATGACGATCGGGGCGGTCGGGGGCCGGCTGGAGTGGCTGGCCACCCTGGCCGACGAGCACCGCAGCCTGTGCGAGCAGGTCGCCGCGGGAGACGCCGAGGCCTTCGGCCAGGCCCTGCTGGCCCATCTGGCCGGCACGCACAACGTGGTGCTCGGGCTGGCTCCGGAACCGCAACCCGCACCACGAAAGTGATCCCGTGACGACGACCCTGACCAGCCCGCGCCCGCAGACCCTCAGCCACACCGCCTGGCGCCGCGTGGCCGCGGCCATGTTCGTGATCGGCTGGGGCGGAAACCAGTTCACCCCGCTGCTGATGGTCTACCGCGACCACGACGGGTATTCACAGGTGGACGTCGACGTCTTCCTCGGTGCCTACGTGGTGGGCCTGATCCCGGGGCTGCTGATCGCCTCCGCCCTGTCCGACCAGCGCGGTCGGCGTCCGGTGATGATCGGCGGCCTGGTCTGCTCGGTGCTCGGAAGTCTGCTGCTGGCAGCGGGTTCCGGGCTCGGCTACCCGGGAATCTTCGCCGGCCGGGCGTTCGGCGGCGCGGCCGTCGGGGTGGCGATGGCCGTGGGCAGCGCCTGGGTCACCGAGCTCTCCGCCGCCGACCCCACCCTGTCCCCGGGCGCCGGAGCCCGCCGGGCCACCCTCTGGCTGACCGCCGGTCTGGCCCTCGGCCCGGCCTCGGCCGGGCTGCTGGCCCAGTTCGCCCGCCCGGCCCTGCTGTGGCCGTTCGCCGTGCACGTCGTGCTCTGCCTGCCCGCGACCGCGGCTCTGCTCACGGCCCACAACGCCGAAACCGTGCGCCCTGCCGGGGATGTTCGGGACGCCGGGACCGGTGGCCTGCTGCGCCGGTTGCGGGTGCCCGCCGCCGGTCACCGCCGCTTCCTGCATGTCGTGATGCCCATGGCACCCTGGATCTTCGGCTCCGCCGGCATCGCCTACGCCATCGTGCCGCAGCTGGTCGACGGTGCGCTCGGCGACCGGGCGCTGCTGTTCACGGCCGCCCTCACCGTGGCCACGCTCGGCACCGGCGTGCTGGTGCAGCCGATCGCCCGCCGCCTCGACCACGTCTCCACCGCCCGCGCCGTGGTGGTGTCGATGCTGGTGATGACCGCCGGTGTGGTGATGGCCGCGGTCACCGCCGCGGCCGGGTCGCCGTGGCTGGCCGTCCCGGTCGCCCTGCTGCTCGGCGCCGCCTACGGAATCGCCGTGGTGTCAGGACTTCTGGAGGTTCAGCGGATCGCCGGACCGGACGAGCTGGCCGGCCTGACCGGCGTCTACTACGCCCTGGCCTACGTCGGGTTCCTGCTGCCCGCCGCCCTGGCCTGGCTGAGCACCTGGTTCGGTTACCCGCTGATGCTCGCGGTGGTGGCGGCGGTCTGCCTGCTCTGCACCGTGGTCACGGCCAGCGGCTGGGCCCGGCACCTGCCCTCACGGGCGGAGTGAGAAAGGGCGTCCCGCCCGGGAACCCGGCGCGGGACGCCCGAGAACTCAGTGCCCGGCGACGTACTTCACCGGCTCCGGCAGGCCGTGCTCGGCCCGCACCCGCCGCGACAGTCCCTCGATCGCCACCAGGGCGTCCACCACCTGGTCGGCGGTCACCGGGAACGGCAGGTTGTGGATCGTCTCGCCCTCCACGGTAGCGGCCTCGGCCACGGCCCGAAGCTCCGTGAGATCGCCCGTGGTCAGGCCGATCTCGGTGAGTGTGTTGGGCAGGCCCACCTTGGTGGTGAACACGATGAACGCCTCGATCTCGTCGGTCGGGGCGCCCTCCAGCACCAGCTGGGTGACCGAGCCGATGTTCACCTTCTCGCCGTGGGTCAGGCCGTGTGTCTGCGGGGCGGCCGTGAGGCCGTTGTGGATGGCGTGCGCGGCGGCCAGGCCGCCGGACTCGAAGCCCAGGCCGGACAGCAGGGTGTTGGCCTCCACGACCGCCTCCAGTGCGGGCGTGACCACCTTCGCGCGCACCGCGTCCAGGGCCGGAAGGGCGTTCTCCCACAGGATGTCCCACGACAGCTCGGCCAGCGCGGTGCCGGCCAGGGTGGGACGGCCGCCGGCCATCGCGGTGCCGGTGCCGCGGCGGGTGGCGCGGGCCTCGATCCAGGTGGCCAGCGCGTCGCCGATGCCGCCGATCAGGAACCGGGCCGGGGCCCCGGCGACCAGCTGGGTGTCGATCAGCACCAGGTCGGGGTTGCGCGGGAAGAAGCGGTACTCGATGAACTCGCCATCCTCGGTGTAGATCACCGACAGGGCGGAGGTGGGGGCGTCCGACGAGGCGGCGGTGGGCACGCTGGCCCAGCGCACACCGGCCAGGTGACCGGCGGCCTTGGCGGCGTCGATCGCCGAGCCGCCGCCCAGCCCCACGATCACGTCGTGGCCGCCGGAGCGGATCGTGTCGACCAGTCCGTCGACCGAGGCAGGCGTGGCGAAACGGCCGAAACCGACGCGGGTGACGGCCAGGCCGGCCGTGGTGAAGCCCTCGGTGAGGGTGGATTCGACCAGGCCCCAGACGATGTCGTCGGCCACCAGCAGCGGCGTGGTGCCGAGGCCCTTCAGGTGGCTTCCGAGCTCGGCGATCGCGTTCTTGCCCTGCACGTAGCGGGACGGGCTGGCCAGCACAGATACCGACGTCATCGGGTTCCTCGTCTTTCTCGCCGGAAACGGCACCCGATTCGGGGCACCGTTCGACAGTTCAATAATGTGGAACGTATCCCTCGTTGCATACAGATTAATTCTGAAATGCGAGACGTCGGTACCGACTTCCGGCCCTCGTCACCCGGGCAGGAGGACCCCTCGGGCCTGTCGCCCGATCTCGCTCAGCCGGGCTTTCGGCAGACGGCTGGTGGGCCCGGCGATGCCGACCGCGGCGCCCCCGCCGAGGGCCACCGCGACCCCTGAGACGCCCGGGTAGAATTCGTGGTTGACGGCGAAACCGCGCTGGCCGCAGCGTGACACGGCCTCGGCGTGCTGGGCCCAGCCGTCCGGGTCGGCCTGCTCGATGCGCCCGGCCAGCTCGCCGTCGGCCGCCAGCAGCGCATGACCGACGGCGGTGCCCAGCAGCGGCGCGCGCTCACCGGCCGAGACGGTCAGGTGCAGCGGCTCGCGCGACTGCACGGCGTCGGCGCACAGGTACTCCGGCCCGGCCGCGAAGGCCAGGTAGCTGGTCTCGCCGGTCTGCCGGGTGAGCAGTTCGAGCAGGGGCCGCACCCGGGCCCGCAGTGCCTGCTCGGCCTCGACCTGTGGTCGCACCAGCCCGGCCAGCCGGCCGGTGAGCCGGTAGGGCGCGCCGCGGTCGGACTGCCGCACATAACCCAGCTGCTCCAGCGAGGCCAGCAGGTTGTGGGTGGTGCTGCGGTTCAGGCCCTGCCGGTCGGCCAGCTCGCTGAGCCGCACGCCGTCGGGGTGGGCCGCGATGTGCTCCAGCAGCCCGAGTACGCGCTGAACGGACTGGATCATCCCCGGCCTCCCGGTGGGTTCCGTGATGTTGAACTCTATCAAGGGGCATTGTGGCCTTATTCAGTATCATCGGTGCTTTATGGACGACGTCAGCCGTGCCCGCCTCGCGCGGGCCCGGTGCCGAGCCGATGATGGGCCCACGGGCTGTCACGTCGCCGGGAGGGGACAACAATGACCGGGCAGATGCTGCTGGTGGAAGACCTGATGCTGCTCATCCTCGACGACCGGAAGGGGACGGCCGCCGGTTACAACGCCGTGCAGTACATGCTGGGCGGCGGTCTGCTGGTGGAACTGGCCATGCTCGAGCGGGTGACGCAGGAGGGCGAGAAGACGCTGCTGAGCCGGCCGTACATCGTGGCGACGGGGGAGGGGCCGTTGCCCGACCCGCTGCTCCAGCAGGCCTGGGACACGATCGCCGAGAAGCCGCGTGGTGCGCAGTCGATGCTGGCCCGCATCGGCAAGGGGCTGCACAAGACGGTGGCCGCCCGGCTGGTCGACCGTGGCCTGGTGCGGGAGGAGAAGCGGCAGTGGCTCGGGGTGTTCCCGCAGACCACGCACCCGGCCGCCGACCCGGCGCGGGAAGCCGCGGTGCGGCGGGAGATCCGGGCGGTGCTGGCCGACGGCGCGCAGCCGGACCCGCGCACGGCGGCACTGATCGCCCTGCTGTCGGCCGGTGGGGTGCTGAAGGCGTCGCTGCGTGACATGGATCCGCCGCTGAGGTGGTCGGGCGACATCCGCCGCCGGGGCAAGGAGATCCAGGACGGCGACTGGGGAGCCCAGGCGGTCAGCGACGCGGTCAAGGCCGCCGCCGCGGCGATCGCCGCCTCCACCGCCGCGGTCTCGGCCGCCGCCGCGGTGTCCGGCTGACCTCCGGCTGGTCAGCCGCGGATGTGCCGCCGCAGTGCGGTCAGGGCTCCGCGCAGGTCGGGGACCCGCAGCAGCTCAAGGATCTCGATGTGCTCGTCGATGACGGCCGCGATGTGTGCCCGGTCGAGGAAGTCGTCCATGCGCACCGCCCGCAACCGCTGGTTGACCGGCACCAGTGCGGCCGTCAGCTGCGGGTTTCCGGAGGCCAGCAGCAGGTTCTCGTGAAACCGCTCGTCCTGGAGCACGAATGACGGGCCGGGCGGTGGGGGAGCCTCACGCAGCCCCCGCCAGTGCCCCAGCTCCTCCTCCACCAGCGCGGCGTCGAACGCGGGCCGGGCGCCGTCGAGGTGGCGCAGGATGCCGCGCAGTTCCAGGGTGAGCCGCAGTTCGTGCAGGTCGTTGGTCTCGTCCGACGACAGCACCGTCACCGCGAAGCCGTCGTCGGTGCGCTCGAGCAGCCCCTCGGACAGCAGGCGGGCCGCGGCCTCGCGCACCGGCGTGCGGGAGACCAGGTACCGGCGGGCGAGTTTCGCCTCGCTGATCTGCTCGCGCGGCGACAGCCGGCCGCTCAGGATGTCGTCGCGCAGCCACTGGTACACCCGCTCACGCAGAGGAGCGGTGGCCACCATGCCCTCAGAATGCCACGACGGCCGGGCCACGGAGCGCGGAACGACTCGCACCGCCCCGTCACCGGGTATGACCTGACGCAGTTCCGGCAAGCCTTTCGGGTGAAGGGGTTTCGCCCTCCGGTTACCTTGAGGGATCATCGGAGCACTGAGTGTAACCGTTGTCGGGCGCGGTTTTTCGTGCACAGGGAGCGGTACTAGTTTTGTCTCCATGTCTGCTGCACGGCCGTCCCGAAATCCCCTGGGGTTGATCGGCGCCTTCCTTCTGATGAGTGTGGTAATGGGATTGCTGGCGGCAGGCCTCGCGGTTCCCGCGATCGGTGCCTCCGGCCAGGTCTCCAACACGGCCGTCGAGGCGTTCAACAGTCTTCCCAGTGAGCTGGAAGACACCGAAATGGCTGCGAACACCACGGTGCTCGCGGCGGACGGCTCGACGATCGCGACCTTCTACGACGAGAACCGGGTGCCGGTCGACCTGGACCAGATCTCGCCGTTCATGCAGAACGCGATCGTGGCGATCGAGGACGAGCGGTTCTACGAGCACGGCGGCGTGGACCCCAAGGGCCTGATCCGGGCGCTGGTGAAGAACGAGGTGAGCGGCGGTGTCTCGCAGGGTGCCTCCACGCTGACTCAGCAGCTGGTGAAGAACACCCTGAAGGAGGCCGCGTACCTGGCCGGTGACGACGAGGCCTACCAGGCGGCGCAGGAGCAGACGGAAGAGCGCAAGATCAAGGAGATCCGGCTGGCGGCCGCGCTCGAGAAGAAGATGACCAAGAAGGAGATCCTTCAGAACTACCTGAACATCGCCTGGTTCGGTGGTCAGGTGAACGGGGTGCAGGCGGCGGCGAAGTACTACTTCGGCACCACCGCCGCCAAGCTCACGCTGCCGCAGGCGGCGATGCTGGCCGGCATGGTGCAGTCGCCGACGATGTACGACATCTCCGACAAGGACAAGATCGAGGCCGCCACCGAGCGCCGCGACACCGTGATCAAGAAGATGTACGCGCAGGGCATGATCGACGAGGAGACTCGCGACAAGGCCCTCGACAGCAAGATCAAGACCAAGATCACGCCCACCTACCAGGGCTGCGCGAACGCCGGCACCAGCGCCTACTTCTGCGACTACGTGTACAACCTGATCGTGAAGGGCGACGGCTTCACCTCGCTGGGCAAGACCGCCGAGGACCGCGCGAACGCGATCAAGCGTGGCGGCTACACGATCAAGACCACGCTGGACAAGAAGATCCTCAAGGCGGCCTGGAAGGCCACCACCGAGGCGATCCCGGCCGACGACCCGAGCCGGGTGGCCACCGCCTCGGTCACCGTGCAGCCGGGCACCGGCAAGGTGCTGTCGATGATCCAGGACAAGTACTACAGCGTGGACAAGGGCAGCGAGAACACCACGATCAACTACTCCACCGACTACCAGTACGGCGGCTCGTCCGGGTTCCTCACCGGCTCCACGTTCAAGCCGGTGGTGCTGGCCACCTGGCTGAAATCGGGAAAGACGCTGAACAGCACGGTGAACGGCTCGCCCGGCGCGCTGGCGGTCAGCTCGTTCAAGAGCTGCGGCTCGTCGATCCGGTCCACCGAGACCTGGAACTTCTCCAACGCCGGTGACGGCGACAGTGAGAGCGGCAACATGACGGCCTGGGACGCCACGGCGAACTCGGTCAACGGTGCCTACATCCGCATGGAGAACCAGCTCGATCTGTGTGACGTGAAGAAGACCGCCGAGGCCCTGGGCATGCACCTGGCGGCGCCGATCGCCAGCCAGTGCGCCGACGAGGACGGCAAGACCACCACCGAGATCCCGGACTGCATCCCGTCGATCGTGCTCGGTGTGGCCAACCAGTCCCCGCTGACCATGGCCAACGCCTACGCCACCTTCGCCGCCAGTGGCAAGTACTGCGAGCCGATCGTGGTCACCTCGATCAAGGACCGTGACGGCAAGTCGCTCGACATCCCGAAGAAGAGCTGCAAGCAGACCCTCGACGCCGACGTGGCCAACGCCGCCACCCTGGGCCTGAGCCGGGCGCTGATCAACGGCACCGCCGCCTCGACCGGCCCGCTGGCCAGTGGCCAGAAGGCCTCCGGCAAGACCGGTACCACCAATAACTCGCAGGACACCTGGTTCGTCGGCTACACCCCGCAGTTGGCCACCTCGGTCTGGGTCGGCCCGGAGACGGTCAACGGCACCCGCAAGACGATGCAGGGCGTCTCGATCAACGGCCGCTACTACAGCAACGTCTACGGCGGCACGCTGGCGGCACCGATCTGGAAGAAGATCATGACCTCGGCCCTGGAGGGCACGAAGATCGAGTCCTTCCCGCAGGCCCCCTCCAGCCTGATCGGCGCCACCGCGGCGCCGGCGGCCGATGCGGACGACGACGACCAGTAAGAGCCTCAGAACGAGGGACGACGGGGAGCGCGGTCGGGCTCCCCGTCGTCCTTTGTTGTGACGGTGTTCTGACGACGGTGACTACGCTGGAGTCGGGAGATGTGGTGGTCGGAGGTCATGGAAGTGGAAGGCACGCCGGTGCCCGCTGACGACGGGGCGCTGACGGCCGCCGCCGAGCGGCTCTTCGCCGAGTACGGGCTGCGGGCGGTCACCGCGCGGCAGATCGCCGAGGCGGCCGGGTTGGCCGAGGCGGACGGCGATGTCGCGGAAACGGCTGTAGCCCAGCTCTTCGGGGGGATCGACGGGCTGGTGCGGGTGATCGTGGCGCGGCACGCGACGGGCGTCGCGAAGGTGCGTGCCGGGCTGGCCGCCGAGGGCCCCGACGAACTGCACGCCTGGATCTCGGCCGAGGTCCGCTCGGTCACCGGCTATCTGTCCGGGCTGTCCGAGGCGGGCCGGCCCTCCTGGTACGGGCGGTTCCTGGCCCAGGTGCTGGCCGACCCGGTGCTGGGTGGTGCCGGGCTGGGTCCTGCCGTGGAGACCTCCGCCGGGCCGAGAGTCGCGTTGCCGGAGGAGGTGCTGGCCTCCCGGCTGGCGATGACCCGGCACCTGATCGTGCAGACCGTGGCCGACCGGGAGCGGGAGCTGGCGGCGCAGGAGCAGGGTGGCGTCCCGACCGATACTCGTCCCGGCGCCGGCTGCACCACCGACACCGGCCACGGCGCCCGTCCCGACCCCTGGGCCCGCACGGCCGACGCCCTGGTCGACGCCGTGACCGCGATCTGGTTCGCCCCGGCCGATCACGGTCGCGGATTCCCGCCCCCACCGGCCATGATCGAGTTCGCCCGGGGCATGCAGCGCGACTTCAACCGGTTCGTGATGGAGTACCGCTTCGCGGTGGACGAGGTGCTGACCAAGGTCACCATCCTGCGGGAGGAGTTCCTGCACCTCCAGCGGTACAACCCGATCGAGCACGTGTCGTCGCGGGTGAAGACGCCGGAGAGCATCCTGCGCAAGGTGGTGCGCAAGCAGTGCGAGCCCACCCTGCCCGCGATCCGCCGCAACATCACCGACATCGCCGGCATCCGGATCACGTGCAGCTTCATCGCCGACACCTACCGGCTGCTGGAGGCCCTGACCTCGCAGAGCGACGTGCGGGTGGTCGAGATCAAGGACTACATCGCGCATCCCAAACCCAACGGCTACAAGAGCCTGCACGCGATCATCGAGATCCCGGTGTTCCTGTCCACCGGGCCGGTGCCGGTCATCGTCGAGGTGCAGATCCGCACCATCGCCATGGACTTCTGGGCCAGCCTGGAACACAAGATCTTCTACAAGTACGACGGAGAGGTGCCCGGGCACCTGGTGCGCGAGCTGACCGAGGCGGCCGGCACGGCGGGGGAGATGGACCGCCGCATGGAACAGCTGCACACGCACATCCGCGGCCCGGTGCACGAGAACGACGCGGCTTCCGGCACGGTCGCGGGCATCGACGAGAAACTGCTGCGCCAGCTCTGGGAACTGCTGCCCGGAAAAGACTCTCAGGATCCGCGGGACCGGCTCCGGTAGGCCTCCGGCCTCGGCGCGGCGCGCGGTGGCGCTGCGAGGAGATCGTCCTCGACTGAACGCTTCACATCCTGCAAACTTGCACTCTGTGCAACGTCGCGCCTAGGGTCTGCTGTGTGTCCCCTGTCAACCCCGGGCCGGGGCTGCGTGAGCGCCGAAAACGCGCGACCCGTGAGGCTTTGACCCAGGCAGCCCTGACCCTGGCCGCGGGGCACGGGCTGGAGCACGTCACCGTCGAGGCGATCAGCGAGGCCGCGGGCGTGTCGCCGCGCACGTTCTTTAACTACTTCGCCACCAAGGAAGACGCCGTGGTGGGCGACGCGGGCGAGGGCATGGCCCGGGTCTGCCACCACGTGCGCACGCTGCCCGCCGAGCTGTCCGCGCTCGCCGCGCTGCGCACGGCCCTCACCCGTGAACTCGTCGAGACCCCGCACGAGCAGGCCACTTTCACCCTGCGGATGGCGGTGCTGGAACAGTCGCCGTCGCTGTACCCGCGGATCATGGCGAGCACCGAGTCGGCCATGCGGGAGCTCACCCAGGCGATCGCCGACCGGGTGGGTGTGGACGCCGGCCATCCGTTTCCCTGTCTGCTCGCCGTGGTCGCCGGCTCGGCGTTCCGGGCCACCCTGATGAAGTGGCACACCGCCGGGGGCACCGCCGATCCGGCCGCACTGCTGACCGAGACGTTCGAGCTGCTCGCAGCCGGGCTCCCCGATCCGAAACCCGACCCGAATCTCGCCCCGAAACCGTAGAGAGAGAACGCATGTCAGCCCTGACCCGGCTCAGCCTGGCCAACCGCGCGCTGGTCCTGCTGGTGTCCCTGGCCATCATCGGGTTCGGCCTCCTGGCCGTCCCCTCGCTCAAGCAGCAGCTGCTGCCCTCTCTGGAGATCCCGGCGGCGGTCGTCACCGCCACCTACCCCGGCGCGGCGCCCGACACCGTCGAGACCCAGCTGGTCGAGCCGCTCGAAGAGGCCGTGCGCGGCGTCGAGGGCGTGACCGGCGTGGTGTCCACCGCCGCCGAGGGTTTCGCCACCGTGCAGGTCGAGCTGGAGTACGGCACCGACATCGACCAGGCCAGTAACCGCATGCAGACGGCGCTGGGCCGGATCGGCTCGCAGCTGCCGGACGGCGCCGACCCGCAGGTGCTGGCCGGCAGCACCGACGACCTGCTGCCCGCGGTGCTGCTGTCCGCCGCCGACGGTTCCGGCGACACCAGTGCCCTGGCCAGCAGGCTGGAGCAGCAGGTGCTGCCGGAGCTCGGCCAGATCGACGGGGTGCGCGCGGCCGACCTGACCGGTGCGCCGGAGAAGCAGATCGTGGTCACCCCGGACGCGGCGAAGATGGCCGCGGCCGGGGTGGACACCCAGGCACTCAGCGCCGCGCTGGAGAGCGCCGGCACCGCGATCCCGGCCGGCACGGTCACCGACGGCACGCAGTCGCTGACCGTCCAGACGGGTGGCGCCGTCAGCACTCTCGACGATCTGCGCGATCTCTACGTCGGGTCGGCGAAGCTGGACTCGATCGCCACGGTCGAGTCGGTCACCGTGCCGCCCACCTCGATCACCCGGACCGACGGCCAGGCCAGCCTGGGCATCTCGGTCACCATGACGCCGGACGGCAACGCGGTCGACATCTCGCACGCGATCGAGGACCGGGTGGGCGACTGGCAGGCCGCGCTCGGCCCGGACGCCCACCTGGTGACCGTGTTCGACCAGGCGCCGTTCATCGAGCAGTCGATCGAGTCGCTGGCCACCGAGGGGCTGCTCGGCCTGGTCATGGCCGTGGTGGTGATCCTGGTGTTCCTCACCTCGATCCGCTCCACACTGGTCACCGCCGTGTCGATCCCGCTGTCGGTGCTGATCGCGCTGATCGTGATGTGGGCCGACGGGATCTCGCTGAACGTGCTGTCGCTCGGCGGCCTGACGATCGCGATCGGCCGGGTGGTCGACGACTCGATCGTGGTGCTGGAGAACATCAAACGCCACCTCGGCTACGGCGAGGAGAAGAGCCGGGCGATCTTCGGGGCGGTGCGTGAGGTGGCCGGTGCGATCACCGCCTCGACCATCACCACGGTGGCCGTGTTCCTGCCGCTCAGCCTGGTCGGCGGGCTGGTGGGCGAGCTGTTCCGGCCGTTCGGCATCACCGTGACCGTGGCCCTGCTGGCCTCGCTGCTGGTGGCGCTGACCATCGTGCCGGTACTGGCCTACTGGTTCCTGCGGCAGCCCACCGAGCAGGCGCAGGCACAGGCCGAGCAGGTGCGGGCCGCGGCCGAGCAGAAGGAACGCGACAGCCGTCTGCACCGGATCTACGTGCCGGTGATCCGTTTCGCGGTGCGCCGGCGCTGGACCACGGTGGCGCTGTCGCTGGTGGTCCTGGTGGCCACGATCGCGATGACCCCGCTGCTGAAGACCAACTTCATCGACCAGTCCGGGCAGAACACACTGAGCATCACCCAGACCCTGCCGGTCGGCACCGGCCTGGCCGCCACCGACGCCGCGGCGCAGAAGGTGGAGAGCGTGCTCAGCGAGGAGCCCGACCTGGAGTCCTACCAGGTGACCACCGGTGGCGGGGCCTTCCCCGGTCTGGTGGGCAGCAGCAACGGTGCGTCGTTCTCGCTGACGGTCGACGAGGACGCCGACATCGAGGAGGTGCAGACCCGGCTGGAGAACGAGGTGGGCGAGCTCTCCGACGTCGGCGACGTGGTCGTGACCGGCGGTGCGCAGGCCGGTTTCGGCTCCGGCATCGAGGTGCAGGTGCAGGCCGGCGACCAGGAGACGCTCACCGCGGCGTCCGAGCAGGTGCGGGCAGCGGTGGCCGAGGTGGACATGCTGAAGGACGTCACCAGCGACCTGTCCGAGCAGATCCCGCGCGTCGAGGTGGACGTGAAGCCGGAGAAGGCAGCCGGTTTCGGGCTCAGCGAGTCCGCCGTGGCGGGTCTGGTGGCGAACGCGTTCCGCGGCACCGCGGCCGGCGACGTGACCGTGGACGGCAGCCGCCAGGACATCGTGATCAGCGGCGGCGCGCAGGCCCCGGCCACGGTGGCCGAGGTGAAGGCGATCCAGATCCCGACCGGCGACGGCCCGAAGAAGCTGTCGCAGCTCGCCGACGTGCGCACGGTGGACGGCCCGGTGCAGGTCAGCCGGATCGACGGCGCCCGTAGCGCGACGGTCAGCGGCACTCCGGTGAACCCCGACGACCTGGGCGCCGCCACCACGCAGGTGAACGAGAAGCTGGACGCGCTCGACCTGCCGGCCGGCGCGAGCTATCAGCTGGGTGGGGCCTCGGCCGACCAGAGCGAGGCGTTCGGTCAGCTCGGCCTGGCGCTGCTGGCCGCCGTCGTCATCGTGTTCGTGGTCATGGTGGCCACGTTCAAGAGCCTGGTGCAGCCGCTGGTGCTGCTGGTCTCGATCCCGTTCGCGGCCACCGGCGCGATCCTCCTGCTGGTGCTGACGAACACCCCGCTGGGCGTCGCGGCCCTGATCGGCATGCTGATGCTGGTCGGCATCGTGGTGACCAACGCGATCGTGCTGATCGACCTGGTCAACCAGTACCGGCGCGACGGCATGCCGCTGGCCGAGGCGGTGGTCGAGGGTGGCCGGCACCGGCTGCGCCCGATCCTGATGACGGCCCTGGCCACGATCTTCGCCCTGCTGCCGATGGCGGTGGGCCTGACCGGGCACGACGGGTTCATCTCGCAGCCGCTGGCCGTGGTGGTGATCGGCGGCCTGATCAGTGCCACCCTGCTCACCCTGGTGCTGGTGCCGAGCCTGTACACGCTGGTGGAGGGTCGCAAGGAGCGCCGTTCCGGGCCGGTTCGGGTTAGCCCGCAAGGGTGAGTCCTGTCCCTTCCGTCCCGTCGATGAAGAGAAAACCCGCGATGTGCTGAATTATGGGAGCGTGCCCATCTCTCCCTACCGCCACATCGCCGACGAGATCGTGGCGCGCATCGTGGCCGGTCACCATCGGCCGGGCACGCTGCTGCCGAGCCCGGGCGACCTGGAGCACCAGGGCTACCCGATCGGTGCCGCGCGCGACGCCCTGCGCTGGCTCGTGCGGCACGGCTGGGCCGAGGCACGCCCGGGCACCGGGTATCACGTCACCGACGACCCGCCGGTGGCCGAGCTCGACTGGGCGGCCATGGAACTGCTGGCGGAGGAGCACGTGCAGCGTTATCGCAGGGGGCCGGGCGGGCCCGTCAGCTGACGGGCTCCCACCCGGCCACCTCGCGGGCCAGGGCATCGGCCAGGCCCGCGGCCAGGGCCGGGTCGAGTCGCGAGGTGACCATCAGGCCGATCTGGCCGGCGGTCAGCAGCTCGGCCCGGTGCTCCGGATCGGCCACCCGCACCCGGCGGGCCACGGCCAGGAAGGCCGTGCGCACCCGGTCCCGGTAGTCGCGCACCAGCCCGGCCGCCGCCGCGTCCAGGTCGTTCAGGTCGGTGGCGGTGTTCAGCAGTAGGCAGCCACGCCGGGCCAGCCGGTCCGGGGCGGTGCGGAACAACTCGGCGAGGTCCGAGAAATACCGCACCAGAACGTCTTTCCCGGCATCGCCGGTCTCCAGCGGGGCGATCCGCGGCCCGATCACCAGGTCGAGGTAGTTCTGCGCGCAACGGCCGAACAGGTCGCGCTTGCTGCCGTAGGTCTCGTACAGGCTGGACTTGCTCAGGCCGGTCGCCGCCTGCAACTGCGCGAGTGACGTGGAGCCGTAACCGCGCTCCCAGAACACGTCCCGCGCCGCGGTCACCGCCGTCAGGTCGTCGAACCCCTTGCCGCGCGCCATCGTCGTCCTCTAGCTCTTTGACTTTTCGAACCGATCGGTCCAGCATAGCCATCCGGACCGATCGGTTCGAAATTGTGGACGACGAAAAGAGGCGGACAGTGCTCGTCCTGGGTGCGGTGACCGGCGTCGCGGCGGTGCTCTTCCACGTGGGGGCATTCGTGATGGAGAGCTTGCTCTGGACCCGCCCGGCGGTGTTCGGGCGCTTCGGCATCGGGTCCGCGGCGGAGGCCGAGACGATCCGCCCGATGGCCTACAACCAGGGCTTCTACAACCTGGCGCTGGCCGTCGGTGTGGCGGTCGGTCTGGTGCTGCTGACCCGTGACGGCGATGCCCTGGTGGTGGGCCGCACACTGGTCGTGTTCGGCAGCGCCTGCATGGCCCTGGCCGGCCTGGTGCTGGCCACCACCGGCCGGAACTACCTGCGCCCGGCCGTGTTCCAGTTCATCCCGGCCGCGCTCACCGTGCTGCTGGTGGCACTGGGCTGAGCTCGGCGCCGAGCTCAGCACCGGCCGCTGCGCGGATGTGGGCGGGCACGGTGATCCCCTCCGCCAGCCGCGGGTCCGGTTCCACGTCCTGGCGCACCTGGGCCACCGGCACCACCCCGGCCCACACCGGCAGGTCGTAGTCCGCGTCGTCGTCCACCGGCGCACCGGAGCGGGCCTTCACCGATGCCTCCTCCAGCGACAGCGCGAGCACGATGGTGGCCGCCAGCTCCTTGGTGCTGGGCCGGCGGGCGTAGGCCCACTGGCCGGGCACCGCGTGGTCGACGATCGCGGTCAGCCCGGCCTCCCGCTCGGCCGGGTCGTCCACCCGCCGCACCTGGCCGTAGACCATGGCCGAGCGGTAGTTCATCGAGTGGTGGAACACCGACCGGGCCAGCACCAGCCCGTCCACCAGCGTCACCGTCACACACACCTCGCCGCCGGCCCGCAGCGACCGGGCGCCGGTCGAGCCGTGCAGATACAGCGTGTCGCCGATCCGCCCGTACGCCGTCGGCACCACCATCGGCGCACCGTCGACCACCACGCCGAGGTGGCAGACCAGCCCGGCGTCGAGCACGTCGTACAGGTCGGAACGGTCGGTGCGGGCGCGCTTCTTGCCCCGGTTCACGCGGGTGCGGTCGGTGGGGGAGAGCGGAGTGGTCGTGGAGTGCATGCCGGAAACCCTAGGAACCGGCGGCACAATGGCACATACCCACTAGCGCCTCGTTTTCACGTGACCACTTGGAGCCGGACCCCTTGCGTCAGCACGTCATGCCCCCGCTGGTGCTCGACCGGGCGGGAGGGTCGTCCCTGGCCGCCCAGCTGTACGAGCAGCTGCGCTCCGCACTCGACTCCGGCGCGCTGCGGCCCGGCGAGCGGATGCCCTCGTCGCGGGTGCTGGCCCAGCACCTGGCGGTGAGCCGGATCGTGGTCACCGACGTGTACCAGCGGCTCACCGCCGAGGGCCGGCTGGAAGGGCAGCACGGGTCGGGCACTTTCGTGGCGCGGCAGCCGGTGCCCGCCACGCCGGTCCGGCCCCAGCCCGAGGGTTCTCCCGAGCCGGAGGTCATCGACCTGCGCCCGGGCACACCGTGGGTGGCCGGTTACGACCAGGCGGCCTGGCGGCGGGCCTGGCGCGCGGCCGGCGACCTGCCCCCGGCCGCCCGCCCGGACCCCTACGGCGCCCCCGACCTGCGGGCCCATCTGGCCGAGCACCTGCGCCGCTCGCGCGCGGTGCCGGTGCGGGCCGAGCACCTGATGGTCACCCGCGGCACCGGTCACGGCCTCGACCTGCTGGTGGCCACCGTGCTGGAGCCGGGCGGACGGGTGGGCGTGGAGGACCCGGGCTACGCGAAGGCCCGCAACGTGCTGGCCGCGCGTGGCGCCCGGGTGGTGCCGGTACCGGTGGACGAGTACGGCGTGATCACCGACGCTCTGCCCGACGACCTGGCGCTGCTCTACACCACGCCGGCTCATCAGTACCCGCTCGGTGGGCGGTTGCCGCCGGCCCGGCGCCGGGCCCTGGCCGACTGGGCCAGGGACACCGGCGGACTGCTGGTGGAAGACGACTACGACGCCGAGTTCCGTTACGACGTGGCCCCTCTGCCCACGTTGTTCAGTCAGGCGCCGGAGCACGTGGTGCTGCTCGGCACGCTGTCCAAGTCGCTCAGCCCCGACCTGGGCCTGGGCTGGCTGATCGCCACGCCCGCCCTGCTGTCCCGGATCGCCGCCCGGCGGTACGAGCTGTCCGACCGGCCCCCGGGTGCGGTGCAGCGTGCCGTCGCCACCCTGATGGCCAACGGCGACATGGACCGCCACCTGCACCGCATGCGCCGGGAGTACGCCCGCCGCCGGGCCATGATCGTCGGGCTGCTGGGCGACCGGGTGCGTGGCGAGGCCGCCGGGCTGCACGTGATGGTCGAGCTGCCCGGCGAACTCGTCGACCAGGTGGTGACCCGGGCCGCCGGTCACGGCATCCTGCTGGACACCATCGAAAGGCACTACGCCGCCACACCCCTGAGCGGCGTGCCCCCGGTCGGATCTCCTCAGAGCGGCGCGCCTCGGGTCGGCCCTCCTCCGGGCAGGTCGCCGGTGAGCGGCCTTTCCTCGGTGAGCAGCCCTCCCTTGGTGAGCAGCCCTCCCTTGGTGAGCAGTCCCCCCTTGGCGGGCGGCCTTCCCATAGCCGGTGAACCCCGTCGGCACGGGCTGGTGATCGGTTACGGGGCGGCCGACCTGGACCAGATCGAGCGGGGCTGCCGGATCCTGCGCGACCTGATCCAGGGATAGCGGGGAGACGTCTTCAGCTTTGACACCGGCGAGAAGCCGATGATGGTGTCAAAAGCTGAAGACGTCTGCCGCTGGGCCGGGTCGGGCCGGGTGGGTTGGGGCAGGGCCGGGTTGGGCCGGGCCGAGCCGAAACGGGTTGGGCCGGGTCGAGTCGGGTTGGGCCGGGTTCGGCTCCGAGACCGAGCGGCACCGGGCGGGTGTCGAGCGGCGCCGGGCGGGTGTCGAGCGAGCGCCAGGTGGGTGTCGAGCGAGCGCCAGGTGGGTGTCGAGCGAGCGCCAGGTGGGTGTCGAGCGAGCGCCAGGTGGGTGTCGAGCGAGCGCCAGGCGGGTGTCGAGCGAGCGCCGGGCGGGTGTCGAGCGAGCGCCAGGCGGGTCGAGGCACCGGGCGGATCCGGCGGATTCCCGGCCGCCCGGGCCGAACGTGCCGGTTTCAGACCAGTTTGGGCTGGGCCGCTGGGCTGGAGGCCGGGCCGGCGCCGGTGCGCGGGCCGCGGGCCTGGTGGCGCTGGAGCAGCGTGGTCACCACGGCGTGGGTGCCGATCGCGGCCCACAGCAGGTTCGACACCGCGCTGGGCCAGGCGCCGTAGAGCGAGCTGCCGATCGCGCCGGCCGTGCCGCCGACGGCGTTGAGGAGGGAGTACCGCAGGGACGTCGCCGTCCAGCTGCCGCGGCTGAGGAGCAGGTAGGCGGCGAAAGTGCCGAAAGTACCCAGCCAGCCGAGCATTGCCGCCATCGGAGCAGCCTTCTTTCAATCGTGAGGGAGGGAACCGGACCGCCGGTTCCCGCGCATGATGATGAGGCCTGGCGGGCTTCAGAACAATTGCACTTCGCTGCATCCGAGGTTTAGCGTTTCTGAACATGAAGATCGACCCCCGCCGGCTGCGCTTCCTGCTGGCGATCGCCCGGGAGGGCGGGGTGCTGGCGGCGGCCGACGAGCTGGGTGTCACGCCGTCCGCCGTTTCCCAGCAGTTGGCCCGCCTGGAGTCCGAATCGGGTTGCGCACTGGTGATTCGCACGTCGCACGGCGTGCTGCTGACCGAGGCCGGTCAGGCCATGGTGGAGGCCGCCGAGGACATCGAGCGGGCGCTCAACCTGGTGCGCGCCAAGCTGCTCGAAGACGAGGTCGACCCGGTCGGCACGGTGCGGGTCGGCATCTTCCAGACGTTCCTGCGCGTGGTGTTCGCCCCGAATCTGCGCGAATGGCGTAATCGGCACCCCAGGCTGCGGTTCGAGGTGCGTGAGGACGACCAGGAGGAGCTGCTGCGGCAGCTGCGCTCCGGCGACCTGGACATGGTGGTGCTGGAACTCGACGCCCAGCAGGCGTCCCCGCGTCTGCCGAAGAACATGACCGAGACGCCGCTGCTCGACGAGCCCTGGCGGCTGGTGGTGCCGTCCGGGGCGCAGCAGGCGTCGGGGGAGCAGGTCGACGTGGTCGACATCGCCCGGCAGTCACTGCCCTGGCTCGGGCTGGACGCCTCGGCCGCGGGGGCCCAGGCCACCCACCGCGTGCGCCGGGCCCTGGGCGTCTCCGGCCCGATGGTGCACACCTATCAGGACATTCACACCGCCCTGGCCCTGGTGGCCGCCGGCGAGGGAGTGGCGCTGGTGCCCTCGCTGGCGCTGTTCGGCGTCTCCCACCCGGGGGTCAGCCCGCTGGAGATCCCCGGTCTGGGCACCCGCCGGATCGTGCTGCGCCGCTACGAGGGCCGCGCGGTGCCCGAGGCCCTCGACGTGGCGGCCAGCCTGATCCGCGAGGCCGCGGCCGCGGTCAGCCTGGAGGAGACGATCAGCTGACCGGCCCGCACCGGCTCAGGGCTGGGGCCGCTCGTCGAGCGTCAGCTGCATGAAGGTCAGGTCGAGCCAGCGGCCGAACTTGGTGCCGACCTGTGGCATCTGCCCGACGTGCCGGAAACCTAGCTGCTCGTGCAGTTTCACCGATCCGGTGTTGCCGGCCTCGATACCGGCCACCATCACGTGCTTGCCCAGCGCCCGGGCCCGGTCGATCAGCTCGGTCATCAGGGCCCGGCCGATGCCCCGGCCCTGCCGGTCGGTGCGCACGTAGACGGAGTGCTCCACGGTGTGCCGGTAACCGTCGAAGGCGCGCCAGTCGCCGAAGGTCGCGTAGCCCAGCACGGTCTCCTCGTCGTCCACCATGACCAGCACGGGATAGCCGGAGGTGTGCCGGTCGGCGAGCCAGGCCGACCGGTTCTCGACGTCCACAATTTTCTCGTTCCAGATGGCCGTGCTGTTCTTGACGGCGTCGTTGTAGATGGCGGTGATGCCGGCCAGGTCGCCGATGACGGCGTCGCGGATGTGCATGACGTTCTCCCTGCCCTAGCGGGCGCGCTTGTTCAGGACGACGAGGTAGCGGCACGGCTGCGTGCCCGGGTTGACGAAGGTGCAGTCGGCGGGGGTGCCCAGGTGGAGGCAGTCGCCGGGGTCGAGCTCGTGGGTCTGCGCGCCCTCGTGGAAGCGCAGGTGCCCGGCCAGCACCCAGATCTGCTGCTCGGCCAGGCGGAAGATCTCGGCCGGGTAGGTGACCCGCGCCCCGGCCGGCAGTTCGGCCTGCACCAGTTCGAGCGAGGAACCGGTGGACGGCGAGACGGCCCGCCGCTCGTAGCCGGTGGCCGGATCTTTCCAGACCGGCTGCGCGGCGTGCCGGGCGACGCGCTGCCCCTCACCCTCGGCACGGGCCACCAGCTCGGACAGCGTGACGCCCAGGGCCACGGCCAGCCGGGCCAGCAGCGCCGCGGTGGGCTGCACCTCGCCGCGCTCGATCTTGCCGATCATGGCCCGGGACACCCCGGAGGCCTCGGCCAGCGCGGTGACGCTGACGCCGCGACCGGTGCGGACCGTCTGCACGGCGTCGGCCAGGGCGGCCCCGAAACCGTCGGGCACTATCTGAGTCATCCGTGCTAACTATAGGAGTCATGACTGCTCGGGCGGTAGTACCGCGGTCCGTCGGGATCACCGCCCTGCTGGTGGCGATGGCCGCCTGGGCCGGCTTCGCGCTGAGTACCCGGGCGATCGGCACCTCGCACCTGTCCGTGCCCGAGGTGTGCGCCGTCCGCTACCTCACCCCGACCGTGCTGCTGGCGCCGTGGTGGCCGAGGGCCTGGCGCGAGGTCCGCGCCGCCGATCCACTCGCCTGCGCCCTGATCGCGGCCGGCGGCGGGGCCCCGTTCTTCGTGCTGACCGCGCTCGGGGCGAAACTGTCCAGCGCGGGCCACATCTCGATCGTCAACCTGGGCGCGGCCCCCGTGCTGCTGGGGTTGTTCGCCCGCGACCCGGCCCGGCTGCTGCGCCCGGGCCTGGCGGTGATCACGGTGGGCATCGCGCTGCTGGCGATCGGCACGCCGGGCGGTGGTGCCGGGGTGGCGGTGCTGCTGCTGTCGGCCACGCTCTGGACCCTCTACACCACGGCCCAGGCCCGGGTGTCGCTCTCGCCGCTGACCGTGGTGCTGCTGATGAGCGCACCGTCGACGGTGCTGTCGGCCCCCGCCCTGATCGGGCTGGACGCGCCCGGCGGCGAGATCGCCCTGTTCGTGGCGGCGCAGGGCATCGGCAGCGGCATCGTGTCCGCGGTCGCCTACGCCGTCGCGATCCGGGTGCTGGGCGTGCCGGCCACCACCCTGGCCTCGGCTCTCACCCCGGTGCTGGTGGCCGTGTTGTCGGCGCTGCTGTTCGGTGAGGTGCTCACCGTGATTGCCTGCGCCGGGCTGGTTCTCGTCAGCACCGGAGTGGCGGTGCAAGGGCTCGGACGTGCTCCTGCCTGACCTGCCCGACCTGTCTGGTGGGGCTCGGCGGACGACATCGAGATCGACCGCCCACCGAATGTCGTGCGTTAATTTCGCCCGATGGACGAACGAGACGTGGCCATCCTGACCGAGCTCCAGCGTGACGCCCGGCTGACCAACCGGCAGCTGGCGGCCCGGGTGGGCCTGGCGCCCTCCAGCACCCTGGTGCGCACCCGGGCGCTGGAGCGCTCGGGGGTGCTGGCCGGCTACCACGCCCGCGTCGACCTGGGCCGCATCGGGCGGGGCGTGCAGGCCATGATCGGATTCCAGGTGCGACCGCTGAGCCGTGACGTGATCAACGGTTTCAAGACCTTCGCCCTGGGCCAGCCCGAGGTGCTGTCGGTCTACGTGGTGGCCGGGGGCGACGATTTTCTGGTGCACGTGGCCGTGCCCAGCGTGGAGGCCATGCACGCGATGGTGATGGACCGCTTCAGCAGCCGTAAGGAGGTGATCGGCTTCCGCACCACGCTGCTCTACGAGCACACTCAGAACCCCGCGGTGCTCCCGGCCGATCAGGAGCCCTGAGCGGCCCTACGCCGAACTTCGTTCGGCGGGCGTGGCGCCGGGCGAGCAGGTGGCGCACATGGTTCGCCGGGCCGGTCATCGGCCGGCCCGGCGTGTTGTGCTCACCGGATGACGACGCGAATCCCTGCGGCAGAAGAACTCACCGCCGAGAACGTCCGGATCACCCGGGGCCGGCGTTCCGGGCAGCCGGTGATGATCGGGGTCCATTCCACCCGCCTCGGGCCGGCCCTCGGCGGCTGCCGGGTCAAGCGCTACGCGCGGTGGCAGGACGGCCTGGACGACGTGCTCAGGCTATCCGCCGCGATGACCGAGAAGGCCGCGCTGGCCGGCCTGGACCACGGCGGCGGCAAGACCGTGGTCGCGCTGACCGGCGCCCCGTTCCGGCGTGACGACCTGCTCGCCGACATCGCCGACGCCGTGGAGGATCTCGGCGGCCGCTACGTCACCGGCCCGGACATCGGCACCGGCCCGGCCGACATGACCGCCCTGCGCCGCCGTACCCGGCACGTGCTGTGTCGCCCGGAGGCGGACGGCGGCAGCGGCGACTCCTCCGGCCCGACCGCCCTGGGCGTGCTCGCGTCCATCGACGCCGTGCGCGAAAACCTCTGGCCCGGAAGGGATCTCGCCGGACTGCGGTTCACCGTGATCGGTCTGGGACACGTCGGGTCGCTGGTGGCCGACGAGCTGACCCGCCGCGGTGCCCGGGTGGCGTCCACCGATCTCGACCCGCGACTGCGGCGCGACGGCTGGCTGGAGCCGGACCGGGCGCTCGGTACCGCGACCGACGTCCTGGTGCCCTGTGCCACCGGCGGTCTGCTCACCCCGCAGACGGTCGCGACGCTGGACTGCGCGGCCGTGGTCGGCGCCGCCAACAACCAGCTGGACCACGACGGCACCGCCGATCTGCTGCACGCGCGGGGCGTGCTGTGGGCTCCCGACACCGTGGTCAGCGCCGGCGGCATCATCTCCGCCGTGGCGCGGGAACGGCGCGGAGCCGGTCGTCAGGAGGCCGAGCGGGAGGTGCGGGCCATCGGCCCGCGGCTGGCCGGAATTCTCGGCGTCGCGCGCGCGGAGGGAATCACCCCGCTGGCCGCGGCCCGTTCCCGGGCCATGCAACGAATTTCCGCGGAAAGCAAGAAGAATTCGGCCGACGGTCGTTCATAACATTCCCGGTTCATTGACGCGACGTCTAGGTCCGGGCTTGGAGATAACATTTCGATCCTTGACGCATCCGAGGTGAACGACGACACTCCTGAACGTCCGGCCGGTGGACGGGGGGCGTTTTCGGAATGCTCGGCGATCGGTCGGCCCGGATTTCCAAAACCATTCGGATGACATCGTTTCCCGCACTGCCGTGACCAATTTTGTGAACGTTAACAATGGAGTTGGCGTGGTGCGTCAGGAGGTTGGGATGTTCAAGAAGCGAGCTGGGGCACTGCTCGCGGCGGCGCTGCTCGTCTCGGTGACGAGCGCGTGCGGCGACGACTCGGGGGACGCCGGTGGGTCCGGCGACGATCAGATCACGATCGGGTTCGCCCAGGTCGGCGCCGAGAGTGGGTGGCGCACGGCGAACACCAAGTCGATCCAGGAGTCGGCGAAGGAGGCCGGGGTCGAGCTGAAGTTCTCCGACGCGCAGGGCAAACAGGAGAACCAGATCAAGGCGATCCGCTCGTTCATCACCCAGCGGGTCGACGTCATCGCCTTCTCGCCGGTCGTCGAGTCCGGCTGGGACACGGTGCTGAAAGAGGCGCAGGACGCCGAGATCCCGGTGATTCTCACCGACCGGGCGATCGACTCCACCGACGAAACACTTTACGAGAGTTTTATCGGCTCGGACTTCGTGCTGGAGGGCAAGAAGGCCGGTGAATGGCTGGTCGACGAGTACCAGGACCAGTCCGACCCGGTCAACATCGTCGAACTCCAGGGCACACCGGGCGCCGCCCCGGCCAACGACCGGAAAGCGGGATTCGCCGAGGTGATCGCGGCCGAGCCGAAGTTCAAGGTGATCGCGTCGCAGACCGGCCAGTTCACCCGCACCGACGGCAAGCAGGTGATGGAGACCTTCCTCAAGTCCCATGACGACATCGACGTGCTCTACGCGCACAACGACGACATGGGGCTCGGCGCCATCGAGGCGATCGAGGCGGCCGGCCTGACCCCGGGCAAGGACATCGAGATCATCACGGTGGACGCCGTCAAGGACGGCATGACGGCCCTGTCCGAGGGCAAGATCAACTTCATCGTGGAGTGCAGCCCGCTGCTCGGGCCGCAGCTGATGGACCTGGCCAAGAAGGTGGCGGCCGGTGAGAGCGTGGAGAAGCGCGTGCTCACCGAGGAGACCACCTTCACCCCGGAACAGGCGAAGGAAGCCCTGCCCGAGCGCAAGTACTGATCCTTTCCTCCGTGGTGGTGCGGCGCGGTCGCACCACCACGGAGGCGGTGGAGGTCTGAGAGCTGATGAGTGACGACGCGCCGGTCCTCGAGATGACCGGCATCCGCAAGGTTTTCCCGGGTGTGGTCGCGCTGGACGGGGTGGACCTGCGGCTGCGGGCCGGTGAGGTGCACGCCCTGATGGGCGAGAACGGCGCTGGGAAGTCCACGCTGATCAAGGTTCTCACCGGGGTGTACGAGATCGACGGTGGCACCGTGTCGCTGGCCGGCACACCGGTGCGGTTCTCCGGCCCGTTGCAGGCGCAGCAGGCCGGGGTCAGCACGGTGTACCAGGAGGTGAATCTCTGCCCGAACCTGTCGGTGGCGGAGAACATCCTGCTCGGTCGCGAACCCCGGCGGCTCGGCCGGATCCGCTGGGGCGAGACGCGGCGCCGCGCCAGGGAACTGCTGAAGCGGCTGGATCTCGACCTGGACGTGTCCGCTCCCCTGGACACGTACTCGATCGCGATCCAGCAGATGGTGGCGATCGCCCGGGCCGTGGACATCGACGCCAAGGTGCTCATCCTCGACGAGCCCACCTCCAGCCTGGACGCCTCCGAGGTGGCGCAGCTGTTCGCGGTGATCCGCCGGCTGAGGGACCAGGGGGTGGCGATCGTGTTCGTGTCGCACTTCCTCGACCAGGTCTACGAGATCGCCGACCGGATGACGGTGCTGCGGAACGGCCGGCTGGTGGGGGAGTACCGAACCGCCGAGCTGCCGCAGATGCAGCTGGTCACCCGGATGATCGGCAAGGAACTGGCCACGCTGGAGACCCTGGAACAGGCCGACCGCGCGCCCACCGCGCAGATCGAGCGGGGCCGGCCGCTGCTGCGGGCCGAGGGGCTGGGCCGCAGGGGCGGGATCGAGTCGTTCGACCTGAGCATCCATGGTGGCGAGATCGTGGGTCTGGCAGGACTTCTCGGGTCGGGGCGGACCGAGCTGGCGCGCCTGCTGTTCGGCGCCGACCGGGCCGATCGTGGTCGTCTACAGGTGGACGGCGAGGCGGTGGCGTTGCGCACCCCGCGGGCCGCGATGTCCCGCGGTATCGCCTTCTCCAGCGAGAACCGGCGCACCGAGGGCGTGGTCGGGGAACTCAGCGTGCGCGACAACATCATCCTGGCGCTCCAGGCCTCGCGCGGCTGGATGCGGCCGGTCTCCCGGCGCCGCGCCGACGAGCTGGTGGACCGGTACGTGAAGGCCCTCGACATCCGCCCGGCCGACCCGGACCGCCGGGTGCGTGACCTGAGCGGCGGCAACCAGCAGAAGGTGCTGCTGGCGCGCTGGCTGATCACCGAGCCCCGGCTGTTCATCGTGGACGAGCCGACGCGCGGCATCGACGTCGGGGCCAAGACCGAGATCCAGCGGCTGATGGCGGAACTCGCAGACGGCGGGATGGCCGTGCTGTTCGTCAGCGCCGAGCTGGAGGAGGTGCTGCGGCTCAGCCACAAGATCGAGATCCTGCGGGACCGGCGGCTGGTGGAGGAACTGGAGAACACCGACGCCGTGGACGCCGACCGGATCATGCAGACCATCGCCGGAGGTGCGGCGTCATGACCTTTCACCGGAACCGCCTGTTCTGGCCTCTCGCCGTGCTGGTGCTGCTGCTGGTGCTGAACATCTTCTTCGCCAACCACTTCTTCCGGATCACCGTGAACGACGGTCATCTCTACGGCTCGCTGATCGACATCGCCCGGCGTGCAGCCCCTCTCGTGTTGGTCGGGGTCGGCATGACGCTGGTCATCGCGACCGGCGGTATCGACCTGTCGGTGGGGTCGGTGATGGCCGTGTCGGGGGCCATGGCCTGTCTGCTGATCGGTGACCTGGACAACCAGAACAGCTTGCCCGCCGTCTTTCTCGCGATCGGCGTGGCCCTGGTGCTGTGCCTCGGGCTCGGCGTCTGGAACGGGTTCCTGGTGTCGGTCATCGGGATCCAGCCGATCGTGGCCACACTGATCCTGATGGTCGCCGGGCGCGGCCTGGCCCAGCTGATCACCGGCGGGCAGATCCTCAACGTGAACTCCGCTCCGTACCGCCGGATCGGTGCGGGTTACTTCCTGGCCCTGCCGGTGTCCGTGCTGATCGCCGCGGCGGTCGCGGCCGTCGCGGTGCTGCTGACCCGGCGCACCGCCCTCGGGCTGCTGCTGGAGGCGGTGGGCGGCAGCCCGGCCGCCAGCCGCCTGGCCGGTGTCCAGGCCCGCGGCCTGACCTGGCTGGTCTACGTGATCGCCGCGGTCTGCGCCGGTGTCGCCGGGCTGATCTACAGCTCCAACGTGGCCAGCGCCGACTCCAACGCGGCCGGGAACCTGATCGAGCTCGACGCCATCCTGGCCGTCGTGATCGGCGGCACCGCCCTCACCGGCGGCCGGTTCTCGCTCGGCGGAACGGTTCTCGGCGCGGTGCTGATCGAGACGCTGAACGTGACCATCCTCAGCGTCGGTATCCCGGTGGAGGCCACGCTGCTGTTCAAGGCCGTCGTGGTGGTCGTTCTCTGCCTCGGGCAGTCCCCGGCCTTCCGCGAGCGAGTGCTCGGCCGGCGCCGCACCCCGGCCCCCGTCGCGCCGAAGGAGGAGGTGGCCGCGTGACCGAGACCCACCACCAGCCGATGGACGACGTGGAGCTGGGACCGGGCTCCCCGTCGTCCACCATCGAGAGCCGGGGACGACGCGTGAACCGGCAGCACGTACCCGTACTCGCCACCCTGACGCTGCTGGCCCTCATGTACGGCCTGGGGGTGGTGAACTACGAGGGGTTCTCCGACATCCAGGTCGTACTCAACATTTTCGTCGACAACGCGTTCCTGCTCGTGGTCGCCGTCGGCATGACCTTCGTGATCCTCACCGGTGGTATCGACCTGTCGGTCGGCGCGGTCGTGGCCCTGACCACCACCCTGGCCGCCACCCTGCTGCACGCCGGTTGGCCCGCCGGGGTGGTGCTGCCCCTGATGCTGATTCTCGGTACCACGCTGGGACTCTCGATGGGCGCGATCATCCACTACTTCCGGATCGAGCCATTCATCGCGACCCTGGCCGGGATGTTCCTGGCCCGGGGCCTGGCCCTGCTGATCAACCGCAACTCGATCCCGATCGACAACGGTTTCTGGGTGACGATCGCCCAGCAGCGGCTGCGTTTCGACCGCGGGGTGTTCATCTCCACCAGCGTGATCATTGCCCTGGTGGTGGTGCTGATCGCCGCCGCGGTGCTGATCTGGACCCGGTTCGGGCGCTGCGTGTACGCGATCGGCGGCAACGCGGATTCCGCTCTGCTGATGGGACTTCCGGTGGCCCGCACGCGCATCGCGGTGTACGGCATCAGCGGTTTCTGTGCCAGCCTCGGCGGGGTGCTGTACAGCTTCTACACGCTGTCCGGCTACAGCCTGCACGGCAACGGCCTGGAGCTGGACGCCATCGCCGCGGTGGTGATCGGTGGCGTCCTGCTCGCAGGTGGTTCCGGCTACCTGTTCGGCACCGTGCTCGGGGTGCTGGTGCTCGGGCTGATCCAGACCATCCTGAACTTCCAGGGCACGCTGAGCTCATGGTGGACCCGGATCGTGGTCGGGGTCCTGCTTTTCGCGTTCATCGTGCTCCAGCGGGTGGTGACCGGGAAGCGGGCGGTCACGGGTACGCGGTGACCCGGGCCGACATCGCCCCCGACCCGCCCGCCGAGCCGCCCTGGTCGTTGATCACGTGGGCGATCGTGCCCTGGTTGCCGCCGAGCGAGACGGTGACCAGGTTGTGCATGACGATGCCCGACGCCTTCGGCACCTCGAAGGCGTGGTCGGCCACCACCGAGTTGTTCACGTTGAAGTAGCAGTAGCTGCCGAGACCGTAGGCCTGGTGCGAGGTCACGTCGTCGGCGACCTTGTAGGCGGCGTATCCGCGCGTGGTCCCGTTCATCCAGGCATCCTGGTTCGGCGGGTCATAGGGCATCTCGTTCTGGTAGAAGTAGGTTCGCCCGCGATCGCCGTCCCAGCGCGTCTGGTAGCCCTGGAAGTGTTCCACGAACAGGCCGTACATGGTCACGTCGTCACCACTGACGATCAGGCCGACCTTGGCCGGGTTCACGCTCCAGCCGGTTTTGGAGCCGCCGGAGTCGTCGTGGTCGGCCCGCCAGATCCATAGGTGATCGCCGATCGTGCCGTGATTGTTGATGATCAGCCCGCGTTCGGCCCTGGCCTTGCTGTGGCCGCCCACCCGCAGGAACACGTCGTGCAGTGAGGTCGGGTCGGCGGTGTGGTCGGCCGAGGCGCCCTTCGGGCCGATCCGGGCCAGCGCGTACGACGAGGTGGTGCCCGCGTCGATCAGGATGCCCGCGATCTTGACGCCGGGCACGTCGGCGGTCTCCAGCGCGATGACGCCGTTGAGCGGCGTGAGGGTGGCCAGGCCCAGGCCGAGAATGACGGTGCCGGAACGGTTGACGCTGAGCGTCCGGTCGAGCTGGTAGACGCCCGGGGTGAGCAGCAGGTGCTTCCCGGCCTGGAGCGCCGCGTTGAGCTCGGCGGCGGTGTTCGTGGGCTGGGCCACGAAGAAGTCCGAGATCGGCAGGGACTCACCGGCCGGCGACCCGCTCTCCCACGAGGTGCCGTTGACGGCGGTGCGCAGGGCGGGCACGAACACCTGGTAGGCCCCGGCGTCGTCCACGTAGAGGAACGGTTTCTCCCGGATCACCGGGGTTTTGCCGATCCGGGTGAAGGCGACGTCGGGCCAGTTGCCCTTCGGATGGTTCTTGGTGCCGACGAACACGGCGTTCCAGTTGCCGTTGCCCGACCAGCTGTTCAGCGTGGAGTTGCGGGTGAACCACTGCTGCTGGCCGCCCGGGTTCACCGCGCCGTCGATCTTGCTGTCGGCCAGGAACCCGCCGCTCGACCAGCCGCCGTCGTCCAGTGCCAGCGTGCCCTTGAGATGGATGCGACGGTACGGGGCGGCCTGCGAAACCGCCCACATGTCAACTCCTCCCGTAGGATTGACGGTGAGATTCTCGGCGCAGCGCCAGAAGTTCTGCGTGGCGTTGCCGTCGAACCAGTCGGCGTCGGCCTGCACCGAGCCGTTGATCGTCACCTTGCCCGGAACCAGCCCCAGCCCGGCGATCTGGGTGAAGAAGCCGATCTTCGCCGTCACGTCGTAACTTCCGGGCTTGAACAGCAGGGCCACGCGCTCGTCGCCGAACTGGTTGGTCTCCTGGGCCTTGAACACGCTGTCGAGCGTGCTCTGGATCTGCGCGGAACTCATCGACGGATCGAACACATGCACATGGGCGCCGAAATCGGGTTCGGCGGTGCTGGTGCTCGTGTTCGGGCCGGCTGTGGTGCTGGGCAGGGCCTGCGCCACCGTGGCGGCACCGGCCGCGGCCACCACCGCGGTGGCGCCACCGATCACGGTGCGGCGTTTCATGGTCGGATTCACGATTCGTCATCCAACCCGTGGGCGTGTCCAAAGTTCAACGTCAAGGCTTGAGGACGTCGGTGGGAACCAAAATTCCGATACTCCCGAACCGGTTTGGTTCAGGATCAAGGGAAAGTCAGCTCAGCCTTGCGGGATTCTGAGCGGCGCCTTAAGAACGCGGTGGCTGCCCGGGCTGTGCCACTTCTCACTGAACCGGATCGGGGCGGGAGACGTGGGGGACATGGTGAGGTGCCGGAGGATGTCAGCGGCAGCGCACCGGCGCCAGGGCGCCCCGGGCCCGCACGGTGCCCGGCTGCGCACGACCACCGGCAGGGGTGGGGCGGGGTGTGCCGGTCGGGTGGTCGTCTCCGGGCGCTGCGGTGTCCGGTCCGTTCGGAGGCCGGGATCCGGCGCCGATCTCGGCCCCCGCCCCGGCGCCGGCCCCGCTGCCGTGGCTGTGCTCCAGACTGTTTCCGCTCCCGAGGCCGCCCTCGTTCCCATGACGGGAGCCGTTCCCGTGACCGGCCCGGTTCCGTGGGTCGGTCCCTCGTTCGTGGCCGGTCGCGTTGCGTTGTCCGGTTCCGCTGCCTTGGTCGGCTCCTCGTTCGTGGCCGGTCGCGTCGCGTTGTCCGGTTCCGCCGCCTTGGTCGGCTCCTCGTTCGTGGCCGGTCGCGTCGCGTTGTCCGGTTCCGCCGCCTTGGTCGGCTCCTCGTTCGTGGCCGGTCGCGTCGCGTTGCCCGGTTCCGCCGCCTTGGTCGGTCCCTCGTTCGTGGCCGGTCCCGTTCCGATGGCCGGTCCCGCCACTGTGGCTGGTGCCGTCGCCGTGGCTGGTTCCGGTCCCGTGGCCGGTCCCGATGCCTCTCCCGATGCCTCTCCCGATGCCCGGGCCCGGGCCGATCTCCGGCAGGCCGGTGGGGGTGATCCGTTGCGCGGGTGAGGGTTTGACCAGGATCGTCTCACCGGCACGGGTCATGGCCAGAGCCGTACCCCAGGCCGACGGTTCCTCGGTGGCCCTCAGCCCGGTCCGGGCGCGGTGGGCCCAGGCGGTGGCGCCGAGCTGCTCGAAGATGTCCAGGGCCTGGCGCAGGTGGTCGCGGGCCCGGGTCCGCCGGCGACGGCGGTGCAGGTACTCGCCGTAGTGAAGCAGGGTGCGGGCTTGCTCGAACGGCACCGGTGACCGCTCGTGGGAGGCGAGCGCGCGAGCGAAAGCCGCTTCGCCGTGCGTCATTTCATTGGAGAGCAGACCGCGACAGCGCCAGGTGCGGGCGATCAGCAGGTCGGAGCGGCAGCCGTCCGGGGCCTCGTCCACCGCGATCGTGGCCAGCAGACGTCGCGCGTCGTCGGTGCGCCCCGCCCCGGCGTACGCCTCCACCAGGTCGAACGCCCAGGGGACGATGCTCTGGTCCCTGGTGTTCCCGGCCACCGGCAGGCGTCCCGTGCGCTCCAGCCGGTCGATGGCCTGGGCCAGGTCGCCCGCCCCGAGGGCCAGCAGGCCCAGGGCGTGGGTGGTGTGCAGGTGCAGACCGGTGGCCCCGTGACGGGTGGTCACGTCGTGGGTGCGGGCGATCGTGCCGAGGGCCTCCCGGGTCCGTCCGCGCACCACCTGGTCACGGGCCATGAAGTAGCGGCCGTACACGTCGGCCTGGTGCGTCTCCCGGGCCAGCTCGACGCTCCGGCCGGCGAACTCCCGGGCCTGCCGCCAGCGTCCGGTGTGGAAAGCCAGCTCGGACCCGATCGCCAGGGCCTGTGGCAGCACTCCCAGTGCACTCTGCGCCCGGGCGGCGGTGATGATCGCGTCGAGCAGTTCACCGGCCAGGTCGTAGCGCTCGAGCCAGATCGCGATCAGGGCGGCGTGCGCGTACTCCTGGGCACGGGGCAGGGGCGGGACGGCCAGCAGCCGGGGCACCACCTCGGTGAGCAGTCGCTGCCCCTGGGCCCGGTGGCCGTTGATCACCAGCGCCCCACTGCGCGCGACGGCGGCCACCAGCCGGGCCACGTCACCGGTGCCACCGGCGTCCCCGCACTGTTCGCCCAGCTCGTAGGCCCGCCGGGTGGCGGTCAGCAGCTGCGCCGGCTCACCCAGCATGAAGTGGGCGATCGCGGCGTCGGCGTACATCAGCGCGGCCCGTGCCGCGTCGATGCCCTCCACCTCACCCGCGCCGTCGAGCATCTCGGCCAGCCCGTCGCGGGGCTGGGAACGCCACATCCACAGGTATCCGCGCATGTGCCGGATCAGGGCGCGCAGCTGGGGATCGGTGGTCAGGCCGAGGGCCTCGTCGAGCAGCGGGAGCATCCGGCCGGTGCGCCCGGCCAGCTGCCAGCAACGGGCGGCACGCACCAGCAGGGCCGGGCGGGCAGCCGGGGCGGCGAACTCGGCGGCCAGCTCGAAAGCTGTGGCTGCCTCCAGGTTTCCGCCCCGCCGCCGGGCCCGGGCGGCGGCCCGGGCGAGCAGCTCGCCGACCTGCGGGTCGGGGGCGGGCAGGGCATGGGCCAGGTGCCAGGCCCGGGCGTCGGCGGCGGTCCCGCCCGGCGACAGCGCCAGCGCCCCGGCCAGAGCGGCATGGGCGGCAGCGCGCTCGGCGGGACCGGACGACGAGATCAGGACCGAACGCATCAGTGGATGCCGGAAGTCGATGTGTTCCGGTGTGACCAGCAGCAGTCCTTCACGCTCGGCCGGGGCGAAGTCGGCCAGCCCCAGGCCGATCGCGGCGGCGGCCCGGCGCACCACGTCGGTGTGCCCGCACCCGGCCGCGGCCACCAGGAGCAGGACGGTGCGGGTGCGGGCCGGCATCGCCGCCAGCCGGGCGGTCAGCGCCCGGGTGAGCCGGGCCGGGCGGCGGCCGTCGTTCCGCCGGGCGGCGGGCGCCTGGTCCGGCCCTTGGCTCAGCGCATGGCCGGGTCGATGGTGCGCCCCGTCGCCCGGCTCGTCGCCCGGCTCGTCGCCCGGCCCCAGGTCCGGCCGGCTCAGCGCGCCGCAGAGTTCCTCGATGGCCAGCGGGTTCCCGGCGGTGTCCGGGTGGATCCGGGCCAGGCGCTCGGGCGGCACGCCGGGTGCCAGCGAACGGGCCAGGGCCCGGGAGTCGCCGGGGCCCAGGCCACGCAGGGTCCGCTGCGGCAGACCGGCCAGCGACGGGTCCGGCGTCGCGTCGTCGTCCGGTTCCGTGCGCGACGTCATCAGCAGCACCACCCCCTGATGTCCCAGCCGGCGGCCCGCGAACAGCAGCGCCTCCCGGGACGACGCGTCGAGCCAGGGCAGGTCGTCCACCAGGACCAGCGTGGGACCGCCCGCCGCGACGGCGGTGAGCAGGGAGAGCGTGGCCGCACAGAGCGAGAACCGGTCACGGTGCGGGGCCGGCCCGGAAAGCGGCGCCGACCCGGAAAGCGGCGCCGACCCGGAAGACAGCGCCGGGCCGGAAGACAGCGCCTCGCGCAACGCGGCCGCCTGCGGCGCCGGCAACCGCTCCACCAGGGGCAGCACCGGCCGCACCAGCTCGGCCAGCCCGGTGAACGGGATCGCCGGCCCGGACTCCACACCCCGCGCCGACAACACCGTCATCCCGGCCGCACCGGCCCTGGCCTGGTGCAGCAGGGTGCTCTTGCCGATCCCGGCCTCGCCCCGCACCACCAGGACGGAGGAAAAACCGAAGCGGGCCCGGCCGAGCATCCCGCCGATCGTCCCCAGCTCGGCCTGTCGCCCGAACAACATTCGGCAAGTCTACGTGCGGATTTCGGGTGCTGTGGCCGAGGCGTCCGGCCCATGGTGAAACGGCCGGAAGGCCCGGGAAAGGTTTCCTCGACATGCGATCTTCGCTCGAACCGGGTTAAAAAGGATCTTGCGAGGTAACAATGATGTGACCTTGGGGGAGATCCGCATGTCCCGATCAGTCCTCTGGTGCGTGTCGTTCGACGGCGCGCCGCTGTCCGGTGTCGTCGTCGAATCGCTCAAGCTCGCCCGGGCCTTCCGGCAACGTGGTCACCGCGTACTGCTCGACATCGGTTACGACATCAAACAGGACAAGGGCCGGTTCTTCGCGCCTTACACCGACGAGGCCGTCGGCCTGCCCGACTGGGCCGAGCTCGCCCGTATCGACGGGCTCGACGAGATTCCCTGGTACACAACGGGCTTCGTGCGCTCCACTCTCGACGCCGTGCGCCGCGGCGGCGCCCTCGACAGCTCCTTCGACGCGGTCGTCGAGGCGCTCACCCGCCGCATCGTGGCCACCTGGCGGCGGCACGGCGTGACCGCCGTCCTGGTCGAGAACGGCACGCTGCCCGAGAACATCGCCTACACGCAGGCCCTCTACCGCGCCGTCGAGCGCTACGGGCCGGAGCTGGGCCCGCCCCGGCCGTTCGTGTTGTGGCGCGACCACGACCTGATGTGGACCAGCGAGCCGTCCACCGGCAAGTACGGCCGGCCGCCCTATCCGCTCACGCCCCGCCCCCGGAATTCCCCGTACATCCGCTACCTGGCCCTGCACGACGAGGCCCGCCGACGCACCCTGGAATGGCATCCGGAGCTGCGTGACCTGCGGGTTCTGCACAACACCTTCGATTTTTCCCGCACCGCCACCGGAATCGGCTTCCGCGAGCGCCACGGCATCCCGGCCGGCGCCGCGCTGATCGCCCGCTGCACCCGCCTGATCCCGCAGAAGCGGGCTGACCGCGACATCGACCTGCTGGCCCGGCTGCGTGACCGGGTGCCCGGCCGCGACGTGTACCTGTTCCTGGCCGGTGACCCGGCCGAGCACCCGCCCACGGTCACGGCGCTGCGCTCGCAGGCGCGGCGGCTGGGCGTGGCCGACCGGGTGGTGTTCGGCGGTCGGCTCGCACCGCGCGACCTGGCGTCGTCCACCGGTGGTTTCTCGGTGGCCGACCTGCTCGCCGAGGCCGATCTGATGTCGTTCCTGACCTCGTACGACTACGAGAGCTACGGCAACCCGATCGGCGAGGCGATCGCCTCCGGCGTGCCCTACCTCACCACCCGCTACGCCCTCTACGACACGGTGTACGGCCGGAAGGGTTTCCAGGCGCCGGTTCTCGAGATCTCCGCCGACGACGACGCCCCGCTCACCGGCGAATTTGTGGACGACGTGGTCGAGCTCCTGACCAACCCCCGTCTGCACTCCCGCGTCGCTGCGCACAACCGGTCCCGCGGCGAGCGCTACTTCGCCCGCAGCCGGGCCGACGAGGTGGTGGGCGAGCTGCTGGGCGAGCCCACCGCCCCGGCTGCCCCCGTCGCCGCGGACCTGCCGCCGGTGGAGCCGCTCGCGCCGGGGGTCCGGATGACCGTGGTGCTGCCGGTGCGCGACGAGGCCGCCAACCTGCCCGCGGTGATGGAGTCGCTGGCCGGCCAGACCCTCGGCCGCTCGCGGTTCGACGTTCTCCTGGTCGACAACAACTCGCGCGACGACACCGTGGCCCTGGCCCGGCGGCTGGCCGCCCGGTACGAGGGGTTGCGGCTGAACGTGATTGCCGAGGCGGAGCAGGGGGTTTCGTGCGCCCGCAGGGCCGGCATGGATCTGGCCGCCCGGCGGGCCCAGGAGCGGGACGGCGACGACGCGGCCGAGCGCTTCTACCTGGTGTCGGCCGACGCGGACTGCCGGGTGGCGCCGGACTGGCTGGCCGAGCTGCTGACCGCGATGGACGGTGAGAAGGCCGCGATCGGGGTCTGCGACTACTACTACGACGCAGCGCATTTCGCCGGACGGCCACTGCTGTGGGACGCGATCGACCGCACCCTCCGCTGCCGGCGGGTGGCCTGGTCGCGGTTCGGTGGTTTCCCCGACGGCAAGGGATTCGCCGTGGACCGCCGGGCCTATCAGCGGGTCGGCGGCATCGAGCTGTCGTACCAGGTCGAGAACGGCCGTTTCGTCAGTCATCTCAGCGACGACTGGGACTTCGGCATCCTGGTGCGGGCCACCGGCGACGACATCGTCTACGTGCCCACCTCGCGGGTCGAGATCAACCCGCGCCGGGTGGACCACGCGATCGACGAGGTGGTGGCCGGCCGGGCCTACGGTTCCGGCGGCATCATCACGATGCGCGACATCCGCCCCGACGGCCCGGGCGGCCGCGACCTGAGCGAGGCGGAAGCGGTTCAGGCCTGGGAGTTCTCGATCAAGGACTTCATGCCGAAGAACATGATCCTCGCGGCCCTGCTCACCCCTTCCCTGCTGGACGACGAGGGGGTGATCGACCTGCTCTCGACGGACCTGGCCCGACGGATGGCCACCCGCATCCCGCAGATCACCGCCGAGACCCGTCTGCGCGACTACGTTCCCATCCACTCGTACAAAACCCCCTGCTTCAGGCTGTACTTCGAGTTCGCCGAGGAGCTGTTCGCCCGGCTGCGGGCCCGGGTCGGGCCGGACATCGGCTACCCGCCGGCCCTGCCGGACTGCCTCCAGGAGGTACGTGACACCGGCGACGAGGAACGGTTCCGCGAGTTCGTCCGGCACTACTGCGAGGACCGCGAGTCCGGTGCGGCCCACGACTACTTCGGCAACGGAGGGGTTTTCTGATGGACGCCCTGGAATCGCTGCGCCGGACCGACCCGGACCATCCCCGCCCGGCGGTGCTCGGCGTGCTGGAGAGGCCGGAGAACCACCGGCTGCTCGAGTACGTCGTCCATGATCCCTTCGGCTCCCACGTGTTTCCCGGCGACATCCCGGACGTCGGGCCGGACCGGTTCCTCGACGACCTCACCACGCAGCTGGCCGGTACCCGGCCCATCCACCTCTGGGCCTACATCCCGACATGCAGCTACCGGTGCCGGTTCTGCCAGTACCCGGTGGTGATCGTGAAGGGCCCGGAGCAGGTGACCCGCGACAAGGTGGACCGCTGGGTGGACCTGAACATCCGCGAGGCGCGGCTCTGGCTGGAACGGGTGCCCGGCCTGCGCGAGGCGCCGGTGGGGGAGTTCAACGTGTTCGGCGGTACGCCGTCGCTGATGGGTCTGGACGCGGTGTCGCGGCTGCTCGGATTCTACCGGGAGAACTTCGGTTTCGGCCCGGACACCACCATCCGCTTCGAGGGCGACCCGACCACGCTGACCCCCGCGCTGCTGTCGCGGCTCAGGGAACTGGGGTGTGACAAGGTCTCGTGCGGGGTGCAGTCGTTCGACGACCACGTGCTGGGCCTGAGCGGCCGCGAGCACACCGAGGCGGAGTGCCACGACTTCCTCGACAGCACCGAGCGTCTCGGTTTCGACTGGGTCACGGTCGACCTGATGTACGGCCTGCTGGACCAGACGGTCGACAGCGTGGTGCGTGACCGCGAGCAGATCCTGCGCCACCGGGTGCCGGGGGTGGTGTGCACCAAGCTGCATCTGCGTTCCTACGCCGACACCCGTACCGGCGTGGCCGGTGACCGCCCGGCGGCCTGGCAGTTCGCCGGATACCGCGCCAGGCTGGCCGAGAACGGGCACCACTGGCCGACTCTGGGGGAGCAGTACCAGATGCGCGAGGTGCTGGCGTCGGGACTGGGGGAGCAGGGGTACGGCGAGCATCCCACCATGTACTTCCACCGGGCCGACAAGGCCCCGGAGACCTGGAAGGCGATCATGGTGGACCAGGACCGGCAGGACGCCGAGGTGGCCATCGGCCTGGGCGGCAGCTCCAGCTGCCGCCGGTCCGAGGCGATGACCGAGGTCAACGCCCTGCGCTACATCGAGATGGTGGAGAACTCGGTGCTGCCGCTGACCTCGGCCACCCGCTTCGGTGATCAGGCCACGCAGGCCCGGGCGATCAAGATGGCGCTGTCCACGCTCCAGCCCCTGCGTGACGACCTGCATCGCGAAAGGTTCGGCGGGGCATCGCTCTTCGACGATCCGTGGGGTGAGCGGTTCGACGGGCTGGAACGCCGCGGGCTGCTGGCGACCGATCGCCGCGCCGGCACCGTGCGGCTGACCCCGCCGGGCGAGGTGCTGGTGGAGGCGATCATGAACACCGAGTTCTGACCCGGCTCAGCCGGCCTCCTGGAGCCGGGTCCAGACCTCGGCCGGCATCTGGTCCTGTTCGATGCTGAACAGCTCCGGGTCGCCGTTCTCGGTTCCGGCGTCGTCGGTGGGCACCCCGATCACGGCGTACCGCGGGTCCACACCCTCGACGCGGTACAGGTTCACCGACCCGGCCAGGGCGGCCTCCTCGGCGAGATCGTCCTCGTCCAAGCCGGTGTCGTTGCAGACGGCCATGCGCTGGTGGTTCAGCTTCTCGCCGGGCTCACCCGTCGGTTCCCCCCCGGTCGGTGTAGAGCCGGCCCTGGTACTCGACCGCCACCGCGCACGACGCCGCACTCGTGCCACCGGACGAGCAGGCCGCCAGCAACAGGCTGATCAGCAGCCCTGTCGTTCCCGTCCTCGTCACGCCCGTACGCGCAGACATCATCAGCCCGTTCCCTTCGCCACCATGATCAACGCGACTCGGACGCGCTGGGCCGGGCTGGGGTTCCGGCGGTCACCCATTCGAAAGCAGTTCGGTGGAACCTCCCGGTTCCGGCCCGCGTCGAAGCGGTGGACGAGAGGGGGCCGGATGATCCGGAACTGGTGGGGCGCGTCGCTGGTGGCGCTGACGGTGGTGACGGCCGGTTGCGGTGCGGCGTCGGGGTCCGGCGCGAAGCCGGACCAGGGGGTGCGGGACGACGTGCTCGGAACCTGGTATCCGTGGGACATCCCGGGATACACCACGGACGAGTTCGGGATGCAGACCTTCCGGGACGCCTCGATCACCTTCAGCGACGACGGCACCTGGAAGGGTAGTGACGGGTGCAACGGCCTGGGCGGCACCTACGAGGTCACCGTGGAGGGCGGTTTCACCGCCACCCCGCCCGAGGCGACCACGATGATCGGCTGCGCCAACGTGCCGAACGTGACCGTGCTGACCACGGCCACGCAGGTGGAGAAGCGGGGCGAGGAGCTGGTGTTCAGCGGGAAGGGCGGCGTCACCGGCCGCTATCTGGCAACTCCGCAGGCGTCGCCGTCCCCGTCCGTGGAGGTCTCTGAAAAATGATGGACGACGCCGGTTCTCGACGGCCGGCGTCGTCCATGGTGATCAGCCGTTGAACGAACTGGGGTGCGGGCCGGTACGGCCGTCGCGCTCCAGCGCGTCGATCGCCGCCACCTCGGCCGCGGTCAGCTCGAAGCCGAACACCTCCAGGTTGGCCGAGATCCGTTCCGGGGTGACCGACTTCGGGATCACCACGTGCCCGTTTCCCAGGTGCCAGCGCAGCACCACCTGGGCCGGGGTGACGCCGTGCGCCCGGGCCGCCTCGACCACCGGGGCGTCGGTGAGCACCGCGCCCTGGGCGAGCGGGCTCCAGGCCTCGGTGACGATGCCGAGATCGGTGTTGCGGCGCACGGTTTCCCGGTTCTGGAGGGCCGGGTGCAGCTCGATCTGGTTCACCGCGGGCACGGTGCCGCCCAGGGCGACGACCCGGTCGAGGTGCCCGGGCAGGAAGTTCGACACGCCCACGGCACGGGTCTTCCCGGCCGCCACCAGTTCTTCGAGTGCCTGCCAGGAGTCCAGGTAGGCGTCGGTGGCGGGCGCGGGCCAGTGGATCAGGTAGAGGTCGACGGCGTCCAGGCCCAGTTTCTCCAGGCTCGAGTCCAGAGCCGGGGCCGGGGCGGTGCGGCCGAGGTCGGCCGTCCACAGCTTGGTGGTCACGAACACCTCCTCGCGCGGCAGGCCCGCGACGGCGAGCGCCCGGCCCACGCCGCGCTCGTTGCCGTAGACGGCGGCGGTGTCGATGCTGCGGTAGCCGGCCTCCAGGGCGGTCTCCACGGCGCGCTGGGTGGCCTCGTCGGGCACCTGGAACACGCCGAAGCCGAGCTGCGGCATCCGCACGCCGTTGTTCAGGGTGATGTCGGGGATCATGGTTCTCCTTGCTGTGGAGCATTTTTGGGACGTCGGTCGTCGGCGGACATCGGTGGTCGCCGGATGTCGGTGGTTACCGGGCGGGGGTGACTGCCGGTCCGGGGGTGACTGCCGGTCCGGGGGCGGCTTTCGGTTCGGGGGTGGGTTCCGATGCGGGGACGGCGGCCCGTTCGCCGCCGGTCACCCGGGCGGCCGTGACGCAGACGATCAGCCCGGCCAGGGTGATCGCGGCACCGGCCCACAGCGGTGAGGTGTAGCCGAGACCGGCGGCCAGGGTGAGCCCGCCGGCCCAGGCACCGAACGCGTTGCCCAGGTTGAACGCGGCGATGTTGGCACCCGAGGCCAGGGTGGGGGAGTCGGCCGCGTGATTCATGATCCGCATCTGGAGGCCGGGCACGGTGGCGAAGCCGAAGCCGCCCATCAGCACCAGGGCGACCACCGTGGCGGTCTTCGAGCCGGCGGTGAGGGCGAACAGCACCAGGACGACCGTGAGCGCGGCCAGGGTGAGGGTCAGGGTGCGGAACAGGTCGCGGTCGGCTGCCCGGCCGCCGACCAGGTTGCCGGCGAACAGCCCGGCGCCGAACAGCACGAGCAGCCAGGGCACGGTGCCGGTGGCGAAGCCGCTGACTCCGGTCAGGGTGAAGGCGATGTAGGTGAAGGCGCCGAACATGCCACCGAACCCGAGCACCGTGACCAGCATCGACAGCAGCACCTGCGGACGCCGGAAGATGCCGAATTCCCGTAGCATGCCACCGGTCTCGTGGCCGCGGCCGCCCGGCACCAGGGCCAGCACGCCGAACAGGGCGAGGACGCCGATGGCGGTGATGGCCCAGAACGTGGCCCGCCAGCCGGCGGCCTGGCCGAGGAACGTGCCGAGGGGCACGCCGAGCACGTTGGCACTGGTCAGACCGGCGAACATGATCGAGATGGCACCGGCCCGGCGGTTGCTGGGCACCAGGCCGGTGGCCACGACGGACCCGATGCCGAAGAAGGCGCCGTGGCACAGGGCCGCCACCACCCGCCCGGCGAGCATCAGGCCGAAGCCGCCGGCCACGGCCGAGATCAGGTTGCCGATCACGAACAGCACCAGCAGGCCGAGCAGGGCCTTCTTGCGGTCGACCCGGCCGAGCAGGGCGGTCAGCACGATGCCGCCGACCGCGACGGAGAGCGCGTAGCCCGAGATCAGGTAGCCCGCGGTGGTCTCGCTGACGGAGAAGTCGGCAGCCACCTCGGGCAGCAGCCCGGCGATCACGAATTCGGTCAGGCCGATGCCGAAGCCGCCGAGGGCCAGGGCGTAGAGGGCCACGGGCACGGGAGGTCCTTTCAGGGCAGATGACGAAGAGTCGTAATGTGCGCCTGCAAATACCGGCGGACGCAACGGCAGAGATAGTTGCACGCGCTCTCTATCTGCGCAAGCTGCTAGAATCCCTGGGTCGTCCGAGGTCGGGAGGTGCGGCGATGGGCATCGCCGACGATGCGGTGGAGATCAGGGCGCACGGCTGGCGCACGCTGGCGGCCCTGCACGGGCTGATCGAGGCGCAGCTGGAACGTGAGCTCCAGCGCGAACACGGGCTCTCGGTGGTCGAATTCACTGTTCTCGACGCGCTGAACCGGCAGGACGGCTGGCACATGCGCATGCAGCAGCTGGCCCGGGCCGCGGCCCTGTCGAGCAGTGCCACCACCCGGCTGGTGAACCGGCTGGAAGACCGGGGGCTGCTCACCCGCATCCTGTGCGCCGACGACCGCCGGGGCATCTACACCGAGCTCACCCCGGCCGGCCGTGAGCTGCTCACGCAGGCCCATCCGGCGCACGACCGGGTGCTGAAGCACGCCCTGGCGGAGGCCTCGGCCGTGCCGGAGCTGGAGTCGCTGGTCGAGGCCCTCACCGCGGGCTGAGGTCCGGTGCCTGGCCTGCGGTCAGGCTGCGCTCGGGCTCCTGGCCGGGCCTGATCTGGTCGAGCCCGGCGGTCAGGCCAGCGGAATGCTGACCCGCACCGGTTCGGTCAGCATCAGGGTGACGTCGAGGCGGCGGGTGCCGGACGGTGGTGGCGGCACGAACACGTGGCTGCCCTCCCACTCGGTGTTCGTGCCGCCCGCGCGGGCGCCGTTGCCGGTGTACGTGGTGCCCAGATCGTCGTGCACCTCGACAGCGAGCGCGAACAGCCGGGTGCCGGGCTGCGGCGGCGGGTCGTCGTCGCTCTCGTGCGCGTGCTCGGCCCACGCCTCGAAGGCCGCTCGGTACTCCGTGTCGAGGGCCTGCCGCCGGGGCGAGTCGGCGATGTCCGTCCGCACCATGATCTCGGTGTCGACGGTGACCCCGGTGAACCGTACGGTGAGCCCGTCCGTGGTGCCGACCGTCACCGGCTCACCGCCCGGCGGGCGCAGGATCGGCACGCGCTCCGCGCGGACGATGAAAACCTCACCGGTACCGGGGAATTCGATGCGCCAGGCACCGGCTCCCGCGGAGGCGCCGGATCGCCCACCGGCCGGTGCCTCCACCTCGTCGGGATGCCGGAGCATGAGGAGCACCTCGTCGGGGGTCACGCGGGCGTCCCGCTCCGGCCGGGGACCTGCTCCGGGCTCCGCGCCAAGGTCTGCGTCGGCACGGGATTCGGCACCGGATTCGGCACGGTGCTCGGCGTCGGGTCCGGCAGCACGATCTGCCGGCGTCGTGCGCGGACGGCCGGGATCATCGCCACCAGCGCTGCCACAGCTGCTACGGCCATCGGCCACCAGCCATTGAAAGTCGGCCACCACGAGGTGTTCCCGAGGTCGACGTGCAGCGGCGGCACGGTCATCGTGGCGGTGTCGGTGCGGATGGTGCCGATCTCGCGGGCGCGGCCCTGCCCGCCCTCGACGGCCGTCACCAGAACGGTGTGGGTGACCACCTGGTGGATCACCGGGTCGGCGTGCAGGTCGAACCGGCGTGTGCTCGCACCGGCGGGCGGCCAGAACGCCGCCGTGGCGAGGATTTCGCGATAGGTCCCGCTGCCGCGCTGCTCCGACTCGCTCAGAGTGACTGTGCTCAGCGCGGTCTTCCAGGCAACGCCGTCGGTGATCGGCCGAACGTGCTCGATCAGGTACTCGCGCAGCTCCTCCTGGTGGGCACCCAGCACGGCCGGGGCGTCGTCGGTGGTCAGGTCCACGCCGGCGGCGTAGGTCAGGTCCCTCACCGGGATCTGGATGTCGGCCGTCACCATGGAGGTGCGCACGTCGAGAGCCACGATCGAGTGGGGCATCGGGTGCGCGGCGGCGGGCCGGGCCGGCAGAAACAACAGGACGACGACGAGCCCGGCCGGGCCCGTCGTCGTCCATGAACGAAAGCTCCTCATCAGGAGGAGAACTCGCCACCGTAGTCACGCGTGTGATCGCGCCACACGGTGTGATAGTGGATCTTGTCGGTGAGCACCACACCGTTCTGGCAGACGAACTCGACCCATGCGCTCGGCCCGTCGATGCGCAGATAGTTGGCGTGCGCGGTCATCTCGACCCCGCCCGACCAGCCGACGTAGGTCTTGGACAGCTCGTCCTCGTAGGTCTTCAGCATGCTCTCGGCCGTGGTGTCGTCGGCGATCCCGACCCACTGCCTCAGCACGTCCAGCACCGCGCTCTGCTGGTCGTCGGTCAGCCTGCTCGCCGCGATGCCCTGCTTCTTCGCCGGGAACTGGCCGTCCTCGCCCGGTCCGAGCAGCACGTCGCTGAACGTCTGGCTGAGCTCGGCCTGCTTCTTCTGCGCCGTGGTCAGGCTGGTGCTCAGTGCCGTGACGGCCGACTTCATGGCCTCCAGCGGTGCGTACTCGGTGCCGTCGTCGGCGGTCCAGGTGGTCGGCTCCAGGCCGACGAAATACGGGCTGGACCCGGCCACCTCGCCGGCCTCGTAAGTGAAGTTGACCGCCAGGTGGTGGCCGCCGAAGTGCAGCATCCAGGTGCCGTCGGTGTCCGGGTCGCCGAGCAGCGCGAGGTCGTAAAGGCCTGCGCCGTAACCACCTCCACCTCCGCCCCCGCCACCCGCGCCGCCGCCGCTGCCCGACGGCATCGACCCGCCGCTCGGCATGTCGCCCGTCGGCATGTCGCCCGTCGGCATGTCGCCGGAGGGCATGCCGCTGTCACTGGGCGCGGAGCCGCCGCTGGGTGCCCCGCTGCCGCTCGGCATCGCCCCGCCGGCCGTGCTGCCCGCCGTGCTGCCGCTGCCGGGCTCGCCGCCCTCACCGCTGGACTGGAGGGAGCTGAGCTCGTCGTCCGCCGCCCACAGGTCCTCCACCCGGGGGTATCCCGGGTCGCCGGTACCGATCGCGCTCTGGAGCAGCACCCTGGCCAGGGCCAGCTGGTTGTCGTCGAGGTCCTCGAACGGCACACCGCCGCGGCAGCTCTGGCCGGACGGCAGGTTGGACCAGGCCTCGGCGTTGTCCGCGGTCAGGTCGAGGACGGCAAGCTCTTTCTGGTCGTCGTCCAGCGAGGCGGAGAAGGCCTGCGCGGCCGCCACCACGGCCGCCACGTCGTGTCCCGCCACGGTGGGGGTGACGGACGACGTCGAGCTGGACCCCGTGCCGGAGCTGGAACTGCTGCTGCACGCGGCGGTGAGGAGCACCGCGGCGGCGGCCAGCGCTCCCGAGCCGCGAGCAGAAAATACCTGCGAGACGGACAATTTCATCATCCCCGATGACTGTGGCACGAGTGCGCCCGAGGATAGGGCTCTCCCCGCCGGTAACCGGGCAGCCGACCGGATGTGTCCGGCCGGTCGGCGCCGCCCGCCGCATTCCTCGTGAACCGGCCCGGCCGCCGAACGCTTGGCCCGGATCCCTCGACGGGGATCTCCGGCGTCCCGCATCGTCCGGGCCGCCCGAGCCGGAAGAGGAGCGCATGCACGCGTACCACCGGCTGTCAGGGGGAACCTCGCCGGTGTCGTGGCAGCCCGGCCCCGGCCCACGGCCTAGGACAGCCCGCCGGGGCAGGCCAAGTAACTGCCCGACAACGCCGGCGACCGTCCGGACGACCCGAGCCGAAGCCGCGGAGGAGCAGCCCTGCCGGGCTGTGCCGCCTCGGCCGGCAACCCGCTCGACCTGCCGGCGATCGCGCGCCGGTAGCCACCTCCTGGCCAGCCGTTCGCGCTACCGGCTGGGGGACGTCGGCCACGGCCTTGGTGCCCGAGGCTGCGGTTTCGGTCGTGGCTGAAGGTCTGGGGCCGGATCGAAGCCGGAGCCGGGACATGTCGGCGGTCAGGACCTGGCTCGGGATGGAGCCGCGCCGTAGCGGGACATGGGGCCGGGGCGGGTGCGGGGCTGGGATGCGGGCTGGGTGCAGGGGCTGGGACGGATAGGGCAAGAGCGGGCGGAGGTATGGCCGGGCGGAGGCAGGGCCGGGCGGAGGTATGGCCGGGCGGAGGTATGGGCGGGCGGGGACGGGGCGGTGCCGGAGATGGGGGGTGGACCGGGGTCGGGATTGGAGGCGTGGCCGGTCGCAGGGGCGTGGCCGAGAACGGGGTAGGGAGCGTGACCGGGGCGGAGGTATGGGCCAGGGGCAGAGACGGGAGGAGGCAGACGGGAGGAGGCAGACGGGAGGAGGCAGACGGGAGGAGGCAGACGGGAGGAGTCAGACGGGAGGAGGGCGGGGCAGAGAGTCGGGGGCAGAGATGGCGGGGGCGGAGATGGCGGGGGCAGAGATGGCGGGGCAGAGATGGCGGGGGAGGAGGTGGAGATGGTGACAACGAGAGAGACCGTGGCAGGGGGTGGACCGGCAGACGCAGTCCAACAGCGGCAACAGGAAGAGAGGTGACCCGCCAGCCTGTGGACCGCCTCACCCCCCCACGGGTGGAGACAGGACGGCAGAGTCGGCTAAGAGACGGCGAGGGGATGGCGAAGCTGGGGGCCGAGCGGAGGGGGCGGCGCGGAGACGGGCGGGGTTGTGGCGGAGAGTGACGAAATCGGCATTCGGGACGTTCGCGCCGGCCTCCGGGAAGCCCGCCTCCGGACCGTCGGAACGGCCGCTCGAGGGCTCTTCCTGGCGGCCAGATGAGGCAAACGCGGGATCGGAGACATTTCCGGCGTGCCGGATCGACGGAACCTCAGTCTTTTGGGTAAGTCGTCATTCCGCTGTGCCAGAACAGGTTTCGCGTCTCCAGGGCGCCTCCGAACGGCCTTGAGAAGAATCAGGCGTTCGGCGTATGAGTGCTGGAACACCTCTGGGGCCTACACTGGTCGTGTCCGCCGGGCAACAAGGCTCGGGCGGGCACCATTGTCTTGGGAGAAACATGGCGCAGGGTACTGTCAAGTGGTTCAACGCTGAGAAGGGCTTCGGCTTCATCTCGGTCGACGGCGGCGGCGCCGACGTGTTCGTGCACTGGTCGGCCATCCAGATGGACGGCTACCGCGCCCTCGACGAAGGTCAGCACGTGGAGTTCGAGGTCACCCAGGGTCAGAAGGGCCCGCAGGCCGAGGCCGTGCGGCTCGCCAACTGAATTCTGGAGTGATCTTCGGGTCCGGCGTCCTGTCCTACGACGGAGCGTCCTGACCCGCGAGTGAGCTTCCGGCGTCATGCACGGCCATCGTGCAGGCATGGTGCTGATGGGATGGGTGGTGGTTCCGGTTAGTCCGGAGCCACCGCCCATCGCCGCTTTGCGGGCGTCCTAGAGTGGAGCTGTGACTCCCGACAACGCCGGCTCAGCAGACGGCGCAGCACGTGGTCCCGAGATCACGGCGGCCTCCCCGCACGACATACCGGACCTCGCGCGGCTGGCCGCGGAGACGTTTCCCCTGGCCTGCCCGCCGCACATGACATCCCAGGCGGTGTCCGGTTTCATCGCCGAACAGCTGTCCGAGGCGGCGTTCGGGAAGCATCTGGCCGATCCGAACTGCGACGTCTCGATCGCCCGGCCCGGCAGCCCGCAGGCCGAAACACCGCAGCCCGGCACACCGCAGCCCGGCACACCGGACGGCTACGCCCTCACCCTCTTCCAGCCCGCCCCGCCGGAGATCGCCCGGCTGATCGGCACCACGGAGCGGGTCACCTACCTCAGCAAGCTCTACGTCCGCCCCGGCGCCCACGGCGGCGGCATCGGCCGGGCCCTGCTCGCCCGGGTGCGGGAACAGGCCCACCACCGCGGCTCACGGCTGATCTGGCTGGGCACCAACCAGCTCAACACCTCCGCCCAGCGGTTCTACGAGCGCACCGGCTTCGAGCAGGTCGGCGTGCGGCAGTTCCTGGTCGGCGGCGTGCTGGAGAACGACTTCGTCTACGCGCTGCGCGAACCACGCTGAACGCGGCGCGGGCTCCTCGTCGTCCCAGATTGTGATTTCAGCGCCGTGCCGACCCCGCCGAAACCCTGGCATGGCGACGACCCTGACGATGCCCTGGCCCCTGCGCGCCGGCTACGAGCCGGTCGCGGCCGGGCTGCTGAAGACCTACTTCGGCATCGGTGAGGCCGGGATCCCGCCGTGGACCGGCGCCTCGTTCGAGACGATCGGCGGGCCGGACCCGGACCCGGACCGGTTCACCGCCCTCGACCTGGTGGCCGTCGGCCTGCTGTCGGTGACGGTGCCGCCGCCCGCGATGATCGCGATCCTGGAGCCCGACGCCGCCGTGCTGGCCAACCTGCTGCGGCGGATCCCCCGGACCCTGTCACTGGTGGACGCCGACGACGACCTGGTGGAGGGCGACAACTCGCCGCTGGTGCGCCTGTGGCAGCGCCTGCGCGAGTACCCGGACGTCGGGCGCACCGTGACCAGCAAGCTGATGGCCCGCAAGCGTCCCCGGCTGGTGCCGGTCTACGACTCGGTGATCGCCCGCGAGTTCGGTCTGCGCGACAGCGGCGGGTACTGGTGGGGCATGCGCGAGCAGCTGCGCGCCGACGACCGTGACCTGTGGCGGCGGATCACCCGGCTGATCTCCGGATGCGGGCTGGAGCAGCAGGTCACGGCATTGCGGGCGGTCGACGTGGTGGTCTGGATGCACGGCCGCGACCAGAACCGCAGCGCCCGGCTGGCCGTGGACGCCGGACTCCAGGTGCCCGGCCAGCGCGGTGCGGTGGACTGACGTCAGCTGAGCTCAGTTGTGCCCCACCGGTCCCGGTAGTCGGCCCAGTCCTGGGCCGTCGCGTCGAAGTCGACGTAGAGCGCCACCCCGAACGGCCTGGACCGGTCGGCCTCGGAGCCCGCGGCCAGGGCCTGCTGCACCCCGGCGACCGACGCCGGCATGGTCTCGGCGAAGTCGTACCGGTTGATCTTCTGGTCGTGATAGGCCGGGGCGCCCATCAGCAGCGTGACATCGCTGGGGACCGCGCCCAGTGCCAGCTCGGTCTGCCGCCGGATGTAGCCGCGGTAGGCACGCTCGCTGGGCAGGGCGGTGTCGTAGGCCATGATCGCGACCTGGTCGACCAGGCCGGCCACCTCGCCCAGGTACCCGGTGCTCCACCGGCTCGGCTGCACCGGCAGCAGGTCGACCGCGAACTGCACGCCCGGAAGCGGCTGGAGCTGGGGCACCGCCACCGACAGCAGCGCCCCGGCAGCCCGGGTGCGCTCGCGGGTGGCGGCCAGCAGCACGGGCAGGTCCTCGTCGTCGTTGCGCACCGGCTCGAAGTCGAAGTGCACGCCGTCGAATCCGTCGGCCAGCACGGCGTCCACCCCGGCCAGCACGTTGGCCCGGGTGCTCGGCGACGACAGGTCCATGCGGTCGGGGGCCAGCACGTCGCCCAGCCAGGCCTGCACCCGCACCCCCGGCAGCGCGGTGTGCAGGGCCCCGGTCAGCCAGACCGCCCGGGGACGCAGCGACGGGTCCAGGGTGCCGTCGTCGGCGTACGGGCCGGTGTGCACGAACAGGTCGCGGATGCCGGTGCCGGACAGCTGCGCGGCCAGCGCCGTCACGTCGGCCTGCGTCTTGCGGCCGTCCACCCAGGCGTGCCCCAGCCAGTACGCGTCCTGCCCGGTGCTGCGCACGGACCGGTCCGTGCCACCGGACCCGTAGGCCACCAGCGTGCCGATGCCGGTGCCGATCGTCAGCACCGGGAGGGTCACCAGGAGGGCCACCAGACCGCAGAGCGTGACCAGGCCGCGCCGCAGAATCCGGCGGAACCGGGAGGGGCGGGGCTTTTCGTCGTCCATGAACTGAATCATGGACCGTGGATCACCGGCGGGCCCGCGCACCACCCGCGGGCAGGTTGCGGGGACTCAGGCTGACGGCGCCCTTGCCCGCCCGCTTGGCCGAGTACATCGCCTGGTCGGCGGCGTGCAGCAGGTTGGCGCCGGTGTCGCCGTCTACGGCCATGGCCACCCCGATGCTGGCCCCCACCCGGGCCCGGGCCTGGCTCAGGTCGAACTCCTGCGACAGCACGGCCAGGATGCTGTGCCCGATCCGCATCGCCGTCTCCACGTCGGGCACCCCCGGGCAGAGGATCGCGAACTCGTCCCCGCCCAGCCGCGCCACCACGTCGGTCGCCCGCACCGAGGCGGCGATCCGGTCGGCCACCTGGATCAGCAGCTCGTCACCGGCGCCGTGGCCCTGGGTGTCGTTGACCGCCTTGAACCCGTCCAGGTCGAGGTAGAGCGCGGCGATCCGGCCGGTCCGTGGGTCGGCCAGCGCCTGCTCCAGCTGACGGTGCAGCAGCAGCCGGTTGGGCAGGCCGGTGAGCGAGTCGTGGGTGGCGTCGTGGTGCAGGCGGTCGGTCAGCTCGATCCGCGCGGTGATGTCCTCCACCAGGCAGATCAGGTAGGGGTCGCGGTTCGGCGGGCGCACCGCCGAGGTGGACACCCGGCCCCAGCGCAGCTGGTCGTCCGGGCGCCGGATGCGGCGCTCGGTGACGATCACCTCGATCCGCCCCGCCAGCAGGTCGGCGACGTTGCGCTGGGACGACTCGACGTCCTCGGTGTCGTTCAGCAGGTCCTGGATCGGGCGGTCCAGCAGGTCCGCCTCGGCGTGCCCGGTGATCAGGCAGAAGGCGGCGTTCACCTGGGAGATCCGGCCGACCGCACCGGGCGCCAGGGAGACCATGGCCATCCCGACCGGGGCGCCGTCGAAGGCCAGCCGGAACCGGTCCTGGCTCTCGGCCAGGTCGGCCTGCGCCCGCAGCACCGTGGACAGGTCGGTGACCACGCCGATCAGCGCCGCGGGCCGGCCGTCCGGGCCGGGCTGCGCGCTGACCGTGAGCTGGCCCGGGAACGTGGTGCCGTTCTTGCGCCGGAACACCCACTGCCGGCCCACCATGCCGTGCGAGGCGACGCTGCGCAGCACCTCGTCCTTGACCGTGACCCCCTGCTCGGCCAGCCGGGCCAGCTCGTCCGGGTCGTGCAGCGCGTCCACCCCGAACACGCCGACCGCCTCCCCGGCGGTGTAGCCGAACAGGTTCTCCGCGCCCCGGTTGAAGAACTGGATCAGGTTGGCCCGCGGGTCCACGCCGATGATGGCCGCGCCGGTGACCGCGTCGAGCACGGCCGACACCTGGTCGTGCGAGCGCCGGATCTCCTCGGCCGCGGCCTTGGCCTCGGTGATGTCCTGCACCGTCGCGAACACCCGCCGCACCCGGCCGCCCGGGCCGGTCTCGGCGGTCGCGTACGAGATCACGTCGAGCACCTCGCCGTCGCGCACGATCCGGTACTCGGACGTGCGGCTTCCGCCGTCGCGCCCGATCGTCGCCAGGTCGCGGTGCACCCGCTCGCGGTCGTCCGGGTGCAGGGCCGCCAGCATCGCGGCCAGCGACGGCCCGTCCCGGGCCGGGGTGCCCAGCAGCGTGTGCATGCCCTCGCTCCACACCACGTCACCCCCGCCCGGTTCCCACCGGGTCGAGCCGATCCGGGCCAGCTGCTCGGCCATCGCCAGGTCGCGGGTGCGGTCGTGCATGAGCGCCGCCACACGGTCGCGCACCTGGGCCACCATGGTGACGACGAGGGTGGCCAGGGCCAGGTTCAGCAGCGCCAGCTGCATGGCGAACACCACCTCGTGCGGTGTGCCGTTGAACGCCGCGAGCCGCCCCAGACCGTGGTTGGTGCCGACCACGGCGATGGCCACCGTGGCGGCCTGGGTGATCATCGCCCGGAACGGCCCGAGCCGGATCGCGCCCCAGAACAGCGGCAGCACCAGGATCGACGACGACTGGAGCCGCTGCGGGGTGAGGAACAGCAGGGCGGCGATGCCCAGGGTGAGGGCCAGCTGCCCGGCCCACTCGAGGTTGACCCGGCGGCGCAGTGGGCCGTCCCGGTCCGGCCGGGCCAGCAGACCCGGGGCGAACACGAACAGGCCGAGCAGGTGACTGGCCGTGTGGTCGATCAGGAGCTCGGCCGGCGGACGCGCGGCCGGCACGGTGAACAGCACGAACAGGGCCGACCCGGTCAGCCCGGCGGCCAGGGCGCACAGCAGCACCCGGCCCAGGTCTCGGAAGGTGCGCCGGATCTTCTGCTCGGCCATGAACCGGGTGAGCAGCAGCGCGGTGAGGACGATCTCGCAGATCCCGGCCAGCGCGCTGCCGGCCCCCTCCACGGTGATGCCGAACAGCGGCACGACGGCCACGGTGGCGACGGTGAAACCGGCCAGGAGCGGCGGCCAGCGCCACCGGGGGCACAGCATCAGGGCGACCGGCCCGACGCCGGCCATCGGCCAGATCGTCAGCTCGCCGGTGGCCGGATGGGTCAGCACGGTCAGCGCGGCCAGGTCGAGGACGAACGTGACCAGCGCCGCGAGCAGGGCGATCCTGGCGGAACGCATCGCGGCCGAGCTCACCACCCGTACGCCCCCCGCGTCGTGCCTGATCTGCCTGTCTTCCGGCTCGGTGCATCGGTACACGGGCGGCCCGGATGGCGCAACGACGCCGGACTTCACCTGGTCGGATGAAGGCAATACCCGGCCGCTACGGGATTTTCGGGCGAGGTGATCAATCCGTTACGTGTGATAGAAAAATGGGCCATCGGCAGTGCGGCCGGGACAACTGTTCTGACGTCGACACCGCCCGGCCTGCCATTGGACAGCCTGCATTCAACGCCATGACGACATCCTCGAACGTGCTGCCCCAGCCCGATTCCCTGGCCCTGCCCGAATCTCTGGCCCTGCCCGAATCTCTGGCCCTGCCCGAGTCCCTGGCCCTGCCGGTGCCCCGGGCCCGCAGGATCCGGCAGGGCCTGCTCCACCTGGTCGCCGTCACCGCGGCCGGGCTGGGCCTGGCGTGGATCTTCCCGGCCGTGATGAAGACCGGCTGGGCCGACATCGTCGCGGCCCTCACCTCGCTGTCGGCGTTCTCGCTCGCCGGCCTGGTCGCGCTGTGGGTGGTGGGCAAGCTCGCGCACTCGGTGGCGCTGTCCGCCGCGATGCCGGGCCTGGACTGCCGCCGGGCCCTGATGCTGAGCCTGACCGGCGCCGCCGTGGCCAACGTGCTGCCGCTCGGCGGGGCCGCCGGGGTGGCGCTGAACTACCGGATGAGCCGGGGCTGGGGGTTTCCCGGCCCGGCGATCGCCACCTACACGGTCGTGGTGAACCTCTGCGACGTGATCATGAAGTTCCTGCTGCCGCTGGCCCTGATCCCGCTGGCGCTGGGCGGCCGGCTGCCCGAGCAGCTCGGGGCCCGGGCGCCGTTCCTCGCGGCCGGTGTGGGTGGCCTGGCCGCGGCCGGTTTCGGCGCGCTCGGGCTGCTGGCCTGTCAGGGGCTGCTGCGCCGGCTCGGCGCGGGACTGCGCGCCGGGTCCGGCTTGTGCCGGGCCGTGCTGGCGGTCGAGCGGGTGGTGGCGGCCTCGCGCGAGACCGTGGTGCGGTCGTGGTCGCGGCTCGGCGCCGGGATGTGCGCCTACACCGTGCTGCTGCTGGCGCTGCTCACGGCGTGCCTACGGGTGTCCGGTGCGGCGGTGCCGTTCGGGCTGGTGCTCGCCGCGTTCTGCGGGGAGCGGCTGCTCACCCTGGTCGGCATCACGCCGGCCGGTCTCGGGGTGGTGGAACTCGGCCTGGCCGGGGTGCTGATGCTCGCTCCCGGCGTGGAGGGGGCGGCGGTCGCCTCCGGCATCCTGCTCTACCGCCTGGCCACCGTCGGCCTCGGCGTGCCGGTCGGCGGCGCGCTGCTGACCTGGTGGGTCTGGCGCAGGCAACAGTGAAATTGATGGACGACGCAAGACCGGCCGGGTCTTGCGTCGTCCATCAATTTCAGCCTCTCAGAAGAAGGCTGGTCAGAAGGCGAGGTCGGCCAGAGCCAGCTCGCCCAGCGCCTTCTCACCGGCCGTGTCGGCCACCAGACGCCGCACCGTCATCGCGTGCAGGGTGGGCAGGCAGGCCCGGGTCCCGACCGCGGTCAGCCGCGGGTTGGCCAGCACGAACTCCAGCGTCACGTCGATCACGGCCCGCATCTGGGCGCGCAGCCGGCCCTCCTTCAGGCAGGTCCAGGCGGCCTCGTGCATGGCGCCCGACCAGACCCCGGACGGCCAGACCACGGACGACAGCTGCTGTGGCGTGATCGCCCCGGCTCGCACCTGGCCGATCAGCTCCCGCACCGACTCGCCCCGCGGGCCGTAGAGCGAGGCCCCGGTCTCGAACACGTTCTCACCGTTCAGGGCGACGGCGGTGAACGGTGCGCGCAGCGCCCGCACGTGTTCCTGCTCCAGCTCCGGGCAGGCCCACAGGGCCGCGACGGACGCGGCCGCCGCGGCGGCGGAGGCGGGGACCTGGAGCGCGCCGGGGATCGGCACGCTCGGGGCGTCCGGCCAGACCGCGGCCTCGGCCGCGATCAGCGTGCCCACCTCGGTGGCGGTGCCGAACCGGCCGGAGGCCAGGTGGTCGGCGCTCGGCTCGGTGCCGTCGCGCAGGGCGGTGGCGGCGGCGCGCAGGGTGCTGGGCATGGTGGGGGCGTTGAGGTCGAGGATCGCGACCAGGCCCCAGGCGACATCGGCGGCGGTGTCGTCCCGCTCCTGCCAGGCCCGGGCCAGCGCGAACGCGCCGTCCTGGGTGATCCGGAAGGCGCTGCTGATGGCTCGCAGGACCTGCACGGCGCCCGGGTGGGCGGCGGCATCGGTGGCGAGCACGCTGGGTGAGGACAAGGTGTACATCGCTGTCAACGGTGCGCCTCGACGACACAGAGGGTCAACGAGGGACGTACATTCGTCGCACCGGCCGTGACTCAGGGGCCCGGCTGGCTACGGAGTGTTGATATGGGCCGGGGCCTCCAGCAGCCCGACGAGAGCGTCGGCCAGGTGGTCCGACAGCTGGGCCCAGGTCAGGTCGGCGGAACCGTCGGCCAGAGCGCGCTCCTGATCGGCGGTGGTGTGCACGAGCAGCGAACTCGCCATCCGGCCCCGGGCCAGGCGGACGGCCGGGGGCAGCACCGGCAGGCTGCGGCCGAGGCGCTCCAGCAGTTCGGTGGTGGCGGGTGAGGTCAGGCTCTCGGCCACTACGGTGCGGTGCAGCTGCGGATCGGTGAGCAGCTGGGCGCTGAACCGGGCGTACCAGGTGGCCTGCCCGGTGCTGCCGAGCTGGTCGAGGTGCCGGGTCAGCGGCAGCACCAGACAGGCCACCAGGTCGCGCGGCCCGGCGCCGGGGGAGCAGCCGGCGAGCAGTTCGTGCCGCAACTGCTCGATCGGCGCCGCGTGCCGCCGCACGATCGCCAGGATCAGGCCGGTCCTCGTGCCGAAGTGGTAGGTGACGGCGGCGGTGTTGCCCTGTCCGGCGGCCTCGCCGATCTGGCGGTTGGACACGTGCGCGAGGCCGTGCTCGGCGTAGAGCCGCTCGGCGGTGTCGAGCAGGCGTAGCTGTGTGGCGCTGAACGGTCTTCGGCCCTGGTCGTCCACCCGCCCATTCTGGCGTGGATCTCAGTCGGTCGTGTAGCGGATGGCGCGGGCGGGACACACGGCGGCGGCCTGCTTCACGTCACCGGCCTGGTCGTCCGGCGGCTCGTCGGTGAGCAGCAGGGCCACGCCGTCCTCGTCGCGCTGGTCGAACACCGCCTCCGCGGCCACCACGCACTGACCGGAGGCCACGCACTTGTCCTGGTCCAGCAAAACCTTCATGATGCACGTCCTTTCACCAGGTGACGGGAAGTTCGTACACGCCGTACACGGCGCCGTCGTGCTTGAACGGCAGGTCTTCGACGCCGGTGGCCAGACGCAGGGTGGGGATGCGCCGGTACAGCGTGCTGTAGACCACCTGGAGTTCCATCCGGGCCAGCGGCTGACCCAGGCACTGGTGCACACCGAACCCGAAAGCGGTGTGGTGCCGGGCATCCCGGCCCAGATCCAGGTCGTCCGGGTGGTCGAAGGCCCGTGGGTCGCGGTTGCCGATGTCGGTGGGGCAGATGACGCCCTCGCCGGCCCGGATCAGGGTCTCGCCGATCCGGATGTCTTCCAGGGCCACCCGGCGTCGCCCGTTGTGCGTGATGTTCAGGTAGCGCAGCAGTTCCTCCACCGCGGCGGAGACCATGGCCGGGTCGTCGCTGTTGCGGAGAAGATCCAGCTGGTGCGGGTTCTCGAGCAGCGCGAGGGTGCCCAGGGCGATCATGTTCGCGGTGGTCTCGTGCCCGGCGACCAGGAGCAGCACCCCGATGCCCGCCGCGTCGTCGGCGGTCAGCTCGCCGTTCTCCACGTCACGCGCCAGCCGGGTGAGGACGTCGTCCCCAGGCTGCCCGGCCTTTTTCAGCAACAGCGCGGCCAGGTAGTCGTGCAGGTTGCGGACGGCCTCGCCGCGCTGCTGCGCGGGGATCGAGACCCGGATCAGGTTCTTGCTGTTGGCCTGGAAGAAGTCGTGGTCGGCGTAGGGCACCCCGAGCAGGTCGCAGATCACCAGCGACGGCACCGGCAGCGCGAACGCCTCGACCAGGTCGACGGGTTTCGGCCCGGCCAGGAGGGCGTCGATCAGCTCGTCGACGATGCGCTGCACGGCGGGCCGCATCGCCCGGATCCTCCTGATCATGAACGGCGCGGTGACCAGGCGCCGCAGCCGGGCGTGCTCCGGGTCGTCCATCAGGATGAAGCCGACCCGGGTGGTGCCGGAAGCCGCTGCGGTGCGCGGATATCCGGCCCGGTGGACGTCGGAGCTGAGCCGGGGGTCGGCGAGCAGCTCGCGCTGCTCCTCGTAGCGGGTGACCAGCCAGTGTTCGGTGCCGTCCCAGATGCGCACCCTGGTCAGCGGGGCCTGCTGCTGGAGATCGTGCAGCGGGGGCGGAGGGTCGAACGGGCAGCGAGCATCACGTGCCATCGGGTAGGACGGGGTTCCGGGTTCGGTGAGGTTCGTCAAGGGACACCTCTTTCGCAACTCTCGGAAATCATGCAGATTCGTTGCGTAACTATTTAAAGCACGTGATTTAACGGTCGGCAACCCCGTCGGGATCCAGCCGCTCCCGCAGGAAGGCGACCACCTCGTCGCGGGCCTGCCGGGCCGGATGGCCGGGCCGCTCGCGCACCTCGCTGGTCAGCACCGAGTGCGCGGCCCGCGAGAAGCCGCCGGGATTGCCCGGGCCGGAATCGATCTCGATCACCCGGAAGGCATCGCCCAGCCGGTCCGACAGAGTGCGGAAGCGCTCGGCCGGCACCGATCCGTCGTGCGAGAACCGCAGGCCGAGCGCGCACACGTCACCCCGGGCGGCGCGCTCGGCCACCTGGTCGAACTCCGCCGGGCTCATGGTCGGGTCGGCCCGGTGCCGCCGGCTGACCGGGAACGGCGCCGCGGGCTGACTGGCGACCGCGGCGGTGACCGAGCCGTCCACGGCGGTGGCCAGGGCGAAGCCGCCGGTGAAGCACATGCCGATCACGCCGGCCCCGTTGCCGGGGGTACGGTCGGCCAGGTCGGCCGCGAGCGCTCGCAGGAAACCGGTGATCGGCCGGCTCGCGCCCACCGCGAAGGCCCGGAACTCGCTCGCCACGCACAGCCGGGCCACGGTGCCGACGGTGTATCCCGCCGAGGCCGGGCGCCCGGGGGTGCCGAAAGGGGAGGGGACGGCGACGGTGAACCCGCTCAGCACCAGGTGTTCCGCCAGTCCCAGCACCTCGGGCGTGATGCCGGGGATCTCCGGGATCAGCACCACCCCCGGCCCGCTGCCGCGGCGGTACACGTCGTAGGTCAGGCCGCCGCCGGTGAACGGCGATCGGGTCCAGCCCTCCAGGGTGCCGACGGGGGCGTGCTCGGACATGGCCACCTGCTTTCCGTTCGGGCGGTGGGACGTTCCGGTCAGCCTGTCACAAGCGGTGCGGGCGTGGTGGCCTCCGGCGACGCCCGCACCGCCTTCGCTGTGGCCTTCGGGTCTGGTCAGGGCCGCCCGAGAGGGCCCGCCCCGGAGGGGAAGTCGGGCAGGGTGAGGGCCGAGTAGGCGGGGCGGTCGGTGTCGCCGGGCAGCGAGTCCAGGGAGCGCAGCATGGCGTTGCGGGCGGTCAGCGCCTCGGGGGTGCGTGGGTGCATCGTGACGTCACCGGGCCCGACCAGGGCCTGGTTCGCCTCGACGTAGGGGCGCGCCCGCCGTTCGTAGGCGGACAGGGCGAGGGCGTGGTCCGGGGTCGAGACCAGTTCGCGGGCCAGCAGGTACGCCCCGGCCAGGGCCAGGCTGGTGCCCTGCCCGGTGAGGAACGACGGGGCGTGGGCGGCGTCGCCGGCCAGGGCGACCCGGCCCCGCGACCAGCGCGGCGCGCGGATCTGGCTGACCACGTCGAAGAACAGGTCGTCGGCGTCGCGCATGGCCCGGACCAGGGTGGGCACCTCCCAGCCGTCGTCGGCGAAGGTGGTGGTGAGCAGGTCGCGCTGGGCCTGCGGGTCGCGGAACGCCTCGAACGGCGGCTCGGGCCGGCTGAACATGAGGAATCCGTGCAGGGTGGTGGTGTCACCGGCGGCGTAGAGGGCGGCGCCGCGGCCCGCGGTGTTCCAGAGCACCGCCTCGTGGTCGAGGCCCCAGGTGTTCTCCAGGGTGAAACCGGCGAAGCAGTGCCCCAGATAGCAGTGGAACTGCGGTTCCGGGCCGAACACCAGGCCGCGGGTGCTGGAGTGCAGGCCGTCGGCCCCCACCACCAGATCGAACTCGCGCACCGCGCCGCCCCGGAAGGTGACCGTGACGGCGTCCACCTGTTCGTGCAGCTCGAGAATGCTCTCGCCGAAGAGGAACTCGACGTCGTCGCGGACCGTGCCGTGGAGCAGCGCGGTGAGGTCGCCGCGCGGCACCTCGAGGTCGCGGCTGTGCACGCCGCCCGCCACCTTCTCCGGTCGCAGCGTGACCACCGGGCTGCCGTCCGGGTGCAGGAAGGTGATGCGGCGGGTGTCGATGTGCGCCTCGCGCAGCGCCGGCAGCAGGCCCATGCGCTCGACCACCCCGAGCGCGCTGCCCCGGATGTCGATCGGGTAGCCGCCGCCGCGCACGGCGGCGGCCTTCTCCACCACGGTGACCTCGAAGCCGCCACGGCTCAGCCAGTGGGCGAGGGTGGGCCCGGCGATGCTCGCGCCGGAGATCAGGACCTTCTTCCTGCGGGGGCTGGTCATCTGTCTCCTCCGAATGAATAGCTACCTTAGGGATGCTGACCGAGTTCAAACATATACCTAAGTTAGGTATCTATTGGAGTGTGATGGCGGACACCTCGACGCCTGGCGTCCCGGACCTCGATCTGCTGGGCGTGCTCTCCCGGATGTCTCAGATGAGTTCTGTGCTGAACCGCGGCAGACTGATCGAGCGGGCGATGGCGGCCTCCGGGCTGAACGTCGACCGGCCAGCGATCACCGTGCTGGTCACCCTGCACATGGCCGGGGAGCCGTTGCGGATCGGTGAGATCGCCACCCGCATGCAGGTGGTCGGCCCGCACGTCACCCGGCAGCTGAACGAGCTGGAACGCCGTGACCTGGCCCGGCGGGTGCCCGATCCGCACGACCAGCGGGCCCGGCTGATCGAGCTGACCCCGGCCGGCGCCGAGGCCGCGACCCGCTACCTGCACACCGTGCTCGGCTGGTTCGCCGAGGTGCTGAACGGCTGGTCCGCTCAGGACCGGCAGACGTTCGCGAACCTGCTCGGGCGGTTCGCCGACGATCTCGCCGCCCGAGCCGAAGCCCTCGACGGAACAGGGGAGAAGCCATGAGGGCCGCCCGCTGGAACGTGACCACCGGCGCCTTCGGGGTGGAGGAGGTTCCCGAGCCGCACGTCGGCCCTGGGGAGGTGCGGATCGCGGTGAAGGCCGCCGGGGTGTGCCTCTCCGACGTCCACGTGATCCAGGGCATGCTGAAACCCGCTTTCCTGCGCGAGGGTTCGGTCACTCTCGGGCACGAGGTCGCCGGGGTGGTCGACGAGGTCGGTCAGGGGGTGACCGGTCTCGCCGCCGGTCAGCGGGTGCTGTTGCTGGCCGGGCAGTTCCGGGACGGGATGATCGTCACCCGGGGCGTCGACTACGACGGCGGCTGGGCCGAGTACGCCGTGGCCCTGGCCGGCACGGTGGTCCCGATCCCGGACGGGCTGCCGTTCGAGCAGGCGTGTTTCGTTCCCGACGCGGTGTCCACCCCGTGGGCGGCGATCACCACCACGGCCGGAGTGAAACCCGCGCAGCCCGTGGGAGTCTGGGGGATCGGCGGGCTGGGGGTGCATGCCGTGCAACTGCTGCGCGCCGTCGGCGCGGCGCCGATCGTGGCCGTCGACCCGCTGCCGGCCGCCCGGGCCCGGGCCCTGGAGTTCGGTGCCGACCTGGCCCTCGACCCGGCGGCCGGCGACTTTGCCCGCACGGTGCGGGAATTCACCGGCGGCGCGGGCCTGGCGGTCGCGTTCGACTTCGCCGGGGTCGCCGCCGTGCGCGAGCAGGCGGTGAGGGTGCTCGGCCACGGCGGGCGGCTGGTGCTGGTCGGGCTCGGTGACGAGGCCCTGACGATCGCCGACGCCACCCGGCTCAGCTACCTGGAGCAGCAGGTGCGCGGGCACTACGGATCGCGGCCGGAGCATGTCCAGCAGCTGCTCGCGCTGATCGGGACGGGGCGCCTGGAGCTCTCCCGGTCGGTCAGCGAGGTGCTGCCGCTGGCCAGCGCGGCCGAGGCGGTGCGGCGGCTGGACCAGAAGATCGGCGACCCGATCCGGATCGTGCTGGTGCCGTAGAAGATCAGGTGGACCAGTGGTTGTCTTCGGTTCACCGATCAAGGCTGAGATGACGTAAGCCGAAGGGTTGGTGCCAGCGTCCAGATCGCCCGGAAGGCATCGGCGGATGAACGAGGAAGAAGCGCGAAGCATGCTTGCGGATCTCACGGGCATGCTTGATCAGGAAGGGCTGGGATTTCTGGCCGAGCAGGCGCGTACCCTCCGTGATGAGTGCGTGGAGGGTGATGGCCCGGATGACCTGACACCGTTCGCAGACACGTTGTGGCCTCTTCTTGGGCGGTTGCCTCGTGCTGATCAGGCCGGTGACGTCGGTCCAGTGAGTCCGGCTCTGACCCAGACCGCCATTCTGCTCGATTTGATCGAGGGATACGCGGTTTCTTCGCTTGAGATGGAGGCAGTGGTCTGTGCCGAGCTCCGTCGCTTGGGGAAAGAAAAACTGATCATCGAGGATGCCCCCGGTCCCGATGTCTCTTCCGGTACCAGATTTTCCCGGGAGTGGTCTGTTGCCGACGAGGTGGGACGGGAAAGGGAAGCCGCGCTGGTGGGGGTCAGGAGAACGGTGGAACAGCTACGGGCCCAGGCGTCGCTCTCGCGTGGACCCTGGGTTCCGCGTCCTTCCACGGGCGATGACGGCGGTGAGTACACGTGACCGTGCAGGACGAGAAGGAAACCGCGCGGGCGAATTTGATCAGTACTCTGCGGGGCGAGATCGCCACGGTACTTCCGCGTGCGCCGGCAGGCTCGACGGCCGGGGTGACGAAGAACGACGACCTGTACGAGGCCTACCTGTGGTGTCTTGTTCTACAGGCTGCCCGGCGGCGGGGGTACACCGATATCGAGATATTGGACCGGCACGGTGCGACACCGAAGGATGTGAGGCTTCGACGCGGCCCGGGACGGCTCTCCGTCGTACATCAGTACACGCATGCCGTACTGAAGCTACCTCCCCGGCAGTCCGAGACCGGTCTGTGCCTGGGGGCCGATGAATTGGAAGTACATGTCGGAGTGCGGGTAAGAGGCCGCAGCGGCGTGCTCCATGAAGCCGATGTGCTGGTCCTTCCAGCGCGCATCGCGCGGCAGCGTCGGACGGACCGGGAGGATCCGCACTGGTGCGATCCTTACGTCGTGATCGAGGCGAAGTACTACAGCGACAAGATTTCGCTGTCCCTCGGACGCGGATTCTCCGGTCTGATGTCCGAATTGCTCAGGGCTCGGGGGATCTTCGCGTCGACTGTTCCGAACCCGAAGATTCGAGACCTGCTGGAGCACCTCGGGCACGTAGCCGTCTTCGGAGTGGGGCCTGGGACACTTGCCGAGGAGGTCATGAAGGAAGAAATCGGCCGAATTCTGAGGTGCCAGTGCCAGTATCAGAAAAGTCCTTGCTGGGAACATAGGTGATCCCGACGGCGGGAGCTGTTTGAGCTCCCGCCGTCAATCAATCAGCGCCTTCTCAGCGGCCCCGCAGGCCGTTCTCGATCGCCTCGATCACCCGCGGCCGCATCTGCTCGGCGCTGATGATCGCGTCCACCGAACCGACCTCGACCGCGCGCCGGATGCTGTGCACCCGGTCGAACTCGGCGGCCACCTCGGCCAGCTTCTCCGCGCGCACCGACCCCTGCACCTCGGCGAGCCGGGTGTTCAGGGCCGCCCGATCGGCGCCACCGGCGGCCAGCACCTGGGCCTGGAGCTCACTCACCCGCGGGTCGTTCGTCGTCCTCTTGTTGACCTCACCGGAGAACACCACCGCGGCGGCGGGGGCGCCGCCCAGCACCGACGCGAACGAGCCCTCCAGGGCCAGCACGGTCATGTTCGGGTTGAGGGCCTTGGAGAACACCACGAACGCCCCGCCGTGGTAGCGCGAGATCACCAGGAACACGATCGGGCCGTCGAAATTGACGATGGACCGGCCGATCTCGGCGCCGTACTCGAGCTGGAGCCGGCGCATCGACTCCGGTGAGCCGTCGAAGCCGGACAGGTTGGCCAGCACCACCAGCGGGCGGTTGCCCGAGGCGGCGTTGATGGCCCGCGCAGTCTTCTTCGACGACTGCGGGAAAAGCGTTCCCGCGGTGTAGGTGTCGGGGCCGTCGGTGGGCGGGAAGCCGCGGCGCGGCACCGCCCGCGACTCGATCCCGACCAGGGTGACCGGACGTCCGCCGATGTGCACGTCCTGCACCACCGAGGTGTCCGAGTCGGCCATGCCCGCCCAGCGTTCCAGCACCTGGTGGTCCTGGTCGGACAGGGCGCGCATCACCGTGCGGATGTCGAACGGCTTCTTCCGGTCCGGGTTGTGCGTGGCCGAGAAGATCTCGCCGACCGTGGCGAAGTCCTCGCCCAGTTCGTGCGGGAAGGCGCGGACGTCGCGGTCGGCCGGGTCGGAGGTCGGCGCGGGGCGCGGAACCGTCTCTCCCGGAACGATGTACGCGTGGTCGTAGTGCGCCATCAGGATGTCCCGGGCGCCGGTCAGGTCGGGCGCCCAGTACTGCGCCTGGCCGTTCGGGCCCATCACCCGGTCGTAACCGCCGATGCCGTGGTTGTCCTCGGCCGACACCCCGCCGGAGAAGTCGAGCGACTGCTTGCCGGTGAGCACCATCGCCGAGTCCGGCGTCATCACCAGCACGCCCTTGGTGTGCATGAGCATGGTGGCCTCGGCGTTCCAGTACGGCTGGGCGCCGACGTTGATACCGGCCACCACCACGTTGATCTCGCCACCGGCCTGGGTGAACAGCACGATCCGCTTGAGCGCGGCGGCCACCCAGTCCATGTTCTCGGTGCCCGAGGTCATCGAGATCTTGGCGCCGGCCGACAGCGCGTACCACTCCAGCGGCACCTTCATCTGCTCGGCCAGGTCGATGGCCGCGATCACCCGGGCGCACTCCGGCTCGGACAGCGAGCCCAGCGCCTTGGTCGGGTCACCGAGCAGCAGCACCCGGGTGACGCCCTCCGGGTACCGCTCGGTCACGGTGGACACGACACCCGCGACGATCGCCGCGGTGTTGCCGCCGGGAGCCCGGTCGACCGGGACCAGACCGCCTTCGGGGGCCAGGTCGTACTCGGTGAAAGTGCCGAGCATGCCGACGAGTTCGTAGGGGTAAACGTTGCCACGCTGGGCGGCGCGCAGCACCTTCTGCCGGTAGTCGTCCAGCGGCTGCACCGGTTCGGTCGACGGCTCGCCGACCTCCAGCTGCGCGCCCCGGCCCGGGGCCGGGTGGATGCGCACCTCGACGTCGACCAGCTCACCGGCGGCGTTGCGGCGGCGGGCGACGAACTGGACCTCTTCCAGCCCCGCCCCGGCCACCGCCGGCAGCACCCGCTTGACCAGCATGCCCAGCTCGGCGTCGGTCAGGTCGGTGACCGGCCAGACGTACATCATGATCCGGTTGGTGGCCAGGCGCTTGTTCTGCGGCGCCTGGGCCCGCACCGCGCGGATCGCGTCGACCGCGTTGGCGATCGCGTTCTCCACGCTGGGCAGGGCGATCAGCCGGCCGTCCGGCTCGCGCTGCGGGGTGAGGTCGCGCACCTGGCCCATCACGAACAGCCGCTCGTCGGCCGGGTTGCTGCGGGCGGCCGCGCGGAACAGGTACACCTCCTCGTCGGTGGAGGGCAGCCGGGTGAGGTCGAACTCGCGCAGCCGGCGCAGCTGGAGGCGCTGGGCGATCTGCGGGTGCAGGCCGCGGATCAGCCGGTCCTCGGTCAGGCCGGTCTCGCCCGGGCGGAACGTGAAGTGGTGGTGCATCACCGCTCCGCGGGTGCCGGTCACGGTGACCGTGACCCGCCGCACCGCCGCGGGCAGCGTCTGCGCGCCCACGAGTTCGCCCAGCCGGGCGGCGATCTCGTCGGTGCCGGGCTGGTCCTCCCAGGCCACGTAGAGGTCGGCGACCAGGCCGCGGTCGGTCACCCCGGCACCCAGCTCGACCACCCCGGCCAGCGCCTCGGGCAGCTGAGCCAGCTCGACGGCGGTGGTGACCACCTGGGTGCTGCCGGTGCGCTCGGTGTGCTGGCTGGTGTGCTGCGCGGTGACGAACGTGCAGCCCCCGGCCGAGGCCGTGCCGACCGCGCCGACCAGACCGCGGTTGCCGTAGTAACGCCGGGTCAGCACCTCCAGCAGGGCGGTGTGGTCCACGTCGGGCCGGCCGATCCGCTGGCCGATCAGCCGCACCAGCGGCTCCGGCCCGGCCACCATGGCCTGGATCCGCTCCGGCCGGTCCGGGGCGTCGGGCATCCGGTCGAGGTAGCGCAGGTCCTCGCTGACCGCGGCGTACACGGTGGCCCGGGTGCGGCGGAACTGCGGCTGGGTGAACCAGCGGAAGATGACGGCGCGGGCCAGGTCGGACACCACCGGGAAGCGCACCTGGGTGGCCTCGACCAGGTGCCGCAGGGCGACACCGGCGCGCTCGCCCGTCTGCTCCAGCGGGGCCTGGCCGGCCAGCCACTCGCGCAGCAGCTGCGACACCACCGTGCTGGCGGCGGCCAGCCGGCTCTGCGCCAGGAAGATCCGGAAGACCGCGGCCTCCAGCTCCGGCGTGCGGTCCAGGTCGGTCACCCCGTAGTAGCCGAGCACCTGGGTGAGGCGCTCCTGGAACACGCCGCTCACCCCGGCCCGCTCCACGTCGAGGCTCTGGAGGTAGCTGTGGAAGTACTCGCGCGGGCTGTGCACCGGGTTGCCCGGCTCGATCTCCAGCCCGGTACGCGGCCGGTTACGGGTCAGCTCGGACAGGTCGGCGAACACCGTCAGCAGGTCGACCTCGCCGGCCAGGGGCCGGTCGCCGGAGACCTCGGTGCGGGCGGCCAGGTAGGCCGGCAGGGTGCTGTCGACGTCGAAGCCGAGCAGCATCCCGCGCAGGTCTTCCAGGCCCTGACCGGCCCGCCGCGCGGCGGGCACCTCGGAGGGCAGGGCAGGCAGGTCGATCTCGGCCACCGGCGGGCCGGCGGCCTCGGTGTCGTCGTCGGCACCGGCCAGCGGTTCCAGGCGCATCAGCGGCGCACCGGTCTCCACCTGGCTGCCCACCGACACCGGGCACTCCCTCACCCGGGCCCGGAACGGCGCGCGCAGCACCGTCTCCATCTTCATGCTCTCCAGCACGAGAATCGGTGCCCCGGCCTCGATCTCGTCGCCGACCGCGACCGGGGTGGCCACCACCAGGGCGGGCGCGGGCGAGCGCACCACACCGCCCTCGTCGAGGCTGACCCGGTGCGCCACGCCGTTCACCTCGACCAGGTGGATCGGCCCGTGGGTGGCCGTGACCAGCCGGAAACGCTCACCGTTCACCGAGATCCGGCCGCTGTGGTGGTCGAAGCGCTCCACCTCGACGTCGGCCTCGTGCACGTCGGCGCCGGCCGAGATGCCGACCCGGTAGCGGGTGGCACCGGTACGGGCCACGCTCACCCGGTAGCCGGCGCCGCGGAGCTTCAGGTCGAGGGGGCGGGAGCTGTCGTGCTGTACCTGCGGGCGGCCGCCGTGCGCGGAGGTCAGCAGGCGCTGCCGGCTGACCTTCTCCTCGTCGCGGTAGGCCTCGATCGCGGCGGCGGCCAGGGCCACCGCGGAGTGCCGGTGCGCCACCAGCCGGCCCTCGCCACGCATCCGGTCGATCCAGCCGGTGTCGGCGGACCCGTCGATCACCTCGGGCTGGTCGAGCAGGTCCAGCACGAAGCTCTTGTTCGTGGCGCCGCCCTCGATGATGACGACGGTCTCGGCCATCGCCCGGCGCAGCCGCGCCAGGGCCTGCTCCCGGTCGCTGCCGTGGGCGATGATCTTGGCGATCATCGAGTCGAAGTCGGCGGGGATGGTGTCGCCCTCGCTGACGCCGGTGTCCACCCGGATGCCGGGGCCGGCCGGCAGCACGAGGTGGGCGATGCGGCCGGGCGACGGCGCGAAGTCACGGTCCGGGTCCTCGGCGTTGAGCCGGGCCTCCACCGCGTGGCCGATCTCGGCGGGCGCGTCGCCCTCCAGCGTGCCGCCGCCGGCCACGTGCAGCTGGAGCCGCACCAGGTCGGTGCCGGTGGTGATCTCGGTGATCGGGTGTTCCACCTGGAGGCGGGTGTTCACCTCGAGGAAGGCGAACAGCTGCTCGGCCGGCTGGTAGAGGAACTCGACGGTGCAGGCGCCGCGGTAGCCGACCCGGACGGCCAGGCGCTCGGCACTGGCCTTCAGCTCGGCGGTCTGCGCGGGGGACAGGACCGGTGAGGCCGACTCCTCGATCACCTTCTGGTTGCGCCGCTGCACCGAGCAGTCCCGCACACCCAGCGCCCAGGCACCGCCCTGGCCGTCGGAGATCACCTGGACCTCGACGTGCCGCGCACCGGTGACCAGGCTCTCCAGGAACAGCACGCCCGAGCCAAAGGCCCGCAGCGCCTCGTCGCTGGTGCGCTGGAACGCGTCGGTCAGCTCGTCGCCGTTCGCGACCTTGCGGATGCCGCGGCCGCCACCACCGGCGCTGGCCTTCAGCATCAGCGGGTAGCCCAGGCGGTCGCCGGTCGCGAGCGCGTGCTCCAGCGACTCCACCGCGCCGCCGCTCCACGGGGCGACCGGCACACCCACTTCCTCGGCGATCAGCTTGGCGCCGATCTTGTCGCCGAGCTGGCGCATGGCCTCGGCGCTCGGGCCGACGAAGGTGACGCCGATCTTGTCGCACAGCTCGGCGAAGGCCGGGTCCTCGGCGACGAAGCCCCAGCCCACCCAGGCGGCGTCGGCGCCGGTCTCGCGCAGCGCCGTCTCCAGCACCGCGAGGTTCAGGTAGGGGCGCGCGGAGGCCGGGCCGAGCGGGTAGGCGATGTCGGCCTCCCGCACGAAGGTGGCCGTGCGGTCGGCGTCGGTGAACAGCGCGACCGTCTCGATCCGCTCACCGGTCTCGGCGGCGAGGTCCCGGACGGCGTGGATGAGCCGCATCGCGGCCTCTCCGCGGTTGACGATGGCAACACGACTGAACACCGGCTGAGCCTCCCAGAGCCAAGAACGATGGACGACGTCCGCGGACCGGCCTGGTCGTCCAGCCTCCTACTGTCGCGGGCGGGAGGGGGTGCGCGCCATGTGCGCCACCGGGCGGACCCCGGCCCCGCCTTTGTAGGAGTCATACAAAGGCGGGGCTGATGCACCCGGATCCGGCGCGACGACGGTCAGCTCACCCGCACCGCGGCCTTGCCGATGCTGTGGCCGGACGACAGCACTGCGTGAGCCTGCCGCAGGGCCTCGGGCACCCCGTCCGTCCTGCCGTCGAACGTGGTGGTCAGGGTGGAGCGCAGGCTCCCGTCGTCCACCAGTTCGGCGACCCTGGTCAGCAGGCGGCCCTGCTCACTCACGTCGGGTGCCTCGTGCATGATGCGCGAGAACATCAGCTCCCAGTGCAGCGACGCCGACTTGCTCTTCAGCGGCAGGGTCTCCTGCCCCTCGGGCTCGTCGATGGCGACCACGGCGCCGAAGGGCAGCAGCAGGTCGGCGTAGACCGGCAGGTTCCCGCGGGTGTACGGCGAGAAGATCCGGTGGACGCCGGTGGGTGCGATCGCGCGCACGTCGTCCACCAGGTTGCCGTGCCCGACCACGTGGTCGGCGCCGAGCTCGCGGACCCAGGCCGCCGACTCCTCCCGGCTCGCCGTCGCGATCACCTCGACGCCCGGTGCCAGGGCCTTGACCAGCTGGATCACCATGCTGCCCACCCCTCCGGCGGCACCGACCACGAGCAGGTGGCCCTGGTCGCCGGCGGTCAGCCGGAAGTGGTCGAACAGCGTCTCCCAGGCGGTGATCGTGGTCAGCGGCAGGGCGGCGGCGGACTCCCAGGACAGGGTGCCGGGGCGGCGGCCGACGATCCGCGAGTCCACGGCGTGCAGCTGCGCGTTCGTGCCGTCCCGGGTGATGTCGCCGGCGTAGTACACCTCGTCGCCCACCCGGAAACCGGTGGCCTCCGGCCCGACCTGCTCGACCACGCCGGCGGCGTCGTAGCCCAGCTGCTTCACCGCACCCGGGGCCAGCCCGGCGTGCTGCTTGGTGTCGACCGGGTTCACCGACACGGCTCTCACCCGCACCAGAAGGTCTTTCGGGCGCAGGGTCGGTGTCTCGCGCTCGATCTCCAGGAACTCCCCGCCCCCGCGCACCGGCCAGGCCTTGATCGTCGTGCTCATTGTGCTGTCCTCCCTCGTGGTCCGATGCCGCAGACGGTAACTCCGGGGTCCCAGTTACCATCAAGGGAGACAAGTAACCATGGGGAACCATTGGAGGTCAGATGCCCACCGCCTGCTCCACGGGGTTGCACGGCCCGCATGACGTGTACAACGCCGACTGCCCCTGCCGCGATCTGCTCGACCTGATCGCGAACAAGTGGTCGGCCCTGATCATCGGTGCCCTGGAGCCCGGCCCGCTGCGCTTCGGTGAACTGCGCACCCGGCTCGGCGGCGTGAGCTCCAAGGTGCTCACCGCCACGCTGCGCCGTCTGGAGGAGGCCGCCCTGGTGGACCGCGAGGTGTTCGCCGAGGTGCCGCCCCGCGTCGAGTACTCGCTGTCGGGGCTGGGACGTTCGGCGGCGCAGCCGCTCGCGGCCCTGCGCACATGGGCGGAAGGTGCTCTGGACCGGGCAGTTTCGTAGAACAATGGACGACGACGGGCTGCGCGCGGACTCGTCGTCGTCCAGGAAAGAATGCCCGGAACCGTTTCAGGGGAGTGTGATTCGTGCCGGGCGACAGGTCAGTGCCGGAGGGCCGGGCCGAGCAGCAGCCCGCCGTCGATCACGAACTCCGAGCCGGTGACGAAGGCGGCCTCGTCGGAGCTGAGATACAGCAGGGCGCCGGTGATGTCGGCCGGCTGACCGAGGCGCGGCACGGCGAACGGCTCGGGGGAGTAGAAGTCCGAGATCGGCGCGTCTGCCCCGGCGGCGGGTTCGGTGATGAACGGCGTGGCCACCACGCCGGGGTGGACGGCGTTCACCCGGATCCCGTCTCTTCCCAGTTCCAGCGCGGCGGTTTTCGTCAGGCCGCGCAGGCCCCACTTGCTGGTGACGTAGGGGGCGTAGAGGGCCGTGCCACCGATGCCGGAGGTGGAGGCGATGTTGACGATGACGCCCCCGCCGGCTCGGCGCAGGGCCGGTGCCGCCGCCCGGACACCGAGGAACGCGCCGGTCAGGTTGACGTCGAGAACGCGCTGCCAGACCTTCGGGTCGGTGGCCTCGACCGGGGCCGGCGGATTCTGCACCCCGGCGTTGTTCACCAGGATCGTCAGTGACCCGAAGTGCTGCTCCGTGGCGGCGACCGCCTCGGCCCAGGAATCCGGCTCGGTCACGTCGAGGGGGACCGCGAGCGCCCGTTCGCCCAGCTCGGCGGCGAGCGCCTGGCCGCGGTGACCCGAGACGTCGCCGATCACCACCCGCGCGCCCTCGGCGTGGTAGCCGCGTACGTGACTGGTGCCCTGGCCGCCGGTGCCACCGGTGATCAGCACGGTGTGCCGGTCGAAGCGTCCCATGGTGTCGTTCCTCCTGATCAGATGGTGAGTCGAGTGACTCGCCTCAGAGTGAGGCTAGGGGCGGGTCTGTGGTGAGTCAAGTGACTCACCTCGCTTAGGCTGGGGTGGTGACGACGAGCGAGGCGCCCGGCTACCACCAGCGAGTGGCGGAGGAGAAGCGCGCAGCGATCCTGGCGGCCGCCACCCGGCTGTTCCTGGACTCCGGCTACGACCGCACCTCGCTGGCGAAGATCGCCGAGGCGGCCGGCGTGTCGAAAGCGACGCTGTTCAAGCAGTTCCCGACCAAGGCGGCGCTGTTCGACGCGATCGTCACGGCGTCCTGGCAGGTGGGGGACGGCGAGGAGGAACCGCCGGTGGGCGACCTGAGGGCCGGGCTCGCCGAGATCGGCCGACGGTACGTGGCCCTGCTGACCCGGCCCGGCATGGCCGACCTGTTCCGGATCGTGATCGCCGAGCTGCCGCGGTTCCCGGAGCTGGGCGAGGCGCAGTTCAGCCGGGGCAAGATGCCGTACTTCGACTCGGTCCGGCGCTATCTGGAGGCCGAGCGCGACGCCGGCACGATCACCCTGGACGACCCGGAGCAGGCCGCCACACAGTTTCTCGGGATGATCTCGAACTACGTGTTCTGGCCGCGGTTGCTGCTGGTCGGCTGGGACCCGGCCGCCCCCGACCTGGAGCGGGTGGTGGCCGACGCGGTGCGGATGATGGCGGCCGGTTACGCTTTCAGGGCCTGATTCCGGTCCGGCCCGGGACCTCCGGTCCTGCTGCCCCGCGGCCCCTTTCGCGATGGTGGACGAAACCGTCCGCCACACGGGGAGCGCACCGTGAACGTCCTGATCGTCACCGAGTCCTGCTTCGGCAACACCCGGCGGTTCGCCGATGCCGTCGTCGGCGGCCTGACCTCGCGGGGTGCCGTCGTCACCGTCACCGCGGCCTCGGACGCGACGCCGGAGATGATGAACGGCGTCGACCTGCTGCTGGTCGGCGCCCCCACACACAACCGGGGCCTGCCCGGTCCGGCCTCGCGGCGGACGGCGGCGGCCCAGGGGGCGAGGCCGGACGTCACCGGCGTGGCCGAGTGGCTCGACGGGATGGACGAGTGGAGGGGCCGGGCCGCCGCGTTCTGTAGCGTCAGCGGTACCGGCTTCATCAACGGCTCGGCCGCCCGCAAGATCGTCAAGAAGCTCCAGCGCTACACCATCGACGTGGTGGGGACGGAGAACTTCCTGGTCGGCGCGGCCGAGGGGCCGCCGGCCGACGGCGAGCTGGAGCGCGCGGAGAAGTGGGGCGCGTCGCTGGTCGGGTGAGCCGGACCACCTCGATCGGCACGGCCGGTGCGGCTGCCGGTTACTCCGAACGGGTCGGCGGAATGACCTGACGTGACATGCATTTCGCTGGACCGGCCCTATCTGTCGCCCCAGGCAACCAACGACACTACTGATTGTGACTGCCGCCTTCGCCACCCCCGTGCCCACCTGGTCCGCCATCGTCGCCGCCCTCGACGAGGACCCGACGGACACCAGGTGGGCGTTCAAGCTGACGGTCCAGTGCCGCGACCACCTGCGCGGCGCGCTCGACGGGGCCGAGCACGTGGGCGTCCTCGGCTCCGTCGACCCGAAGGCCTGGGCGCGCGACCCCGGCACCACGGCCCCGAAGCGGCTGGAGGGGCAGGCCCGGCCCCGGCGGTCCCCGCGTGACGTGCCCGGCGGGCCGGAGGGCCCGGGCGGCATGTACCAGCCCTGGCACGTGCTGCTCGGGGTGCTGATCGGGCACGAGTACGAGGAGGCCGGCCGGGAGGCCCCGGCCTGGACGAAGAAGCTGCGGATGAAGAACGAGTGGGTCATGTCCACGTCGCTGATGAGCGACCAGCAGGTGCGCAGCACCGCCCCGGAGTGGCTGTCCGAACGCGGAATCTTCATCAGCCCGCGGGATCTCGCGGGACGCTGAGAATTGACGTGAAAGTACGGTAAAAAAATTTACTGACGCCTATTCATGGCACCGTCAAATGGTGTCAGTAAATGGCGAGCGAATTGCCCGAAGTGCTTCTCCGGTGGGGGTTGCCCCTGGCTCGTGGATCATGTTCTCCTGGTGGTCGGTACAGGGCCTACACATTCCGGGGGTAGGGCAATGACGTCATTCGACACGGATACCGAATCACCCAGTGAAGGCGCGACAAAAAACCCTGGCACGGGTTTTCGGCTTTCGCCGGAAGAAATTGATCGATTTCATGCGGAGGGATATCTCGGTCCCTTCGACCTGCTCGACGCCGAGGCCCTGGCGGCGATCAGGCCCACCTTCCAGAACATCGTCGGTGGTGGGCTGACGTCCCCGATCTACGACCGCACCACGCACCGCGACTGGCACCTGCACTACAAGAACCTGCTCACCATGGCCTACCGGCCCCAGTTGCTGAACCGGGTGCAGTCGCTGCTGGGTGAGAACCTCCTGGTCTGGCGGTCGTCGATCTTCCACAAGGCACCCGGCGACGGTGCGCTCGCCTGGCACCAGTCAAGCCTTTTCGCCGGTGAGGAGTACGGCATCTTCCGGCCGGCCCTGGCCCCGCCGCCGGAGTACGAGGTGTACACCGACCTGTTCAACCTCTCCGCGTGGATCGCGCTCGACGACGTGACCGAGGCGAACGGGGCCATGCAGATCGCCGTCGGCACCCACAACAAGCAGTACCCGGTGCGCCGGGTGCCGCTGAGCGACTCGATCTTCGGCAACGTCTTCAAAGACAACCTGGGCCGGGCCGGTGACACGCAGCGGCTGGCCGAGCTCGACCAGCGCTTCGCCTGCGTCACCATCTTCGACCCGGAAGAAGAGGGCGTCGAGGTACGCACCATCGAGCTGAAGGCCGGCCAGTTCATCATCTTCACCGACCGGGTGATGCATTCCTCGCTGGCCAACACCACCGAGGGCGATCGCCGTCTGGCCATCAATTTCCGGATCACGGTTCCGCAGGTCGAGGTCTATCCTCACCAGGCCTGGGGAGAAATGATCGACGGCAATGACCACGACATCACGAAGCACGCGAATGTGATGCTCAGTGGCCAGGACCGGTACGGGAAGAATAAATATCTGAACTGAAAAAGGCCCGGGGGGAGAAAATGGTCAACCCGTGGCCCGGCGGCGGGTGCGAGCCCGCCGTCGGCGTCCTCGATCTGATGACGAAACCGGTGGCCGGCCGACCACGCAGCCACTGGACGCGCCTGCTCGGCGAACCGGCGCACGCCCCGTGCCTGGTGCACGAGGCCCACGAGCGCGTGGTCAACCTCGACCCGCACGCCGGGCCCCGGCCCGGCACGCTGCCGCCCGCGGTGGCGGCGTGGATCGGCACGCTACGGGGGCTCATCGTGAGCGGGGCCGAGCCCCGGGGGCCCGACCTGACCCGGGATCCGGTGCACTCGCTGATCGGCCGCATCCTCGACCGGACGGGCGACCTGCCCGTGCTCTTCTCCTGCCTGTCCGCGCACTCGGCGCTGGCCCACCTGCACGCGGTTCCACGGGTGCGGCTGGCGGAGAAACGCATGGGCGTGCTCAGTCATCTCGTGGTGGGGGCGTCACCGCTGGGCCGGGCCCTGTTCCCGGGGCCGGTGATGATGCCGCACTCGCGCTGGCACACTGTGCGGCGGCACGACCTCGACGCCGCCGGCGTGCACACCCTGCTGGCCACCGGCGCCGACGACTGGGGCGCGGCCCACGACGACGAGGGGCACCTGTTCGTGCAGGGCCACCCGGAGTACGGCGCCGGCACGCTGCTGCGCGAATACGTACGCGACGTGGGGCGTTTCGTCCGGGGTGAGATCGTGGCCCACCCCACGCTCCCGGTCAACTACCTGCCCGGCGAGCAGGAGCAGCGCCTGCGTGAACTCGCCCTGCTCGCCCGGGCCGGCGAACCGGTCCGGCTGCCGGAACTGACCATGGACCCCTCGCTCGCCCTGGCCTGGCAGGGGCCGGGCCGCCGGCTGCTGGCGGGCTGGGCCGGCCGGAAGATGGAGACGGCACATGTCTGAGGCATCCGAGACGATCGGCACCCGCCGCTGGTTCTGGCCGGAAGACCTCACCGCCCACCGGGTCTCGCTGCGGGCCATGCTGATCGCCAGCATCGAGGACGAGGGCATCCTCGGCTACGGCGACGAGATCACCGACGCGGACGGCGACGCGTTCGCCGACGAGCTGGCCCGCGGGCTGCGCGACGGGTCCACCCACGTGCTGCTCGGGGAGGACGACTCGGGCGTGTTCGCGATGTGCGTGATGCGGCGCCCGGCCATGGCCAACTGCCGTCACCTGGCCGAGGTCAGCAAAGCCTATCTGGCGCCCCGGGCCCGGGGCTCGGGCGCGGTGCTGGAACTGGCGCTCGCGGTGGCCGAGCGACTCACCTGGATCGGCGTCGAGCGGATCCAGATCGACGTGCGCGAGCACTCCCACGCCCACCGGGTCTGGCGCGGGCTGGGTTTCGAGACGTTCGGCGTGCTCGACGACTACAGCCGCTACGGCGGCGCCCGGCACCGCGGCCACTTCATGACCGTCACCGTGCCCGACCTGCTCCGAAACACCCGCACCCGGATCGGGCGCAGGCGTCAGACCGCAGACACCCCATGACCGGAGGATGACGAAATGTTGCTCAGCAAGCCCGACTTCCGTGACGAGCTGGAACGCACCCTGCACTCGCACCTGACCATCTCGCACCCGGTGTTCGCCCTGCTGCTCGACCAGGACGACCCGAAACCCGAGTTCCTCCAGCAGGTCGCGCTCCAGGGGTACCAGCTCACCAAGAACTTTCTGGAGTACATCGAGAACCTCTGGTTCTTCTGCCCGCTGCCCCGGCACCGTCGCCGCCTCCTGCACAACATGTACGAGGAAGAGACCGGGTTCATCTCCAAGACCAAGAACCACGTCAAACTGATGCAGGACTTCCTGCTGGCCCTGGGCATCGACGACGAGCAGCGTGACGCCGCGGTCGCCCTGCCCGCCACCCAGGAGCTCATCGACTACCGCATGCAGGCGGTGAAGGACCCGGCGCGCTACCACGTGGGTGCCGCGGCCGTCACCATCGCCAGCGAGGGGCAGAACCTGGAGACGCTGGGCTCGGAGTCGCGCGACGTGCTGTTCGAGCGGGTCTACGGGCTGACCCCGAAAGACCTGCTGTTCTTCTCGGTGCACCAGAAGGAGGACGTCGGGCACACCCAGCAGGGCCTCGACCTGGTCACCGACCTGTGCACCACCGAGAAGACGCAGCAGGAGGCCCTTTACGCGGTCTCGCACACCTGTGAGCTGTTCTACGCCATGTACGAGGGCATCCACCAGGAGTACCTGGCCGGGCGGCTGCTGCCGCGATGACCGGGCTCGCGACGGCCGCCGTCCGGGCCGGGCAGCGACAGCCCACGGCGGACCAGCACAGCGAGGCTCTCGTCCTCACCTCCAGCTATCTCTTCGACGACGCCCACGACGCGGCCGAGAAGTTCGCCGGGCGGCGTGCGGGCAACGTGTACGTGCGGTTCACCAACCCCACCGTGCGCGGGTTCGAGGAGCGGCTCGCGGCCCTGGAGGGTGGCGACGACGCGGTCGCCACCGGCTCCGGGATGGCCGCCTACACGGCGGTCTCGATGGCGCTGCTGGAGGCGGGCGACCATGTGCTGCTGGCCGAGGGGGTGTTCGGCACCACCACCCGGCTGTACCAGCACTACCTGAGCAAGTTCGGCGTCACCACCACGATCCTGCCGGTCGACGACAACGATCGCTGGGCCGCCGCCATCGGCCCGGCCACCCGGATGGTGGTGGTCGAGAGCCCGACCAATCCGGTGATGCGGGTGGCCGACCTGCGGTTCCTGGCCGGGCTCAGCCACGCCCACGGAGCCCTGTTCCTGGTCGACAACACGCTCTGCACACCGGTTCTGCAACAGCCGCTCGCGCTCGGCGCCGACCTGGTACTCCACTCGGCCGGCAAGTACCTCGACGGCCAGGGCCGATGCGGCGGCGGCGCGGTGGTCGGTGCCGCGCCGCTGGTCGAGGCGGTGCGCGGAGTGCTGCGCACCGCCGGCCCCAGCCTGAGCCCGTTCAACGCCTGGCTGCTGACGAAGAGCCTGGAGACCCTTCCCCTGCGGATGCGGGCGCACGGCGAGGTGGCGGGTGCGGTCAGTGACTGGCTCACAACTCAGGACGACGTGGAGGCCGTGCACTTCCCCGGCCGTGACGACCATCCGCAGGCCGCGCTGATCGCCCGCCAGCAGAGCGGGCCGGGCGGGTTGCTGAGCTTCACCGTTCCCGGTGGCCGGGCCGGGGCCTGGTCGTTCATCGATCACCTGAAACTGATCTCGAACACCACCAACATCGGCGACACCAAGACCATGGCCACACACCCGGCCAGCACCACCCACGGCCGGCTGACCGACGAGCAGCGCCGCTCCGCGGGCATCCGGCCCGACCTGGTGCGGTTGTCGATCGGCATCGAGGATCCGGCCGACCTGATCGAAGACCTGGCCCAGGCCCTCGGCGCGGCACGTCGGGACGTCGGGGGCAGCGAGCGCGCCGGGGCCGGCTTCGGTGACCGAGCCGACGATCTGGCCGGCGGGCGGGCTGACGACGTGGCTGACAACGTGGCTGGCGACGTGGCTGGCGACGTGGCTGGCGACGTGGCTGGCGACGTGGCTGACGACGTGGCTGACGACTTGGTCGACGTTCGGGCCGGCGGGCGGGCTGACGACCGGGCTGACGACCGGGCTGACGATCGAGACGGTGAGCGTGCCGGTGACCGTGCCGGTGACCGTGCCGTCGACAGGACCGGGGCCGCCCGATGACGTCCACCGAAGACACCCTCGCGCCCAGGGGATCCGAACCGGGGCGCGCCGAATCGACCCGCATCGAACCGGGCCGTGGCGAACCAGGTAGTGGCGAACCGGGTCGCGCTGTGTCGGGTCGCGCCGAGCCGGGCCTTGCCGAACCGGGCCGTGCCGAGCCGGGCCGTGCCGAACCGGGCCGTGCCGAGCCAGGCCGTGCCGCAGTCACCCGCGATGAGCCGGACCGTGCCGAAGCAACTGGGGCCGAAGCAACTGGGGCCGAAAGCACTGGTGCCGCAGGCGTCCCCACGGTGGCCGACGTGCTCAGCACTCTGATCCGGTTCGACACCTCCACTCCCGGGGGCGACGAGCGTCCCGCCGCCGAGTGGGTGGCCGCGCGACTGGCCGAGGTCGGGGTGCGTGCCGAGATCTTCGAGTCCGAGCCGGGGCGGGCGTCGCTGGTGGCCCGGATCCCGGGGGCGGACCCGCTGCGGGGCGCCCTGCTCATGCACGGCCACCTCGACGTGGTGCCCGCCGACCCGGCCGAGTGGCAGGTGCACCCGTTCGCCGGGGAGATCCGCGACGGGTGCGTGTGGGGGCGCGGCGCCGTGGACATGAAGAACGCCATCGCCATGCTCCTGACCGTGGTGGCGATCTGGCACCGGGAGGGGTACGTCCCGCCTCGTGACGTCGTCCTCGCTTTCACCGCCGACGAGGAGGCCGGGGGTGATCTGGGGGCGCGGTACCTGGTCGACCACCACCGCGACCTGCTGGCCGACTGCACCGAAGCGGTCGGCGAGGTGGGCGGTTTCAGTGTGACGCTGCCCGAGGGCGGGCGGCTGTACCCGATCCAGACCGCCGAGAAGGGTGCCCTCTGGCTACGGCTCGTCGCCGACGGCACTCCCGGGCACGGGTCGCTGGTGAATCCCGACAACGCCGTCACCCGCCTGTCCGGGGTGATGAACCGGCTGGGGGAGAGGCGGTTTCCGGCGGCGCTGCGTCCGCAGACCCGGGTGCTGCTGGAGACCCTGGCCCGGCTGCGACGCGGTGAGTCGTTCGACCCCCGGCAGCCGGAGCGCGACCTGGCCGGTCTCGGCGGCTTCGGCCGGCTGCTGGAGGCCACGCTGCGCACCACGCTCACCCCCACCTCGCTGCGCGCGGGCAGCGGCGCCAACACCGTGCCGCCCAGCGCGCAGGGCACGATCGACGTGCGCTACCTGCCCGGCGAGCGGGAGAGCGCCCTGGCGGCCGTGGACGAGATCCTCGGCGACGACGTGGTGCGCGAGATGCTGCTCGACCACGTCACCCTGGACTCGCCCTACGACGCCGCGCTGCCGGGTGCGATGGCGGCTGCCCTGCTGGCCGAGGACCCGGCCGGCCATCCGGTGCCGTTCACGCTCAGCGGCGGCACCGACGCCAAGTCGTTCTACCGGCTGGGAGAGCTTCGCTGCTACGGGTTCTCGCCGTTGCGCCTGCCCGCGGGCCTGGACTTCGTCGCGATGTTCCACGGCGTGAACGAGCGGGTGCCGGTGGACGCCCTGGAGTTCGGGGTGCGGGTGCTGGACCGGTTCCTGCGCTCCAGCTGACACCTCCTCACGAGCGCTGCACGGCGTCGTCGTCGGAAGTGCCGGAAGCCTCGGAGGCCGGCTCGGGGGGAACCGGCCGGGAGGGTTCCGGCGAGGCCGTTTCGGGGGTGCCGTTGCGTGACCCGGGAGGTCCGGGGGCCGGCAACTGGAGCACGAGCAGCGCAGAGAGCACCACGAGGGCGGACTCGGTGAGCACCACCGGTCCGTACGAGTCGGCCCGCTGCTCGATGTAGGCGCCGACCTGGCTGCTCAGCGCCGCGCCGATCTGGTGCACCAGCCACAGCACGCCCAGCCCGGTGGCCTTGACGCCGGTGGGCAGCAGGCGGCCGATCCACAGCGTGGTGGCCACCACGGTGACCATGTAACTGGCGCCGAACACCACGCCGAAACCGAAGGCCGAACTGGCGCCGGGAACCACCAGCAGCACCAGCATGGCCAGCGCCCGCAACGCGTAGCCGGTGACCAGGGTGGAACGGATCAGGCCGCGGTCGCACAGCCGCCCGGCCACCAGGCCGCCCATCAGCTCGAACAGGCCCAGCAGAGAGAGGGTTCCGCTGACCACGCCGCCGGACATGCCCTCGTGGTTCAGGTGGTTCACCAGGTGCACGTCGACGAAGGCCATGGTGATGCCGCACCCGCCGAAGGCCAGGGTGACCATCACGTAGTCGCGGTCGGTGAGCAGCGTGCGCAACCGGCTGCCGGTGCCCTGCCGGGACTGCGGCGTGCTGGGGGCGGCCGGCTCGTCACCGGCCGACAACCGGCCCAGCAGCACGGCCAGCGGGGCCAGGGCCACCAGCATGACCACCCCGACCAGCAGGAACACCGTGCGCCACGACAGCAGCGAGCCGACCCACACCCACAGCGGAACCAGCACGATGAAACCCACGGCCGGGCCGTTGGTCATGGCGGCGTAGGCCAGGCCCTCACCCCGCCCGGCGAACAGCTCGTCGGCGAGTTTGCCCAGTGGCACGTAGGACAGCATGGTGAACGCGACCGAGCCGAGAACGCCGTACACCGGGGCGAACTGGAGCACCCCCGGGGCCGCCGCGCAGAGCAGGAAGGCCACTCCGGCCAGCACGGTGCCCACGGTCAGGGCGGTGGAGCCGCCCCAGCGGTCGGCCAGCAGCCCGACCAGCGGGCTGGCCACCGCGATGCCGACCGCGAAGATCGTGGTGGACCAGGCGAACCCCTCGACCGTGGTGTGGATGTCGCGGGCGATGTCGGGCAGATACACGGTGACCGTGCTCTTCAGCGCCGACCCGGCCAGCGACAGGACGAACGCCAGGGTGGCCGCGAAGAGCAGCGCGGCCCAGCGCCTTCCGCCGTCCGCGTCGCCCGTCCCGACCTGCCCGATCTGCCCGGCCGGTCCGGCTGATTCGCCCGCCATGCCATCGCCTCTTTTCCCGCGTCCGGTGCTCTACCGGCCCAGTCTTGCGGCGGCGAACGGCCCGAATGGATAGGCTGGACTGCCATGGTGCGAAAGAATCCGGCCATCCATCAGGTCGTGGTGCTGGCCGTCCCGGATGTGGTGCTGCTCGACCTGGCCATCCCCGCGCAGATCTTCGGCCACCGCGACGAGGCCGACCGGTACCGGCTGACCGTCTGCGCCGAGCGCCGCGGCCCGGTGCCCACCACCACCGGCGGCCCGCTGTACGCCGAGGCCGGGCTGTCGGCCCTGGACCGGGCCGACACCGTGGTGGTTCCCGGCTACGAGCCGATGGACGAGCCGTCGCCGCGCACCCTGGCCGCGCTGCGCCGGGCCGCCGCGCGGGGCGCCCGCATCATGTCGGTGTGCACCGGGGCGTTCGCCCTGGCCGCCGCCGGGCTGCTCGACGGCCGCCCGGCCACCACACACTGGGAGGACGCCGCCGAGCTGGCCGCCCGCTATCCGCAGGTGCTGGTCGACCCGGACGTGCTCTACATCGACGACGGCCAGATCCTGACCAGCGCGGGCGTGTGCGCGGGCATCGACCTGTGCCTGCACGTGGTGCGCTCCGACCACGGCTCCGAGGCGGCCGGACGGGTGGCCCGGCGCCTGGTGGTGGCGCCGCACCGGGCCGGTGGTCAAGCCCAGTTCATCGCCCGGCAGGTGCCGCCGCAGGGCAAGGGGCTGAGCGCCACCTGTGTCTGGGCCGCCGAGCGGCTCTCCGAGCCGCTGACGGTGGCCGACCTGGCCCGGCACTCCGGCTACGCGGTGCGCACGTTCTCCCGCCGGTTCCTCCAGGAGAACGGGATGACGCCGCAGCAGTGGCTCACCCGGCACCGGGTGGCCGAGGCCCGGCGCCTGCTGGAGGCCAGTGACCTGCCGGTGGGCAGCATCGCCACCCGCTGCGGCCTGGGCACGGCCACCAACCTGCGGATCCATCTGGCCCGCGACACCGGCCTCACCCCCTCCGCCTACCGCGCGGCCTACCAGGGCACGGGGTGACGATCACACCCGGCAGAGCCGGTCCACCGCCTCGATCACCGTCTCCGGGGCGCAGGCCAGGTTCATCCGGGCGTGTCCCAGGCCCTGGCTGCCGTACAGCCGGCCGGGGGAGAGCGCCAGGTCGCCGCGCTCCAGGGCGGTGCGGGCCGGGTCGTCGCCCCAGCCCAGGGCCGACATGTCCAGCCAGGCCAGGTAACTCGCGGCCGGGCGGGCGAAGGTGACGGCGGGCAGACGGCTGCGCAGCTGGTTCTCCAGCAGGGTGAAGTTCTGCTCGATCGCGGTGACCGTGCCGTGCAGCCAGTCCCGCCCGGAGGTGAAACCCGCCTGGGTGGCGATCATTCCGAGCAGACCGGTGCGGAACAGCGTCTCCTCGGGCAGCGACCGCACCACCGACGTCATTCGTTCCGACTCCGCCACGAAGAACGCGCACTTCAGGCCGGCCAGGTTGAACGCCTTGCTGCCCGAGACGGCGGCCAGGCCGTGCGCGCGGGCCTCGTCCGACACCGTCAGGTAGGGCGTGAACCGCTGCCCGTGATGGGTCAGCGGGGCGTGGATCTCGTCGCTCACCACGAAACCGTCGTGCCGGGCGACGATCCGCGACAGCTCGGCCAGCTCCCCGGCGCCGAACACCAGCCCGAGCGGGTTGTGCGGATTGCACAGCAGCACCCCGCGGGCACCGGCGGCCAGGGCCCGGTCGATACCGGCCAGATCGAGCCCGGCGGCGGTCAGCGGCACCTGCACCACCGTGCCGCCCGCCTCGGGCACCAGGTCGAAGAACGGCGGGTAGACCGGCGGCGTCACGATCACGCCCTGCCCGGCGGTGACGAGCCGGCGCAGCGACTCCACGATCACGACGCTCACGTCGGTTCCCGGGCTCATCCGGTGCACGGACGGCGACCAGCCCCAGACGTCTTCCGCGTAGCTCGCGAACGCCTCGGCGGCACCGGTCCCGGTCGGGCTGACATAACCGGTGTCACCCCGTTCCAGCGCCAGGGCCAGGGCGTCGCGGACAGCCGGGGCGAGCGGGTAGTCCATCTCGGCCACGAACATCGGCAGCACCCGCGGGCCGTAGGTGGTCCACTTCTCGCTGGTGCGGGTGCGCAGGACGGACAGGGGTTCCGCGGTCGTCACCTAGCCGATGCTACCCAGCGACTGGAAGGCGATCAGGAAACCGGCGGCCACCACCGCGGAGCATCCCAGGGCCAGGGTGATGGTCACCGACTCGCGCAGCCGGCGCAGCGTCATGTAGCCGAGCAGGGCGAGACCGGCCGCACCGGCCAGGACCCAGTACACCGGGCTGGTGCTGTCGCGCACCACGGTGAGCCCGTACACCGCCTCGCCGACCGCGATCCCGCTCAGCGCGGCGGTGGCCAGCGCGGCCCGCACGTCGCGCCCGCGCACCCAGACCGCGGCCAGCCCGACGAACGGCCCCACGACCAGCCCGACGACGCCGAACAGCGTCGGGTCGTAGGTGTGCCCACGAACCGCCGAGGCCGCCGTGTAGCCGATGGTGAGCAGCAGGAACGAGGCGGCGCCGAGCAGCGCCGACAGCCCGGGACGCACCCGCACCGACCAGATCAGCAGCACGCTGAACAGCGTCCACCCGCTGGCGGAGTTGGCCAGCGAGTTGATCGTGCCCGGCAGGAAACCCTGTGCGAAGGCGGTGAGGACGCCGATCAGGAAGGCGGCCAGGGCCACCCCGGTCGCGGCGGCGGCCTCCCGGTCGGTGCCCCGCACCTCCAGAACGGGTCGGTGGTCGGTGGTGAAGGACATGCCCCGATCCTCGCCCATGACGCTGTGTGCCCGCGTCATCCTCGAGTCCCATTCGGGTCCTCCCCAGGTCTGACGATAGATTCCGGGAGCTAGCACTGACAGTAGGAAGGAACCCTCCGTGAGCATCCCCCTGGTGATCGACACCGACACGGCGCAGGACGACTGCATCGCGATCCTGGCCGGTCTGCTGACCGCCGAGGCCGACCTGCGGGCGATCACCATGGTGGCGGGCAACGTCGGGTTCGACCGGCAGGTGCGCAACGCGTTCCTGACCCTGAACGTGGCCGACAAGCTCGGCCAGGTGCCGATGTACCTGGGCAGCCGGCGCCCGCTGGTGCGCCCGTGGGTGTCCGCGGAGAACGTGCACGGTGACGGCGCGGGCGGCCTGGACATGGACTTCGACGGCTGCGAGCCGCAGCCCGAGCACGCCGTGGACGCCCTGCTCCGGCTGGCCGAGGAGGCCGACGGCGAGCTCAGTGTGGTGGCCATCGGCCCGCTGACCAACATCGCGCTCGCTGTCGCGAAGAAGCCCGAGTTCGCCCAGCAGGTCAAGCATCTGGTGATCATGGGCGGCTCGAACAACGACCGGGGCAACATCACCGCCGCCGCCGAGTTCAACTTCTACGTCGACCCGGAGGCCGCGAAGATCGTCTTCGACGCGGGTTTCCGGATCACCGTGGTGCCGTGGGCGCCGCTCACCCTGCGGCAGGCCGTGTTCGGCCGCGACACCCTGGACGAGATCGCCGGCATCGACACGCCCCTGGCCCGCTTCTTCACCCGGGTCTGCTCCTCCACGCTGGAGTTCGACGAGAGCGTGGGCATCCCCGGCACCACGCATCCCGACTCGCTGTCGGTCGCGGTGCTGCTGCGCCCCGAGCTGATCACCCGGTCGGCGCGGTACAACGTGGACATCGAGACCGGTTCCGAGCTGACCCGTGGCTACGCGGCGATGTCGTGGGGCGTGCACGGCCTGACGCCGAACGCCACCGTGGTCGAGGAGATCGACGCCCCGGCCTTCCGGCAGTTCCTGCTCGGCATGCTGTCGCTCCCCACCACGCCGCCGCGCGAGTTCCGCTGATCCGGCAAGAGTGAGGACGACGCGGAGCTTCTCAGAAGCTCCGCGTCGTCCACCATTTCAGCTCGGGCCGCACCGGTAGGGCTGAACGGCCCGGGACCATCGTCCCGAATGGTGCCGGGTTATCGTCCGTTCCGTGAACGACGTCTACCTCTTCATCCACGTGGCCACCGCGATCCTGTTCATCGGCGCGGTCGCCGTGGCCACCAGCCTGTTCCCGCGCTACGCCACGGGCGACGACGCGGCCGGGTTCGTGGGCTCCGGCGGGCACCCGGCGGCGGTGGCGATGCACCGGATCACCAGGCTGTACGGGCTTCTCGCGGTGATCTCCCCGGTCGCCGGGCTGATCCTGGCGATCCGGTGGCACGCGCTCGGACACACCTGGGTGTGGCTTTCGCTGGTGCTGGTCGTGATCGCCTGGGCCCTGCTGCTTCTGGCGATCATCCCGCAGCAGGAGAAGCTGCTGCGCGAGGTTCCGGCCGACCCGGCGAAGGCGCGCGGTCGGGCCGCGGCCTTCGCCGGGGTGTTCAACCTGCTCTGGTTCGTGGTGCTGGTGCTGATGTACGCCAAGCCCTGAGAACTACTCCGGCGGCTCCTCCTTCACCTGCGACACCAGCTGCGTCGGGTTCACGAAACGCAGTGCGGTGACCAGCAGCACGAGCATCACCAGCATGTAGATCACGGCCATCGCGTCGACCGACTGCTGGGCCCGGATGCCGGCCGCGTTCATCGAGTTGAACAGGGCGACCACCAGGGTGGACGACGTGGGCCCGGCGGTCAGGAAGGTCAGCTCGAACATCCCGACCGTGCGCACCAGCACCAGGATCGAGCTGGCCAGGATGCCCGGCAGCAGCAGCGGTGCCAGGATCCGGGTGAACACCGAGAAGGTGCCCGCGCCGGACATTCTCGCCGCGTTCTCGATCGCCGGGTCGATCTGCTCGATGAACGGCGTCATGGTCAGCACCACGAACGGCACGCACGGCACCAGGTTGGCCAGGATCACGCCGCTCAGGTTGCCCGCCAGCCCGACCTTGTAGAGCACCGTGGCCAGCGGGATGCCGTAGGTGATGGGCGGCATCATGATCGGCAGCAGGAACAGGAACCAGAGCACCTGCTTGCCCGGAAAGGGCCTGCGCGCCAGCACGTACGCGGCCGGTACCCCGGCCACGACCGACAGCACCACCACCGCCAGCGCCACCTCCAGGGTGGTCACGATGACGTCGAACAACCCGAAACTGGTCCACGCCTGCCGGTACCACTGCGTGGTCCAGCCCGCGGGCAGCCAGGTGTCGAACCAGCGCTCGCCGAACGAGTTCACCAGTACCGAACCCACCACGCCGAGCAGCCAGACCAGGAAGAGCGCGACGGCGCCCCAGACCAGCCAGGCCATCGGGGAGGCGGAGACCCTGCGTGTGTTCACGCGCCCTTGCCTCCTGTCGTGCCGGTGTAGAACCGCGACCGCCCGGCCAGGACCAGACCGATCACCGCCAGCTCGATGAAACCCATGACGATGGCGATGGTCGAGGCCAGCGGGTAGTCGTACTGCTCGTAGGCCGCCTGGTAGGCGGCGATCGAGATCACCCGGGTGCTGCCGGTCGGGTCGCCGACCAGGATGGCCGAGGGGAACACACTGAACGCCAGCACGAAGGTCAGGCAGAAGGTGGTGGCCAGGCCGGGCACCAGCAGCGGGAAGGTGATCAGCCGGAACCGGTCCCAGCGGCCCGCGCCGAGCGAGGCGGCCGCGCGCTCCAGCGACGGGTCGATGCCGGACAGGTACGACAGAACGAGCAGGAAGGCGAACGGGAACCCGCTGATCACCAGCGAGAAGAACACGCCCCAGTAGTTGTTCACCAGCCGCAGCGGGTCGTCGATCAGGCCCACGGCGGCCAGCGCCCGGTTCAGCCATCCGGCCGGGCCGGCGAAGTTCAGCAGGCCCTCGGCGGTCAGCACCGTGCCGAGCGTGATCGGGATGACGAGAACGGTCGTCAGCAGGCGCTTTCCGCGGAACCGGCCGCGCAGCCGGTAGGCGATCGGCACCGAGGCGAGCACGTTGAACAGCGCGGCGGGCAGCGCCAGCCAGAGCGTGGTGCCGATGGTGTCGCGCTGGAACGAGTCGCTGAAGAACCGGCGGTAGTTCTCGAGCGGCCCGCCGCCGTCGGTGGGCTGGAACGACAGCCCCAGCCCGTAGAGGAACGGGTACACGAACAGCACCAGCACCAGGATCAGGCCGGGCAGGAGCAGCAGCAGCCGGGCGTCCACCCCGCGCTCGGCCAGCCGGTGGCGCAGATCCGGCTTCCGCTGCGGATTCTCGGTGCTGCGTGGTGTGGCCGTCGCTGTGCTCACGACGTCACCTCGGCCAGCGGCGCGATCGGCTGCGGCAGGTCGTCGCCGCCCGGGAACACCAGCAGCCGCTGCTCCGGCAGCCGCAGGGCCACCGCGTCGCCCGGCACCAGCCGGGCGCTGGTGCGCACGTGGAACCGCAGGCCGTTGCCGGTCAGCGCCTCCACGGCGAACTCGCGGCCCTGGTACTCCACCACGGAGACGGTGGCCGCGACCGTGCCGTCGCCCGCGGGATCCGTGGTCACCTCGATGTCTTCGGGCCGGATACCGATCGCCACCCGCTCGCCCTGCGGCAGGTCCGCTGCCGCGCTGCCGCGCAGCCGGAGCCCGTCGACGTCCACCGTCACCGTACGGCCGGAGACCCCGACCGCGGTGGCGGGAAAGAGGTTGCGGCAGCCCATGAAGTCGGCCACGTGCCAGGTGGCCGGCTGTGAGTGCAGCTGCTCCGGGGTGCCGATCTGCTGCACCCGCCCCTGGCGCAGCACCACCAGGCGGTCGGCCATCGACAGCGCCTCCTCCTGGTCGTGCGTCACGTAGATCGTGGTCAGGCCGAGACTCTGGTGCAGGCGCCGGATCTCGGTGCGCATCTCCAGCCGGAGCTTGGCGTCCAGGTTCGACAGCGGCTCGTCCATCAGCACCACCGAGGGCTCCAGCACCACCGCCCGGGCGATCGCCACCCGCTGCTGCTGGCCGCCGGACAGCTGGCCGGGCAGCTTGCCGGCCTGGTCCTCCAGGTGCACGAGTTCCAGTGCCCGGGTGGTGCGTTCGGTCACCTCGGCCTTCGGCAGACGGCGCATGCGCAGGCCGAACTCGACGTTGCGCCGCACGGTGAGGTGCGGGAAGAGCGCGTAGTTCTGAAACACCATGCCGAAACCCCGGCGCTCGGGCGGCAGCACGTCCACCCGCCGGTCGTCCATCCAGATCCGGCCACTGCTGAGCGGAATCAGGCCGGCCACGCAGTTCAGCGCCGTGGACTTGCCGCAGCCGGAAGGGCCCAGCAGGGCGACGAACTCGCCGCGGGAGATGGTCAGGTCGAGTTCTTCGAGGGCCGGGGTGCCGGTGAAGCGCCGCCCGACCCCCTCCAGACGCAACTGCGAGAAACTCACTTCTCCACCTTGGATCCGCCGATCTCGCGGTCCCAGGTGTCGAAGGCCTTGACCAGCGCCTCCGCCTCCAGCGGAACCTCTTTCGGGTTGTCCTCGATCAGCGCGTCGTACTCCGGGCGGCCGTAGGTCTTCAGCACCTCCTGGCTCTGCGCCGGTGCCATCGACACGTCCACCCCCTGGATCGCCGGGCCCGGGTAGAAGTAGCCGGTGTCGTAGGCCTGCGCCTGTTGCTCCGGGGTGAGCATGTTCTGCACCAGGGCGAGAACGGCCGCCTCCTGGTCGGTGCTGACCCCGCGCGGCACCACGGCGTAGTGCGCGTCGGTGACCCAGTGGAAGCCGTCGAGCGTGGTGATCTTCGCCTCTGCCGGAACCGTGCCCAGGGCGCGGGCGTTGATGTCCCAGCCGGTGGTCGAGGCGATGATGTCGACCGTTCCGCCGGCCAGGTCCTTCATCGTCTGCGTGGTGCCGGAGGGGTAACGGTCGATGTACTCGGCCAGTTCGGCCAGGTAGGCCCAGGTCTTGTCCCAGCCGTTCACCGGGTCGTGCGGGTCCGAGTCGCCGAGCACGTAGGGCAGGCCCATCAGCAGGGTGCGGCCCGGGCCGGAGTTGGCCGGCCGGGCGTACTCCACCTTGCCGGGATTCGCCTTGGCATAGGCCAGAAGGGCTTCCGCGGTGGTGGGCGGTTCGGGCACCCGGTCGGGCATGTACTCCAGCAGCGGCCCGGACGGGTAGTAGGTGACCACCACGCCGGCGTCGCCCGCCAGCTTCTGCATGTTCGCGGCCGGTTCCTGGTAGTTGGCCATGTTCGACAGCCGCTGCTGGTTGGCCGGAAGCAGTTGCTGCCACAGGTTCTGCTCGATGCCGGCGGCCAGGCCGTCGGTGCCGGTGAGCACCAGCCCGATGCTGACCCGGTCGGCTCCCTGCTGCGCCTTGATCTTTCCGACCAGGTCGGGTGCGGTGGCGCTGGTGTAGGTCACCTTGGAGATGATTTTCGGGTTCTTCTTGACGAAGTCGTCGATCATCGGCTGGGTCAGCTGGAGGTTGCCCGCCACGTCGAGCACGTTCAGCACCACCGGTTCGGAGGGGGTGGCGGGCACCGCCTCGGCCGTTCCGGCGACGGGCGACTTCGATCCCGGGGAGCTGGGTGAACCGCACGCGGTGACCAGGAGGCCCAGTCCGGCCGTGGCGGTGAGCACCTGGCGGCGGCTCATGGTCATGGTGACTTTCCCTTCGTCAGCGCCGACAAGGGTGATTGTCCGGATTGTCCGGAAAGCGCTCAAGAAGCATGCAAGTCCCACCGGGGCGTGTCAACGCTTTGCCACTGGCAAAACTGAGGACGACGCCGGGCCGTGACGGGCCCGGCGTCGTCCTCGGTTTGAGGTCAGTTCAGGGTGGGGGAGAGCAGCCAGGTGGCCATGCGGGCGATGCTGCGGGTTGCCGCCGGATCGTCCGGGAGATTGAGATGCCCGTGCTGGGTGCCTTTCTCGCGCACCACCGTGACGTCGGTGCCGGCCAGGGCGAGTTCCGCGGCGAACTGCTGGCCGGACGCGCGCAGCGTGTCGGCGTCGGAATTGACGATGAACACCGGTGGCAGGCCGGTCAAGTCGTGACCTCCGGGGAAGGCGTAGGGTTCACGCAGCAGGGCCGGATCCCGCACATAGTTCAGGTTCATCGCGAGCACGGTGTCGGGCGGGAACGCGGACCGGCCGGGCAGACTCGCGGCCTGGTGCGCCAGTTCGGCCGTCAGCGGTGGCAGCTCGGCGTGCACGATCGGGTAGGCCAGCAGCAGGCCGGCCGGCAGCCGGCCCCCGGCGTCGCGCAGGCGCAGGGTGGCCCCGGCGGCCAGGTCGGCCCCGGCGCTGGCCCCGCCGAGCGCCCAGGTGCCGCCGAAAGCGTGCACAGCCCAGGAGAAGACGGCGGTGACCTCTTCGGAGGCGACGGGGTAGTGGCTGCCGGTGTCACCGCCGTGCTGCCCCTCCAGCTGGACGGCCAGGCTCCGGGGCACAGGGGCGAGGCGGTAGTCCACGGCCACCACCCGGATTCCGCGGTCGGCCAGTTGCCGGGCCACCCAGTCGCTCTCGGGCATGTCAAGGTCGCCGACGGCGAACGCGCCGCCGTGCGCCCAGACCAGGTTCACGGTCGGCGGCGCGGAATCGGGAGTGTAGAGCCGCAGCGGTATTTCACCGTGCGGCCCGGGGATGCGGCGGTCTTCGATGACGACGCTCATTCGTCCATTCTGCCGTGGTTCCCCGGTTTCCGGACGGGGGAACCACGGCAGAGGACTCAGCCGCGGCGGATCGGGCCCAGACGCTCCAGCTGGGTGACGTGCTGGGGGGTGAGCTCTTCCAGCGAGTGCGCGCCGAGAAGCTTCATGGTGCGCACGATCTGGTCGGAGAGGATCTCGATCATCTTGTCCACGCCCTCCCGGCCGCCGGCCATCAGGCCGTACAGATAGGCCCGGCCGACCAGGGTGAACTTCGCGCCCAGGGCGATGGAGGCGACGATGTCGGCGCCGTTCATGATGCCGGTGTCGACGACCACCTCGACGTCCTGGCCGACCTCGCGCACCACGTCGGGCAGCAGGTGGAAGGGGATGGGCGCGCGGTCGAGCTGACGGCCGCCGTGGTTGGACAGCACGATGCCGTCGACGCCGAGACCGGCCAGTCTGCGCGCGTCCTCGACGGTCTGGACACCCTTGATCGCGATCTTGCCGGGCCACATCTCGCGGATGATGCGCAGGTCCTCGTAGCTGATGGTGGGGTCCATCGCGAAGTCGAGCAGCTCGCCCACCGTGCCGCCGGTGGACGACAACGACGCGAACTCCAGCTTCGGGGTGGTCAGGAAGTCGTACCACCACCACGGCCGGGGGATGGCATTGACGACCGTGCCGAGGGTGATCTGCGGCGGGATGGAGAAGCCGTTGCGCTTGTCGCGCAGCCGGGCCCCGGCCACCGGGGTGTCGACGGTGAAGAACAGCGTGTCGAAGCCGTTCTGCGCGGCCCGCTCGACCAGGCCGTAGGAGATATCCCGCTGCTTCATCACGTACAGCTGGAACCAGTTGCGGCCCGAGGGGTTCGCGTCCCGCACGCCCTCGATCGAGGTGGTGCCGAGCGTGGACAGGCAGAACGGGATGCCCGCGGCGCCGGCGGCACCGGCCCCGGCCACCTCGCCCTCGGTCTGCATCAGCCGGGTGAAACCGGTGGGGGCGATGCCGAACGGCAGGGCCGAGGCGCCGCCGAAGACCGTGGTGGAGGTGTCCACCCGGGCCACGTCGCGCAGCACCTCGGGGTGGAACTCGACGTCTTCGAAGGCCTTGCGGGCGCGGTCGAGCGACAGCTCGCCCTCGGCCGCGCCGTCGGTGTAGTCGAACGCGGCGCGGGGCGTGCGCCGTTTCGCGATCGTGCGCAGGTCGTAGATGGTCAGCGCCTTGTCGAGGCGGCGTTTGCGGCCGTTGAACTCGGGCTTCTTGAACTGCATGAGCTCGAAGACCTCGGCGGCCTTCGGGAACTGGCGTTGCACCACGACGTGCTCCTCGGGAAAACTCAGAATCGGGGTTCGTAGCGGACGGGTGTGAAGGCCTGACTGACCAACTCTCGCATCCGGGTCAGCCCGCCGTCGATCAGCCCGGCGGCGCGGGCCTGGACCAGGATGTTGCCGATGGCGGTGGCCTCGACCGGGCCGGCCAGCACGGGCAGCCCGCTGCGGTCGGCGGTGGCCTGGCACAGCAGCTTGTTCTGCGCGCCACCCCCGACCAGGTGGATCACGGTCACCGGGTGGCCGGCGATCCGGGCGGCGTTGTGCACGGTGTCGGCGAAGGCCTGGGCCAGGCTCTCGATGATGGCCCGGGCGAACTGCGGGGGAGTGGCCGGCGCCGGCAGGTGGTGCTCGGCGTACCAGGCGGCGATCCGGGCCGGGATGTCGCCCGGGGCCATGAACCGCTCGTCGTCGACGTCGAACACCGCGGCCGGAGCCGGTGCCTGCTCGGCCTCGGCCAGCAACTGCTCCAGGTTGCTGGAACGCTGGCTGCTGTTCGCGCCGCGGTCCCACGTGCGCACCGACTCCGACAGCAGCCACAGGCCCATCACGTTGTGCAGGAACCGGATCCGGCCGTCGACACCGCCCTCGTTGGTGAAGTTGGCCTCGCGGGCGGCGTCGGTCAGCACCGGGGCGTCCAGCTCCAGGCCGACCAGACCCCAGGTGCCGCAGGAGATGTAGGCGAAGTCGCGGCCGGTGTCCGGCACCGCGACCACCGCCGAGGCGGTGTCGTGCGAGCCGACCGTGACCACCTCCAGCGGCGAGCCGACCAGGCTCGCGGCGCTGCCGGTGAGCTTGCCCACCGGGGTTCCGGCATCGACCAGACCCGGCAGCAGCTGCGCCGGAATGCCCAGCGCCGCGAGCAGTTCGTCGTCCCAGGTTCCGGTGCGCGGGTCGAGCAGGCCGGTGGTGGAGGCGTTGGTGCGCTCGGCCACCTCGGCGCCGGTGAGCCAGTACCCGAGCAGGTCGGGAATCAGCAGCAGACGATCGGCCAGGCCGAGCCGCCCCGTCCCGCCCTCGCAGGCCAGCTGGAACACGGTGTTGAAGGGCAGGTGCTGAAGACCGTTGCGGCGGAACAGTTCGGCCGGCCCGAACCGGGCGTGGACGGCGGCCACGCCGGCGGCGGTACGGGCGTCCCGGTAGTGGTGCGGCACGCCGAGGAGCTCACCGCCGCGCAGCAGGCCGTAGTCCACCGCCCAGGAGTCGATCCCGACGCTGAGCACGTCGGCCTGCTCCCGGGCGGCGGCCAGGCCACCCACCACCTGCCGGTACAGCTCCAGGATGTTCCAGTGCAGGCCATCACCCAGCTGGACGGGGTCGTTGGGGAACCGGGCGACGTGCCGCATGCGCAGCGTCCCGTCCCCCACGGTCCCGAGGATCACGCGTCCACTGGTGGCACCGAGATCGACGGCGGCGACTGTACCGGCGTTGCTCACCTTGACTGCCCTTCCATGGGGCCGGGCCCGTGCTGGGCCCGGCCGGTCGTTGGCGTGCTCTAGCGCAGGAACGCCGCGGCGACGCCGGAGTCCACCGGGATGTGCAGCCCGGTGGTGCGGCTCAGCTCGGAGCCGGTCAGCACGTACACCGCGTCGGCTACGTGCTCCGGGAGCACCTCCCGCTTGAGAATGGTGCGGTTGGCGTAGAACTGGCCGAGGTCCTCCTCCTTGACCCCGTACGTCGCCGCGCGGTTGGCGCCCCAGCCGGAGGCGAAGATGCCGGAACCGCGCACCACCCCGTCCGGGTTGACGCCGTTCACGCGCACGCCGTACGCGCCCAGCTCGACCGCCAGCAGCCGCACCTGGTGGGCCTGGTCGGCCTTGGTGGCGGAGTAGGCGATGTTGTTCGGGCCGGCGAAAACGCTGTTCTTGGAGGAGATGTAGATGATGTCGCCGCCCAGGCCCTGCTCGATCAGCACCTTGGCCGCGGCCTTCGACACCAGGAACGAGCCCTTGGCCATCACGTCGTGCTGGAGGTCCCAGTCCGCCTCGGTGGTCTCCAGCAGCGGCTTGGACAGCGACAGGCCGGCGTTGTTGACCACCAGGTCGACACCGCCGAAGGCGAGCAGGGCCTCGTCCACGGCGGCCTGGACGGCCTCGCCGGAGGCGACGTTCGCGGCCACCCCGATCGCCACGTCGCTGTTGCCGATCTCGGCCGCCGCGGCCTGCGCCTTGGCCAGGTCGAGGTCGGCGATCACGACGCAGGCGCCCTCGGCGGCCAGGCGCTCGGCGATCGCCTTGCCGATGCCGGAGGCAGCGCCGGTGACCAGCGCGATCCGCCCGGCGTGCGACTTCGGCCTCGGCATCCGCCGGAGCTTGGCCTCCTCCAGCGCCCAGTACTCGATGCGGAACTTCTCCGCGTCCGAGATCGGGGTGTAGGTGGACAGCGACTCGGCGCCGCGCATCACGTTGATGGCGTTGACGTAGAACTCGCCCGCCACCCGCGCGGTCTGCTTGTTGGCGCCGTAGCTGAACATGCCGACACCCGGGATCAGCACGATCAGCGGGTCCGCGCCGCGGATGGCGGGGCTGTTCTCGTCGGCGTGCTTCTCGTAGTAGGCGGTGTAGTCGGCGCGGTACTCCTCGTGGAGTTCCTTCAGCCGGGTGATGCTCTCCTCGACGCTCGCGGTGGCCGGCAGGTCGAGGATCAGCGGCTTGACCTTGGTGCGCAGGAAGTGGTCCGGGCAGCTGGTGCCCAGGGCGGCCAGCTCGGGCGCCCGCTCACTGGCCAGGAAGTCGAGCACCACGTCGGAGTCGGTGAAGTGACCCACCTGCCGCTTGTCCCGGCTGGCGATGCCGCGCACGGTGGCGGCCAGCGCGGCCGCCCTGGCCCGGCGCTGGTCGGCCGGCAGGGCCTCGTAACCCGCCCGCACGCCACCGAAAGGCTGTGCCGAGCCGTTCTTCTCGATGTACTCGGCGGCCGTGGAGATGATCCACAGCGAGTTGCGCTCGGACTCCTCGCTGGTGTCGCCCCACGCGGTGATGCCGTGGCCGCCCAGGACGGTGCCGATCGCCTGCGGGTTGGCCGCCTTGATCGCGGCGATGTCCAGGCCGAGCTGGAAACCCGGACGGCGCCAGGGAACCCAGACCACCTTGTCGCCGAAGATCTTCCGGGTGAGTTCCTCACCGTCGGCGGCGGTGGCGATCGCGATGCCGCTGTCCGGGTGCAGGTGGTCGACGTGCGCGGCGTCGACCAGGCCGTGCATGGCGGTGTCGATCGAGGGTGCGGCGCCGCCCTTGCCGTGCAGGCAGAAGTCGAACGCCGCGACCATCTCGTCCTCGCGGTCGATGCCGGGGTAGACATCGACCAGAGCCTTCATCCGGTCCAGACGCAGGGCGGCCAGGCCCTTTTCGGTGAGGGTGCCGAGGTCACCGCCCGAGCCCTTGACCCAGAGCAGCTCGACCGGCTGCCCCGTGACGGGGTCGGTCTCGCTGCCCTTGGCCGAGGTGTTGCCACCGGCGTAGTTCGTGTTCTTCGGGTCTGCGCCGAGGCGGTTGCTGCGGGCGATGAGCGCGGCGACGGTCTCGTTCGTCATACGTGGTCCTTCGTCGGTGGTTCGGATGGGCTGTCGGGCTGAACGACGTTGGAAGACATGCTGTTACGAGAGGGGCGGGGTTCAGGCGCCCCAGCTGGCCTGGGCCCCGCCGACGCGGTCGCCCTCGATCTGCTGCTGGTAACCGGATTCCAGGTAGGCCTTCATCGGGTCGGCCGGCAGGCCCCGGGTCTCCCGCCAGGCGGCCAGGTCACCACGCACGTCGGTGTAGAAGGCGTCCATGAAGATCTGGTTGGCGGCGAGCACCTCGCCGGCCTCCTGCGCCGCGGCCAGTGCCTGGGTGTCCACCAGCAGGGCCCGGGCCGTCATCTCCTGCACGTTGAGTACGGAGCGGATCTGGCCGGGGATCTTCTGCTCGATGTTGTGGCACTGGTCGAGCATGAAGGCGACGTCCGGGTTGCCGTAGCCGCCGCCCCGGATCACCTCGAACAGGATGCGGAACAGCTGGAACGGGTCGGCCGCGCCGACGATCAGGTCGTCGTCCGCGTAGAACCGCGAGTTGAAGTCGAACGAGCCGAGTTTCGACAGGCGCAGCAGCTGCATCACGATGAACTCGATGTTCGTGCCCGGGGCGTGGTGACCGGTGTCGAGGCAGACCACGGCGCGCTCGCCGAGCGCGGCCACCTGGGTGTAGCTGGTGCCCCAGTCCGGCACGTCGGTGTGATAGAAGGCGGGCTCGAAGAACTTGTATTCGAGCACCAGGCGCTGGTTCTCGCCGATCCGCTGATAGATCGTGGCCAGCGACTCGGCCAGCCGGTCCTGGCGGCCGCGCAGGTCGCCCTGGCCCGGGTAGTTGGTGCCCTCGGCGAGCCAGATCTTCAGGTCGCGGCTGCCGGTCTCGTTCATCACGTCGATGCACTCGAAGTGGTGGTCGATGGCCCGCTGCCGGATCTTCGCGTCGGTGTGGGTCAGGGCGCCGAGCTTGTACTCGTCGTCCTGGAAGGTGTTGGAATTGATGGTACCGAGCTGAACGCCCAGGTCTTCAGCGTGCTTTCGCAGGTCGGCGAACGACTCCACCCGGTCCCAGGGGATGTGGAGGGCGACGCTGGGGGACAGGCCGGTGTACTGGTGCACCTGCGCGGCGTCGGCGATCTTCTCGAACGGGTCGCGGGCGGTGCCGGCGGAGCCGAAGACCTTGAAGCGGGTGCCGGAGTTGCCGAAGGCCCAGGAGGGGAGCTCGATCGCCTGCTGCGCGAGCTGGGGCGCGACGTCCGGAAATTGTGTCATGACGGCGTTGTCCGTTCCTCGTTGAAACGTTTCATCAGAACGTAGCACGGCCGGGCCGGGACCATCCAGTGTCCTCGGCCGAGGATTCCCGGGCTATCGGTGGGCGGTCGGGTGAACCTGTCCCGGCAAGCTGCAGAACGGGGGACGACGGGGGCGTGCGGCGCAGCTCCCCGTCGTCCGTTCGTGGTGCCTGCTGAAACGTCTCACGCAGGAGGCGGGGAAGGACGAAGGGCCTGGGCCAGGCGGCTCAGGTACCTCTCGCTGTCGCCCGCCAGGTCGGTGCGGCGGCCGGAGAGCACCCACTGGAGCTGCATGCCGTCCGACACCGCGACCACCTCCCGGGCGATCGCGTCGTAGTCCACGTCGGCGCGGAACGAACCGCCGCGGGCGCACGCCCGGAAGCGCCCGGCGATGTCGTCGATGATGCGCTCGTAGCGCGCCGCGAACAGCTCGTGCGCGGCGCTGGAGGGGTCCGCCGCCTCGGCGCTGAGTGCCACGAACAGTTCGATCAAGCCCGGCTGGTCGAGGAAATGCCGGGTGATCGACTGGAGCGAGCGGATCAGCTGCTCGCCGTCCGCGCTCGTCGCCGGCCCGGCCACCACCCCCGCACTGTCGAAACGCCGGTCCGCGACGGCCAGCAGCAGGTGCTGCTTGGTCGGGAAGTGGTGCACCAGGCCGGTGGTGGAGATCCCGACATCCTTCGCTATTCGCGCCATCGAGGTGCTGGTGTACCCGGAGGTGGCGAATCGCTCGGTGGCGGCGTCGAGAATCCTTTCCCGGCGCTCCCGGCCCACGGCGTAGCTCCCACGTCGGCGTGGCTCACTCATCCGCTCAGGGTAGGTGACCAGCGGGTTCCTGTGAAAACCGAACGCGTTCCCTTTTCGCGGGAAGCCAGGTACTTTCGGTTGCCGGGCACCAGTGAGGACGGATGCGAAGGAGCATGTCGTGAGCGATTCCCCGGTCACCGGTCTGTCGGTCGAGTACCAGCGAACCCCCCTGGCGGTCGCCACTTCCCGTCCCCGTCTGTCCTGGCTTCCGGGCCGTTCCCAGGCCGGTTACGAGATCGAGGTGCTGCGGGCCGGCCGGCCGGTCGCGAGCAGCGGCCGGGTCGTCTCCCGGGAGAGTCATCTGGTCGAGATGCCCGGTGCCGAGCTGGAATCCGACACCGACTACGAGTGGCGGGTGCGGATCACCGACCAGGCCGGCACCGTGAGTTCCTGGGCCACGGCCGGGTTCGGCACCGCGTTGCTGCGCCCGGAGGACTGGCGCGCGCAGTGGGTCACCCCGAAGGACCGGGCCACCACCACCGAGCGCTGGACGATGCTGGACTGGATCACCGGCCGCCGTCCGGCCGGCCCGGTGGCCGACCGTCTGCGGCCGGTCCGGTTGCTGCGGCAGCGGTTCACCGTGGCGGCCCCGGTGGTGCGGGCCCGGCTGTTCATGACCGCCCGTGGCGTCTACTCCGCGCGGGTGAACGGCACGGTGGCCGGTGACGAGGTGCTGGCGCCGGGCTCGGACAGCTACGGCTCGCGCGTCTCGGTGCAGTGCTACGACGTGACCGGGCTGATCGCAGTGGGCGAGAACGTGCTCGGTGTGGCCCTGGCCGACGGCTGGTGGGCCGGGCGGATCGGGCTCACCGGGTCGAGCGCCCAGTTCGGCGACAGCACCAGCGCGATCTGGCAGCTGCACCTGACCACCGCCGACGGCCGTCGTCAGGTGCTCACCTCGGGCGGCGACGTGGTCAGCGCCGACGGGCCGTGGGTCTGGTCCGACCTCTTCATCGGCGAGCGCTTCGACGCCCGCCGGCACGATCCGGCCTGGAGCACGGCCGGTTTCGACGACAGCGCATGGACGCCGGTGGCCACCGAGGACGCCGCGTCGGAGGTGCTCGTGCCGTTCGCCGGCGAGCCGGTGCGGCGGGGGGGGGCCCCGCCCCCCCGGGCGGGGGGGGGCGGCCCGGCGGGGGGCGGGGGGGCCCCCCCCCGGGGGGGGGGGGGGCGGCGCGGGGGGGGGGCGGCGGGGGGGAGGCCCGGCCCAAGGGGGCGGC